>CALWSG010000063.1 GCA_944384155.1 uncultured Lachnospiraceae bacterium | reverse complement strand
GCTCCCGCAAGGTAACCCTTAATGAAGAAGGAATGATTTTGTGCAGGAGGGCAGAGGAAATTCTTGATTTAGTAAAAAAAACCGAAAGTGAAATTCAGCTTTCGGATAAAACCATTACAGGTGATGTCTATATTGGAGCAGGCGAAACCGATGTAATCCGTTTCTTTGCTCAAGCTGCAAATAAATTAAAACAAATATATCCCGACATTCACTATCACATCTACAGTGGAAACTCTACTTATGTAATTGAACGGCTGGACAAGGGACTCATTGATTTTGGACTTGTATACGGCACTATTGACCACTCCAAATATGAATCCATTGAGATTCCCATTAAAGACACTTTTGGCATATTAATGAAGAAAGACTCTCCCCTTGCAGATAAGGAATACATTTCTCCTGAGGATTTGTGGGATAAGCCCCTTATTATGTCCCATCAGGAAGAGCGTGACGGATGGCCAATAGCAGCACAAATCAGACAGGATGTTTCCAAGCTTAATATCATAGCAACCTACAATCTTCTTTTCAATGGTTCTCTTATGGTAGAAGAAGGTCTTGGATATGCCGTCTGCTTTGATAAGCTTATCAACACAACAGGCGACAGCAGCCTCTGCTTTCGCCCTATAAAGCCGTCCATAGAAATATCTCCATCTATTATTTGGAAAAAATATCAGGTATTCTCTAAAGCTGCTGATAAATTTCTGCAACAGCTTAAAGAAATTTTTTATGACTTTAAATAGGCGGCAGACTAAAAACTATATTCTTTATTAAATTTTACTGAATATAATATTTTTTCCTTAACTTTCTTTCCCGTTATCTGCTCAAGTGCCATTCCGTAGTAATTTAGCTGGGTTTCATACCTTGCAAATAAATCCTTCAGGCTTTTTATATTATCAGTCTTATAATCAACTATTACAAGCTGCCCCTCCTCCTCAAAATATGCATCAATAATTCCCTGCACCAGAACTCTTTCGTTTTTTGAATACTCCGGCTTTACATTATCTGCCGTAACACCTATGACAAACTGCTTTTCCCTAAACAGTAAATCCTTTGCTGCTGCCTTAATCATTCTTTCTCCCATACCTGAATTAATAAGCCCAAGTACCTTTTCGTGATTTACAGCTTCAAAATACTCTTTTGGTGCAAGCTTTCGTTCCTCCAATACCTTAAGCTGCCTTTTAATTTCTTTGGTTCTCTCCATATTGCCTGTAACGTTTAAAAAGGCTTTATAATCCATAAGCTCAAATATTCTGTGATATGCAGTACCTCTCAAGGCTCCTGTCATTAAAGCTTCACTATTTACAAATAAAGGAACCGGCTTTTCATCCGTCTGAAAGCCATTTATATTATCTTCCTCTGACGTAACATCAGTAGCCTCATCATACATTTTCATAAACATATGCTTAATATCCGACACACTTACCTTTCCTTTAAGCTCCATATCCTTTTTATAAGGATATGAATACATATATATATTATTTATATACTCCCTTATATCCCTGTTAAAAATGTGCTCCACATTCCAATTCTCATACACCATTCTGTCATTTTCAGACTGTATATGCTCCTTAACATTTGTATACATAAGCTCATGTGGAGAATATATTTTTATATTAAAATTTGCCGGATATTCAAAAAGCTGTGATGAAAACGGCACCGTCTCTCCCATCTCCTTTAGTATACAAGCAAAGGACTTATGTCTTATTACAGACATTATAACCCAGTCAAGATAATCAGATGCCCGAAATACTGTTATGTAAGAAAGCTTTGTTTCCCTTTGTTCTTTAATATCAATATACTTATTAATTTTACCGTATATATTTCCGCTGCCTGCAAGAATAAGCTTTTCCTTTGCCCTTGTAAGTGCCACGTAAAATACTCTAAGCTCCTCTGCGGCATTTTCCTTTTCTATCCGTCTTCCTATACTTCTTTTAATAAGTGTGTCCGCCTTAATTCCTGATTTTCTGTCAAGATAATTTAAACCTATTCCAAGGTCATGATGCATAACTATATCTCCCCTTGTGTCAGCTTTATTAAACTGCTTACACATGGCACCTACAAACACAATAGGAAACTCAAGACCCTTACTCTTATGTATAGTCATAAGTGTAACATATTCTCCTCCCGATATGTCTGCCTCCCCCTGCTCCACATTATACTTTTTCATATTTTCTATATATCTTACAAAGTTAAACAGACCGCTGTAGCTTGTATTTTCAAAGGCAACTGCTTTTTCCTTCAGCATTTCTATATTTGCCTTTCTAAGCTCTCCTGCCTTCATTGCTGCGGCAAAGTAACCAAAGCCCGTAGTTTTAAGTATATCCTCTATCATATCATGTATAGATGTATACGGCACCATTTCCCTGTACATATTTATGTGAAAAACAAGCTTATTTACCTTGTTTCTTAAAGCATCCGTGTTTTCACTGTCTTCATTGACTATATTTACATAATCCCAAAAGCAAAAACAGTCCCTCTCCCTATCTGTCTCTTTAACATAAACCTTTATTAATGCCAGTTCCTCATCCGTAAAGGAATATATATTTTTCATAACAGCAGTAAGAGGTATATCCTGCCTTGGATTATCTATAACTGACAGCATATTTAAAATGGTAACTATTTCAAAGGTATCAAAATAACCTGTTCCTGCCGGGCTTTTAACAGGAATACCTTCTGTCTGCAATATATCGGTATAGGCATCACCGTACGCTCCAAAGCTTCTCAAAAGTATTGCTATGTCAGAATACCTTACAGGTCTTTTCTTCCCTGTAGCTTTATCCCTTACCTGATACTCCTCTTTAATCATTTCTTTTATTCTTCGAGCTGTCATATATGCCTCCAGCTCCCTGCTTTCCATATCATCATTACTTTTTTCAAGTTCCTTAGTATCTGCAAGCAAAAGCTCTATACTGTAATCACTTCCGTAGTCCTCATAATCTGCACCTGAATATAATTGATTATCCTTATCATACTCTATTCCTCCTAATTCCCTTGACATAATCTGGCTGAATATAAGATTGGTTCCTGACAAAATTTCCTTTCTGCTTCTAAAATTCTTTGATAATGTTATCCTTTTATTTTCATGGCTGTCATCTGTTGGGAATGTACGGTATTTTTCAAGAAACAGCTCAGGTCTTGCCAGTCTGAACTTATATATGCTCTGCTTTACGTCTCCTACCATAAAAATATTATTGTACAGAGTACCCTCATAAACCTCTTTGCTGCCTCTGTCTGATTTTCTCCCTGACACTGACTTAAGTATGGTTTCCTGGACAAGATTACTGTCCTGATACTCATCTATCATTATCTCGTCTATATCCCCCGACACCTCTATTGCAGTGTCCGTCTGCCTTAAGGTACCGTTCTTATCCTCATATGTAAGTATTTTAAGTGCCATGTGCTCCATATCACTAAAATCAATAATATTTTTTTCCTTCTTTGCTTGGTCAAAACGCCTTATAAACTCCTTTGTAAGCCTTACAAGCACCTTTACGTGAGTCTTACACTTTTCCATATCCTTTACAAGAGTTTTCATTGTAAATCCATAGTATCTGTCCTTAAGCTGCTTTATCTCCTTTTTTACACTGCTTCTTATAGCCTTTATCTGCTCTTTTTTTCTGTCATCTGTAGTATCCGGCAATTTTTTTCTTGACAATGATACCGCCTTAAAGTTTGCCAAAAGCTCCACTCTTTTATCATAGTCCCTCTCCTCCATAACCTTTCTTAAGAATTCCATATCAGACTTTAGGGCAGCCTCATATGTAAAGGGACCATCCTCACTTAAAGCTATCTCTATGGCTCTCTTTGTTTCACCTAATACATAAGACAGCATATCCTCTATCTCCTGCAATATATATATATACCACTTCTGCCCTGATAGTATATCCTCTATATCACCTTCTTTACTGTTCTCAGGTACATAATTTTTAATATTTTCATCAAGCCACCTTTCGGGATTTGGATAGCTCATTGAAAATTCATATAGCTTTTTTATTAGCTCCTCTATCTTTTCATCACTTCTGCTGCTGCCATAATCAGAGACAAATTCCAAAAAATCCTCTTTTCCCTCCTCATAGCATGACTCAAGAAGCTCCGTCATCACATCCTCCTTCATAAGCTTAAGCTCCCCCTCGTCTGCCACTGTAAAGGACGGGTCTATATCTATCTTATTAAAGTACTGCCTTACAATATTAAGGCAAAAGCTGTCTATGGTTGTTATCATTGCATTGTGAATATAAGACAGCTGCTTTTGAAGATGATCATTGTCAGGCTCCTCCTTTGACCTTTTTTCTAAAGCCTTTAATATTCTCTCCCTCATTTCTCCTGCTGCACCTGCTGTAAAAGTAACTACAAGAATCCTGTCTATATCCATATTTTCCTCAGTTACCATTTTTATTATTCTTTCTGTAAGTACTGCTGTCTTTCCTGAACCTGCTGCCGCAGATACTAAAACATTTTTATTTCTCACCTCAAGAACACTTTTTTGCTCCTCAGTCCATTCCACTGCCATTTTTTTCACCACCCTCTATATCCTGCTTATTGTCATCCTTAGTAATTTCCTTAAATATATCCTCCGGCTGAAATTTATTTAAGGTTCTGAATTTATTTCCCGAATATTTTTCGTTAAAGGTACAAAGCCCCTTATAATTACAGTATTGGCAAGGTGTAAAAATACCTTTTTTATAAGGATTGGCATCTATATTTCCCTCCAGTATCTCGTCACACATTTTCTCTGCACAGTTTTTCACATACTCTATAACTCTTGTAAAGTTTATTGTTCCCATGGAGCTTTTTCCAATGCCTGAATTCAGCTCATCTGCCTTTATAGGTATTATAATTGATGACTTCCCACCATCATTTAAGCTGATGTCCATATTACAGGCTGCCTCACTGTCACTGTTTACAAGTCCTGTCATCTTATATTCTGACAGCATTGCTTCCCTGTAAAGCTCTTCAAGCTTCTTTTTTTCCTCATCACTGAGATACTCATCATAATATCCGTAAGCTTCTGACGGTCTTTCTATATAAGGTGACTTCACATTAAAATAAAATGCTCCTGCCGGCATTACTGTTTTATCCTTATGCCTTTCCTTCTCTATATCAACAACTGCACCCATATAATATATAAGCTGTATCTGAAGACCGTTCATCATCTCTTCCATATCAAAGGCTTTATTCCCCGACTTATAGTCTATTATTTTAACGTAATATCTTCCATCCTCCTCCATTGTATCTACCCTGTCTATTCTTCCGTCTCTGAAGGACAGCTCAAAATCCTCAGGATTAAAATTTCCTGCCTTTATATGCTCTGATATTGCCCAGATTGTTCTTAAGGACACATCACGTATACGGCTCAAAAGATATTTGTTTCTGTGGGAATCAAGAAATACATTTTCCTTGTCTGCGGCATATATTTTCTCCATACATATATCAAGAATATTTTCCCTGTCTGTGTCTGTTATTGTTCTGAAATCACAGCCTCTTAATTTCATTTCCTTTGAAAACAGCTCTATAACCCTGTGATAAACTGTTCCCACATCCGCTGCATTTATCTCATAAACCTTTCTCTGTGCAAGTTGAAGCCCATATGCAAGAAAATGAGCATAAGCACATGCTGCATATCTTTCAAGCCTTGAGGCACTTTTTACCACATCATCACCATACAGTGCCTTTGCCACGGCACTGTTTATTTTTCCTGTCCTGCTGTTAAAAAATGCTCCCTCCGTAATCTTATTAAGCTTATGACTTAATGACTTATGACTGAAAAAATACGTATACAGCTCCTTTACTAAATCTGTCATATCCTCACTGCTGTTTACAAAATGCTCTGCAACATACTTTAATCCAAGCTCCTTAGTATATATATTGTATCTAAACGGATTTTCACTTATAATACTTTTATTTTCATACATATCCATAATCGTTCCCACAAGATACGACGGTCTGGCAGGCTTTCCGTCCACTGTGCTTATGCTGTATGTCAGTATTAGCTTATGAGATTCCTTTGTGAGATTCTGATAAAGATAAAATCTCTGTATAAATATACTTTCCCTTGCCGTAGGAGAAAGCTCCACATTAAGCTTTTTTAAATATCCCCTGTCTCTCTGTGTAAGAAGCCCTGTACCTTCCCCCATCTTTGGTATAATGCCGTCATTTACTCCAAGGACAAATAAAACCTTAATATCTGAAAGTCTTGTTCTTTCCATGTCTCCCACAACCACACTGTCAACATTTAAGGGAATCACTCCAACCTTTATTTCCTCAAAGCCTGCTTCAAGAAGCTTTCCGTAATCCTTTACTGTTATTACCGTTTCTCCCATAAGCTCCACAAGCTTATCGAGAAGCTCTATAACCAGTCCGTATGTCTGGCTGTATTCCTTGCTTAAGCTAAGTTTTCCCTCACTGTTAAACCTTTCCTCATACACCTTCAGCTTTTCGTAAATGCTAAGTTCTTCCATAAGATAATAAACTGCGTAGGTCATATCCTTTACCGTCTTATCTTTTCCCGATACCTTTTCCCTAAAGTCACTTATCAGTGATACAAACTGCTCTCTTACTTCATTAACTCTATTTAACAGCTCACTGTCTTTTCCGCTTTTTAATCGTCTAAATGGCTTGCTGTACCTTTTATACCCTCTTATTCCATACTCAAGGACATAATTTTCCAGTATATCTATGCTATCCTGATTAATATCTGTCATTTTGCATCTTAAGAATTTAAACACGCTGACATAGGAAAAATCATCCCTCACCATATCAAGTGCTGCCCTTATGGCTGCAACACATGGATTTAATATAAGCCTTCTCTTATTATCCATAAAAAACGGAATCTCGTTTTCCGTAAATGATGTTTCTATAAGCTTTCTGTATATATCAAGATTTCCCGTTATAACAGCAAAATCCCTGTATCTGTACCCCTGGTTTCTCACTCCGTCATTAATATATGCTGCTGCAAGCTCTGCCTCCTTCATTGCATTATCCATTTGTATCACTTTTATATTTCCTGTATTTTTATATGTAGAATTTTTATTCCTAAATATATTTTTCTCCAGAAAATCAATATCTCCGTTATTTCTAAGCCTGTAATTACAGTTCCTTCCCATTATAACTATATTATTGCTGCCTATTGATATATGATGGTCTGCCGCCAGTGCAAACAGACTGTTTATTGTGGTCTTTGACAGATTAAAAAGCTCCTGCTCCTTAATTTCCTTAAAACCTGTATCTGTAAGCTTTTCCGCCTCTTCTGCGGATATTGTTACAGTTACAGTTATATGGCATCCTTTTTCAAGAAGAATACCTATAAGTCTGTACTGTATAGGGGTGAAGCCTGTAAAGCCGTCAAATACAAACTCTGCATTTCTTATAATGTCCGACCTGTCTATTACGCCGCATAGCTTGCTTAGTATTTCTTCCTTTGTAATATACTTACTGCCAAGTGCCTCCTTAAATGCTGCATAAATAAGCCTTATATCCTTTAGCTTCTCACTTATATATGGTCTGTCTAAGGTTATATTCACAATATTATCAAACTTATCTAAATCTATGCCATAGGAATAAAGCTCTGATACGGCTGATTTCATTTCCTCCACAAAGCCAGACTGATTTGCTTTATTTTTATATATATTTAAGCTTTCCTTGTTTTCCTCTATAACTCTCTTTAATATAAGAGTCTTACCTGTATCGTCAAGTATTGACAGATTGCTTATTCCAAGCTCCTCAAACACACGAAAGGCAAGCCTGTTAAAGCTGACAATATCTATATTCATCACACCATGGTTAGGGTGTCTTTCCACAATCTCCTTCTGTGTAGCCATTGTAAACTGCTCAGGCACTACTATTATATAATTGTTATGGGGATTTTCCATTGATTTATTTATTAATTCCTCAAGAACATATGTTGACTTTCCGTAACCGCTGCCGCCAAGGACAAGCTTCATCACACCCTTGTTTTCCATTGTCTTATCTCCTTTTTTATAAATGCCTGCAAAATCCATTCAGCTTTATATTAAAATATTATCATATAAGAAACTTTACGTCAAGATTTTATCGAACATTTGTTTTGATTGTGCATACTTATATATTTAATTTCTTATCATATTTTCTTAAGGCACAAAATAGACTGTAATATATAATATTACAGGAGTGACAATATGAATTCAAACCCTAAAATAGTTGTTTTTCAGTTAAAAGAATTAATATACACCATAATATTTGTTATTTTAGGAATACTTTTAATCCTTCTCCTTGTTTTTATGTTTTTGCATAACAGTGAAGATGAAGAAACAAATGCTTCTTATGTTCCCGGAACATACTCCTCCTCTCTTACAGTGGGAAGTATGCCGATGGAGGTATCCGTGAAGGTAGATTCCGAAAGAATAGTAGACGTAAGCCTGTCTCCTGTTGGTGATACCATAGAAACAGTGTATCCCCAGCTAAAGGTTTCCATAGACAGTATAAGAACCCAGATAATAGATACGCAAAACCCTGATGATGTCTATATGACATCGGACAGTCAATATACATATGCAGTCTTAATGGATGCCATTAAGACTGCACTGGATAAGGCAAAAGCCTCCGATTAAGCAGTTTTTGCAATGAAGTATGACTTCATTGCAAAAACAAATGAAATTACGGCAAGAATTATGCCAAACACAATATATGTAATATCAGGATACTGTGCTTTTACAAAATCCTTTGATATATTTAAAATTGAATATATTACAAAAACAGCCTGCACAATGGTATTTACAATATAAGCTGCTTTTGATAAAGCATATACTTTTTGACTCTTTACACAAAGAAGCAGAACTCCTGATGCAAATACAAGAATAGTTGTTATCAGACCTGCCTTAAATATAATCTCATATATTGATGAATACCTGCTGTTATCAGTTAAGTCCTGGATACTGTAGGAATCTATTTCCACTGCAAAATATAATGAAAGAAGAAATACTGATACTGAAAGAACAACATATGAAATATTTATCAAAAACATATATTTTCTCTTATTCTTCTCTGCAGTCATTGCTTCAGGAATATCTTTTGCTGCTTTTTTACTGTCATAATATTTTCCCCCTGCTGCGGAAAAAACAAAAAGTGTTATGCATGCTGCAACAGCCAGTATACTTCCCACAAGCTGTATAATAAATATGGCAAAGGTATAACCGTCCTCCCATTCCTTATATGTCTCCGCTATGGTAACGGCACTTACCATAAGGCTTATTATTCCTATGACACAGCCTATCACTGCCAAAAGCCTTCGAAATCTTAATGCTGTCTCATAGTTTCCATTTCTTCCCATAAAGCATGAAATTATAAGAAGTATGGCAAGTATTAAGCCCACAACAAAAACTGTGTATAAGCAAAATACCTTTGTCTCATTCTCATCATTTGCCGACATTATATCTGCAATATATATTCCCATTCCTCCTATTACCATAACAAAAATAAGATTCATAAAGGACAAAAGTCCCGTGCTTTTTCCGTAATACTCCCTTACTTCTCTTAAGCTCATTTTATATTCACCTTTCTTACCTTTCATCTGTGTTTATATTCTCAAGCTGACTCAGCCATATATCTGCACAGGCATCACTTGGCATTCTTAAGTCACCTCTCGGAGACACTGCAACACTTCCCACCTTTACACCGTCAGGAAGGCATGACCTTTTAAACTGCTGCGAAAAAAATCTTTTATAAAACACCTTCAGCCATTTTAATATTGTCTTTTTATCATACAGCTTGTCAAATGCCTTAACTGACATATAATATATTTTTGCCGGCTCAAATCCAAATCTTAATATATTATACAAAAAGAAATCATGCAGCTCATAAGGTCCAACAAGATCCTCTGTTTTCTGTGCTATGGTTCCGTCCTTATCAGGAGGTAAAAGCTCAGGGCTTACAGGAGTATCAAGAATATCATAAAGTACATTTTTTAACACACTGTCTCCGCAGGTATCTGCATAATACTGTACAAGGTGTCTTACAAGAGTCTTTGGCACTGATGAATTAACTCCGTACATGGACATATGATCCCCGTTATAGGTAGCCCAGCCCAGTGCAAGCTCTGACATATCTCCCGTACCTATGACCATTCCGCCCTTTTCATTTGCTATATCCATAAGCAAAAGGGTTCTCTGTCTTGCCTGGGAATTTTCATATGTTACGTCCTTAACATTTTTATCGTGGCCAATATCATCAAAATGCCTTAAAACTGCCTCCCCTATAGGAACCTCCCTAAATGTGGCTCCAAGCTTATTTATAAGAGTAACTGCATTTGTGTATGTTCTGTCTGTGGTTCCAAAGCCCGGCATTGTCACTGCTATTATATCTTTTCTGTCCTTTTTTAAAGAATCAAATGCCTTTGCTGTAACAAGAAGTGCCAAAGTAGAATCAAGTCCTCCGGATATTCCCACAACAGCAGAAGCGGCATTTGTATGCTTAAGCCTTTTTTTAAGTCCCATTGACTGTATTGTAAGTATCTCCTCACATCTTTTTGCCCTGTCACTTAAATCTGAAGGAACAAAAGGGGAATTATCCGTTTTTCTTAAAAGCATATCATCACTTCTGCTATTTTTCATGGAAAATTCAACTATATGGTAATCGTCTATATTTCCGTATCCTTCTATGTTATGAGGATATGTTGTCATTCTTCTTCTCTCTGCCGTAAGCTTGTCAACGTCAATATCACAGTATATGCTTTGATTCCTAAATCTTCCTGACTCTGCCATAACCGTTCCGTTTTCCGCTATAATATTATGACCTGAAAAAACCAAATCAGTTGATGATTCACCTTCCCCTGCAGATGCATAAATATAGCCGCATATAAGCCTTGCAGACTGACCTGACACAAGGCTTTTCCTATATATATCCTTTCCGGTAGTTTCATCACTTGCGGAAAGATTGGCAATAACAGTGGCACCTGCTATGGCATGCCTTATGCTTGGAGGAAGGGGAACCCACAAATCCTCACACATTTCAACGGAGAGCTTAAAGTCCTCAAGCTCTCTCCACTTAAATATAATATTTGCTCCAAAGGGAACCTTCTCGCCGTTAAAGTCTATATATTTTACCTTACCCGTTCCTTTTGTAAAATGCCTTGCCTCATAAAATTCGGAGTAGTTAGGTATATTGCACTTAGGTATAATTCCAAGAACATTCCCGTCATAAACTACTGCCGCCACATTATACAGCTTTCCGTCATTCATTATGGGAAGACCCACTACAGTAATAATATTTTTCCCCTTAATATATTCTGCAATATCTGACACTGCTTTTCTTGAAGAATTTAAAAGTGCCGACTGCAAAAACAAATCACTGCATGTATAGCCTGTAATACACAGTTCAGGAAATATGGCAGCACGCACACTTTTTTCCACTGCAGCATCTATAAGCCTCTTTATTTCATTTGTGTTATATATAGTATCTGCCACCCTTATGTCAGGCGTCATTGCAGCTACACGTACAAATCCATAATCCATATGTTTCCTCCCACCTTTTATAAAGTAACTCCATTTTTCCTTAACAGCTCCCTGGCTGTCTCTACTGAATCGACTCCCGTTTTATTTTTAATAGGTGCAAATTCCTTTTCCCTTATCACCTCAAAAGGAAGACAGCTGTCCATAAGATGTATCATATCAAGAACAAGGGTCTCAAACTTATAGCCATTTGGCTCTTCAGGATTTACAAGCTGTCCCTCACTGTCAATATATGGTATTTTCTTTTTTACTATATGTAAAGGCATATACTGTTTCATGATTTTTTCCAAATCCTCTACCCTAAACAAATAGTTAAGTATAACACCATAATTATAGGACGGCTCTCCATTTTCATCTTTAGAATTCATAAGCTCATCTGTCAGCTCATAATATTCCACTATTGAAGGCTTTCCGTCCTCAAGGCACATAACTCCCACCTTTTCATCAGGTGATGCTTTCTTTACCACCTTTGAGCCTACTGCACAGCCTTTGCTTATAACCGCCCCTACAAACACAGGGTCCGCAATCCTCTGAAGCACATTATCAACTGCAAACACGTTAAGCCACTCTATCCCCTCCCTTTTTACTATATCAAGAACACCTGATTTATACATGGATATAAACCAGCCTCCGTTGCCGTTTGGAGATGTTGACATACGGCTTTTACTTTCCATATATATTTTTCCGTTATAATCTGCTGCAGGTGCCATTTCCTGTTTAAAAAAGGTAATATAATTTTTATTATATCCAAAATAATCCTTTTCTTCAAAAAACTCTGTTGTTGCCTTATGGTTTTTTTCGCTTGTCATAACAAATAAATGTATCCATGAGCCTGCTATATCCACAATATCCATAAGATTTTTTATTATTCTCTCAAATATAAATACATCCTTTGTCTCACCTATATTATACATACCCTTTGGCTCATGGGAGCCGAGTCTTGTCCCCATGCCTCCGGCAAGCAGGACTGCTCCCACCTTTCCTGCCTTTATGGCACTTGCTCCTGTATTATAAAAATATTCCTTATTCTCTTCTATTTCCCCAAGGGTCATTGCTGCAAGTGGAGTTATTTTCCCCCTTTTTGCCATGTTTTCTTTACTCTCACACAGCTTAAGCATAGAAAAATCCGTACTTTCTATCTGAGCTAAAAGCTCTGCTTTCTCAGCTTCATTTAATTCATCATAAAATTTTAAAAGATGTGTCTGACCATATCTTTCAAGCTTTTCTTTTGCCTCGCTATAATTCATTTTTTCCTCCATGTGCATATTCTTCTATGCATATTTTAAAAATACAGCATATCCGTTCTTAGTCTCATAAATGTCTGCCTTACTTGTAACCTCCCACGGCGCGTGCATATTTAAAACTGCCACTCCGCAGTCTATAACCTCCATGCCGTAAAGTGACAATATATATGCAATGGTTCCGCCTCCACCTACATCTACCTTTCCAAGCTCTGCCGTCTGAAATGAAATATTATGCTCGTCCATTATTTTTCTTATAGAGGCTATATATTCCGCATTTGCATCATTTGAGCCTCCCTTTCCTCCCCTGCCGGTAAACTTGTTAAACACCATTCCTCTTCCGAAAAATGCCGCATTTTTTTTATCAAAATATGACGCATATGACGGATCATATGCAGCACTTACATCTGACGAAAGCATTTTTGAATTTCTTAGGCATCTGCGTAATGTAAGCTCACTAAATTCACCTGTCATATTTATAATCTCAGCCACAATATTCTCAAAGAATTTAGACTGCATTCCCGTAGCCCCCACACTTCCTATTTCCTCCTTATCCACAAGAAGGCAGCAGGCCGTTTTCTTTACATCCTTTATCTCAAGCATAGCTGCCAGTGATGTATATGCACATACCCTGTCATCCTGACCATACGCCATTATCATGCTTTCGTCAATTCCTGCATCTCTCGCTTTTCCGGCAGGAACTACCTCAAGCTCTGCTGAGAGAAAGTCTTCCTCTTCAATACCATACTTTTTCTTTAAAAGCTTAAGAACATTTGCCTTTACAGCTTCCTTTTCATCCCCCTCAACAGGTCTGCTTCCTATAAGAATATCAAGTGCTTCTCCCTCTATTACCTTTGATGCCTTTTTTTCAAGCTGCTCTCCTGCTAAGTGAATAAGAAGATCTGTAACACACACAACAGGATCGTTTTTATCCTCTCCTATTACAACATCTATAATCTCACCGCTTTTTTTAACTACAACGCCATGTATTGCAAGTGGAATGGCAACCCACTGATACTTCTTTATTCCTCCGTAATAGTGAGTGTCAAGATATGCAAATCCTCCATCCTCATACATAGGATTTTGCTTAATATCCATTCTTGGAGAATCTATGTGTGCCCCAAGAATATTCATTCCGTCTTCAAGCTTTTCACTTCCTATATTAAAAAGTGCTATTGCCTTGTCCATATTTACCGCATATACTTTATCTCCCGGTTTAAGCTTATATCCCCCTTCCAGCATTTCATTTATATCTCTGTAGCCTGCCTCCTTTGCAAGCTCTACCGACTTCTTCACACATTCTCTCTCTGTCTTTCCTGCATTAAGAAAGTCCTTATAGCTCTTTGATAAGGACTCCATCTCTTTAATCTGTTTGCTTTTGTACTTCTTCCACGCCAATTCTCTTTCCATGACTATATTGTCTCCTTCCTGATTGTATTAATATATAATATTAACTTATTCATATTTGTTATTTCAATACTTTTCTCCAATATATTATATTCCGTTTCCTGTTCTTTTATTTTGAGCTTTCTTGTGTATTCTTAACTCTTTAAATAGTGGGTAATTTTTTTATAGTTTATCATATTTTGTCCTATATAGCAATGTTTTATTGCTCACTGCACATTTTTTGCCTGATATAATTAACAAGGCTTCTATTATCACTCATAAAATAAATCGGGTGCTGCCTTTACAATTTCTAATGGTAAAAGCAGCACCACGGTAATAAAGTATTCTTTTATATTAAATTAAACATATTATCTTGCTACTTACACTGTAGCTATATCTATGAGAGTAAGCTGATCCTTTGCTGTACTTTCAAGGCTTGTAAGCAGGGCATTTACTGTATCAAGTGACGTAAAGCAGTTTACTCCCGTCTCTATAGCATACCTTCTTATTAAGAAACCGTCTCTTGTCTTATCCCTTCCCTGTGTAGGAGTGTCAACCACTATATCTATCTTATGCTCTAATATAAGGTCTATAACAGTAGGTGCCTCCTGTGACAGTTTATTTACCTTAATGGCATTTACGCCATTTTCCTTAAGTACCTTTGCAGTACTTCTTGTGGCATAAATTTCATATCCCAAAGCCTCAAATCTTTTTCCTATGGAAACAGCATCATTTTTATCGGCATCATTTACTGTTATAATCATCTTCTTATGTTTAGGAAGATTTACTCCTGCTCCAAGGAATGCCTTGTAAAGTGCCTCCTCAAAGGTTTTTGCTATTCCAAGACACTCACCTGTAGACTTCATTTCAGGACCAAGACTTATCTCTGCACCTCTTAATTTTTCAAATGAAAATACGGGCATCTTTATGGCAATATAATCTGCCTTAGGCTGTAAGCCCGGCTTATAGCCCATATCCGTAATCTTTTCTCCTATAATTGCCCTTGTGGCAAGCTTTACAATAGGAATTCCCGTTACCTTGCTTATATACGGCACTGTACGGCTTGAACGGGGATTTACCTCTATAACATATACCTCCTCACCGCATACAATAAACTGAATATTTATCATACCCTTTACATGCAGTGCCATTGCAAGCCTTCTTGTATATTCCTCTATGGTATCAACAGTCTTTTGTGTGAGAGACTGTGCAGGGTACACTGAAATACTGTCTCCTGAGTGGACTCCTGCTCTCTCTATATGCTCCATAATACCCGGTATAAGTATATTCTCGCCGTCGCAGATTGCGTCTACCTCTATTTCTTTTCCCACAAGATATTTATCAACAAGTATAGGGTGATCCTGAGCTATGCGGTTGATAATCTCCATAAACTCAGTTATCTCCTCGTCAGATGTAGCTATCTGCATACCCTGTCCTCCAAGAACGTATGAAGGTCTTACAAGCACAGGATAACCCAGCTCATTTGCCGCCTTTATTGCCTCCTGTGTAGTAAATACCGTATGCCCTGAAGGTCTTGGTATTTCACACTTTTCCAAAATAGCATCAAACAGCTCTCTGTCCTCGGCTGCATCTACATCTTCTGCCTTTGTTCCAAGAATCGGAACTCCCATTTTCATAAGTGCCTCTGTAAGCTTTATTGCTGTCTGTCCTCCAAACTGCACTACTGCTCCGTCAGGCTTTTCAATATCTACAATGTTTTCAACATCCTCCGGCGTAAGAGGCTCAAAATAAAGCTTGTCTGCTATATCAAAGTCTGTACTTACTGTTTCAGGATTATTATTTACAATAATTGTCTCATAGCCTGCATTTTTAAATGCCCATGTGCTATGCACCGAACAATAATCAAATTCAATGCCCTGTCCTATACGTATAGGACCTGAGCCAAGCACAAGAACCTTTTTATCCGGCTTAGTATCAATAACTTCATTGTCCACACAATATGCAGAATAATAATATGGTGTAGCTGCCTCAAATTCTGCGGCACACGTGTCAACCATTTTGTAGCCGGCCCTGATTCCATACTGCTTTCTCAAAGCCTTGATTTCTTCTGTTCCCTTTCCCGTAAGCTTTCCTATAAAGCTGTCAGGAAACTCTATTCTCTTTGCCTCCCTCAAAAGCTCCGGAGTAAGCTCCTCTGTCTCTAATGTATGCTCCATTTCAACAATAATTGCAAGCTTATCAATAAACCACTTATCAATCTTTGTAATGTCATGGATTTTATCATATGACATTCCACGTCTTAACGCCTCTGCAATTACCCATATTCTTCTGTCATCCACCTTGGATAACTGCTCTGTCAGTTCATCATCATCAAGACCTGTAAAATCATAGTCACGAAGTGTCTCTACGTGCTGCTCTAAGGAACGTATTGCCTTCATAAGACCGCCCTCAAAGTTAGTACATATACTCATGACCTCACCTGTTGCTTTCATCTGTGTTGTAAGGCTTCTCTTTGCCGTAATAAATTTGTCAAATGGCAGCCTTGGTATCTTTACTACACAGTAATCAAGCATAGGCTCAAAGCTTGCATATGTCTTTCCGGTAATTGCATTTTTTATCTCATCAAGAGTATATCCTATGGCAATCTTTGCTGCAACCTTTGCTATCGGATATCCCGTTGCCTTTGATGCAAGTGCGGAAGAACGGCTTACACGTGGATTTACCTCAATAACACAATACTCAAATGACTCCGGATGAAGTGCATACTGTACGTTACAGCCTCCCGTTATATTTAACTCGCTTATTATGTTAAGGGCCGATGTTCTTAACATCTGATATTCCTTATCACCAAGTGTCTGTGATGGTGCAACTACAATACTGTCTCCCGTATGTACTCCTACAGGATCAATGTTTTCCATATTACATACAGTTATACAGTTTCCTGCACCGTCACGCATTACCTCATACTCAATTTCCTTCCAGCCTGCTATACATCTCTCCACAAGAACCTGTCCCACACGGCTTAATCTTAAACCATTTTCCAATATATCCGTAAGCTCCTGAAGGTTATGGGCTATACCACCGCCGCTTCCTCCAAGTGTATACGCAGGACGCAGTACTACAGGATAGCCTATTTTATTTGTAAAGGCTATACCATCCTCAACATTTTCCACAACAAGTGAAGGTGCTACAGGCTCACCTATTTTTTCCATTGTATTTTTAAATTCAAGCCTGTCCTCTGCCTTCTTTATTGTTTCGGCTGTTGTTCCTATAAGCCTTACTCCATGCTTTTCAAGAAAGCCTGACTCTGCCAGCTCCATACCAAGATTTAAGCCTGCCTGCCCTCCAAGAGTAGGAAGAACACTGTCCGGTTTTTCCTTTATTATAAGCTGTTCTAAAACCTTTGCAGTTAATGGCTCTATATATACTTTATCTGCAATATCCTTGTCTGTCATGATAGTAGCAGGATTTGAGTTTACAAGTACAACCTCTATGCCCTCCTCCTTTAAGGAACGGCATGCCTGTGTTCCCGCATAGTCAAATTCGGCAGCCTGACCTATAACAATAGGACCTGAACCGATTACCAATACTTTTTTTATACTGTTATCCTTAGGCATTCTTATTTTTCCTCCTGCTTTCCATCATTGTCATAAACTCGTCAAATAATGTATTTGAATCCTGTGGTCCCGGACATGCTTCAGGGTGAAACTGCACCGTGAATACATTTCCGTTTTTATATCGTAATCCCTCCACAGTCTTATCATTTACGTTTATAAATGCAACCTCTGCAATGTGAGGGTCAATAGTGTTTTCGTCTACCACGTAGCCATGATTCTGTGACGATATATATACCTTTCCGCTTTTTAAATCCTTAACAGGGTGATTGCCTCCTCTGTGACCGTATTTCATTTTATGTGTATCTGCTCCTGTGGCAAGGGCTGTAAGCTGATGTCCAAGACAGATTGCAAACATTGGAACATTTGAATCATAAAGCTTTTTAATCTCATTTATTATGGAAACACACTCCTTAGGGTCTCCGGGTCCGTTTGATAACATTATACCGTCAGGATTGTCTGATAATATTTTTTCCGCCGTAGTGTCAGCAGGATATATAGTTACCTGACATCCCCTCTTGTTAAGGGATTTTGCTATATTATTTTTTGCACCAAGGTCTAAAAGTGCTACCTTAAAGCCTTCTCCCTTTAGCTTTTTAATCTCCTTGCAGGTAGTTTTCATTACAACTCCCATAACCCTGTATTCCTTAAGCTTTGGAATAATCTCATCAAGATTGTAGTTTTCATTTGTTGTAATCATTCCGTTCATTGTACCCTTTTCCCTTAATATTTTCGTAAGGGTTCTTGTATCTATGCCTGCTATTCCCGGTATATCATATTTAATAAGAAATTCCTGTATTGTACCTTCGCTTCTGAAATTGCTTGGCATACGTGACAGCTCTCTTACAATGTATCCGTCAGGCCATGGTCTTAAAGACTCCATATCTTCATTACATATTCCGTAATTGCCTATAAGGGGATATGTCATGCATACTGCCTGCCCCGCATATGATGGATCCGTAAGAACTTCAAGATATCCTGTCATGGAAGTATTAAAAACTATCTCACTTATAACCTCCTTAGCAGATCCTATGGATGTTCCCTCAAATACGTGTCCATCCTCCAAAATTAGAAAAGCTTTCATATGTTCCTCCTTGTATAAAATACAATGTTTTGTGATTTATGCTCAAATTGATAAGATTATACTGTTTAACCTTAACAATGTCAAGTTTTTTCTCTATATTTTGACTTTTATTTTATTTTTATATCTATCTGTAATAAAATACATGATTTCCTATTATGGTTCCCTGTATAATATTATTTATGGTTCTGAAATAAAGCCACGGTCCCGTCCGGACATTGTCATAAAGAACCTCTCTCGCAGCCTTTATACATGTTTCATTTGCTCCCTTGGACAATGCTATGGCATAATGACCACTTGCAACAGGTGAAAACTGTCCCGGAGACATTATAACCTCCTCAACAGTATTTGGAAATCTTGGGTCTGCCACACGGTTCATAACAACTGTTCCCACTGCAAGTATTCCCTCGTAAGGTTCACCCCTTGCCTCGCAGTACATTATGGCAGCAAGCCTCATAACATCCTCCTCTGATGCCTCATAAGGCTGTGAGGTTGTTGACTCCTCCTGTATTCCTGCCGCCTCTCTTGATGCCTGCTCTATGGACTGTCTTATTGACTCCTCTATTCTTCGTGACTCCTCTGCCTTTAACTCCTCTATGGATTCTTTTCCTTCCTGAATCTCCTTTGCCAGTGCTTCTGCCCTGGATTCTGCCTCATCTATTTCAGCTTCCTTACTTCGTATGTTTTCCGCCGCCTGAGCCATCATATCTGACATTTGTCTTTTTTGCTCCTGCTGCTCATTTACAAGCTGCTCAAGCTTTTCAAGCTCCTCCTCAAGCTGCAGCTTTGTCGCTGCTATATACGTAAGAAGCTGCTCGTATTCCTCAAGCTTTGTCCTGTCATACTCTAAAAGCTGTGCCGTGTACTCCACCTTATTTAAAATCTCGCTTAATGATTCATCTGAAAACAATGCATTTATATAGCCGGAATCTCCTGTCTCATACATATATTTTATTCTAAGCTTCATTGCCTCATACTGGTCCGTCTGCTCAATCTCCGCCCTTTCAAGCTCAAGATTGATACTTTCAATCTCACTCTGCTTCGTCTGCTTCTCAATATCAAGCTCCTCTATATATGACGAAATTGCATTGTAGCTCTCGTTAAGCTTAGCCAAATATTCATCTAAATCATTTTTTGAGCTGTTAAGTTCTGTAAGAAGGCTTTGTATATTATCAAGCTTTTCCTGATTTTCATTTACCCTGCTTTCCTCTTCCTCTATGGTCTTACTTGTATTACCGTCTGCCATCACATTAAAGCATACAATTACCATCACTGCCAACGTAAATAAAGCGGCAAAAAGTTTTTGTCTCATAATAAACCTCATTTCACTCTCCAAATGCCTGCTTTGCCTGCACTTAGCTCCTTGTGTCCGCGTATATTATACCATACATATATAAAAATTTATAATTTTTTTTGAATTTTTCTATTTATTTTTGCACAAAAAAGATATATACTAAGAAAAAAGCAATGAAAGGGGCATTACTATGATTAAAAAATTAGGTAAATTTTTAGGCTTAGCTGCTGTTGCAGCCGCCGCTGTTGCCGGAGGTATGGCTTTATATAACAAGTTTAAAAAATCGGACGAAGATTTTGACGATTTCGATGATTTTGATGATGATGATTTTGATGATGATTTTTCTGATTTAGACATTGAAAACAGAGGGTATACTTCCATAAATACAGATGATGAGGCTTCCGCTTCTGACACTGCAGAGGCTGCTAATGATACTGAAGCCAAGGACGACAGCTCTAAAGACAAATAATATTTTAAATAATAATAAAAGCAGGATATCAATAAAGCTTGATATCCTGCTTTTATTATTATTTAAAATATATCCATTTTATTGCTTTCCCTGTATTGATCTTCTAAGCTCCCTTGCCTTATC
The DNA here is from genome assembly GCA_944384155.1 of uncultured Lachnospiraceae bacterium. Classification (GTDB taxonomy): domain Bacteria; phylum Bacillota; class Clostridia; order Lachnospirales; family Lachnospiraceae; genus CAG-303. The sequence goes on along the minus strand of CALWSG010000063.1, from coordinate 49,017 downwards.
CTTAAGCTTTGATGATGCTGCCCTTGAAACTATTATATCTGATAACAGCTTCATTGCCTTTGTATAATCCTGACACTGTACTGCCAGCTCTGCCACAAGATATGCACATGTCCATTCATCCATTCCTGCTATAGGATATGATTCCTTGTATATTGCTGTTCCAAGACCCTCGTATGCCTTTGATATATACTGTGCCTCTGTCTCCTTTAGTTCCTTTAACAGCTTATCCCTGTCTTTTTCCTCCTTAGGAAGGTTCTCTCCCTTTCCTCTGTAAAGCCAGGCAAGCTTAAGACATATATAGGCCCTCTCGCTTATCTTTCCTTTTTTTATAACAGCATTGGCAAGTGCAAGCTGATGTCTTGTAATTGCTTCATCATAGCTGTAGGTTTCACATTTATCGTCAACACCTTTAAAATAAGGAGTTATCTTTTCCCGTATAAGCCTAATCTGTGGACCCGTTATATAATTAAAATACCTGCCAAGTGCGGCATAACCGCATTTTGTACATACTATACTGTCATACTTTAAAGAATCTACTCCCTGATACCTTGGTCTTAAATCAGGATCAACTCCAAGAAGCTTTGACTTTCCCGTTTTAATCGCCTTTGATTTAAATTCGCTGTCGCACACAGGGCATTTATAAGACTTATCAAATATATATTCTGTTTCAGGTATTACCTTTTCTATATTTGACTCTTCAGCAGAAGACTTTTTATCCTTAGCTTCATCTGCCTCATACAGCTCCATATTTTCCAACATTCCTAATCCTAATTTTTCCAAGCCTGACAATAAATTTTCTGTCACGTCTATCCCTCCGTTCAATTTTTTATTACTGCTTTTGTATCTTAAAAGAACTTTTAAGCGAAACTATCCTGTTAAACACCAAATGTTCCTCCCTGCTTTCCTTTGAATCAACGCAAAAATATCCGTTTCTCACAAACTGAAAGCTATCCATTGGCTTTGCACCCTTTACCGAAGGCTCAATGTAACATTCCTTAAGAACAGTGAGGGAATTTGGATTAAGATTAAGTGTTCCATCTTCGTTAAGCTTGCCTTTTTCCTCATCTACTATATTCTCATAAAGTCTCACTTCTGCTTTTACCGCCTGCTCCCTGCTTACCCAATGAATGGTTCCCTTTACCTTTCTTTCAGTAAAGCCGCTTCCGCTTCTCGTTGCAGGGTCATAGGTACAGTGAATCTCAGTTACTTTTCCGTCTTCATCCTTAACATAACTTTCACACTTAACAAAGTATGCATGCATAAGTCTTACTTCATTTCCCGGAAACAGCCTGAAATACTTCTTTGGAGGCTCCTCCATAAAATCTTCCCTGTCTATATACAAGTATTTGCTAAAAGGCACCTTTCTTGTTCCAAGCTCCTCATTTTCCTGATTGTTTGGAACCTCAAAGTACTCAACCTTATCCTCGGGATAATTATCTATCACAACCTTTACAGGGTCCAAAACTGCCATTATCCTGTTTCTTTTAAGCTTCAAATCCTCTCTTATGCAATACTCAAGCATTGCGTAATCCACAGAACTGTTAGCCTTTGACACCCCGCAGAGCCTTGCAAACATTTTAATGGACTCAGGCGTAAATCCTCTTCTTCTAAGTGCACAGATAGTAACAAGGCGAGGATCATCCCAACCGTCCACCGTGCCATCATCAACAAGCTTTTTAATATACCTTTTTCCGGTAACCACGTTTGTAAGATAAAGCTTTGCAAATTCTATCTGCTTAGGCGGCATATCATATTCCAGCTCTCTTACCACCCAGTCATATAAAGGTCTGTGATCTTCAAATTCAAGAGTGCATATAGAATGAGTAACTCCCTCTATGGCATCCTCTATAGGGTGGGCAAAATCATACATTGGATATACACACCATTTGTCACCGGTATTATGATGTGTCATATGTGCAACCCTGTAAATAACAGGATCTCTCATATTAATATTAGGTGATGCCATATCTATTTTTGCCCTCAGAACCTTTTCCCCATCATTATATTTTCCTGCTTTCATTTCCTCAAACAGACGCAGGTTTTCATCCACTGAACGATTTCTGTAGGGACTGTCCTTACCCGGCTCGGTCAAAGAACCTCTGTACTCTCTTATTTCCTCTGCCGACAAATCACACACAAAAGCTTTTCCTTTTTTTATCAGCTTTACGGCTGCCTCATACATCTGCTCAAAATAATTTGATGCAAAATACACCTCTCCGTCCCACTGTGCTCCAAGCCATTTAATATCCTCTAATATAGCGTCTACAAATTCTGTTTTCTCTTTGGTTGGATTAGTATCATCAAATCGCATATTAAATTTTCCGCCATATTTTTTTGCAAGCCCGTAATTTAAAAGTATAGACTTGGCATGTCCTATATGGAGATAACCGTTTGGCTCAGGAGGAAACCTTGTTGTTACATGGTCATACACTCCCTCTTCAATATCTTTTTCTATAATCTGTTCTATAAAATTCTTAGAAATTATTTCCTGTTCTTCCATATTTTCTTTTATTTTTTCTTCAATCGCCATAATATTATGCACTCCTTAAAATGGTGAGGTTATATATAATTAATTATAATATACCAAAAGGGCGGTATTTGTAAAGGATTTTCTTGCCCGAGTTTTCCCATTTTTAATTTATAATGCCAAAAGCACCTGCCATACCTTATGGCAGGTGAATATTGCTGTTTGTTCTTTTGGCACATTGAAAATAAAATTTATGGATAAAGCTCTCCTATTCGTGTTATTCCCACATATATCTGTGATATTTTGTACCATGTTCTAAAGTCTGCAACTCCTGTCTGGGGAAGTCCGAATATATCCTGAAATTCCCTTACCGCCTCCGCAGTCTTAGCCCCATATATTCCGTCTACACTTATATTTGGTATTGCCGTATATACTTCTGCTATTGTATCAAGCTGCTCCTGAAGCTGCCTTACCTTATCTCCTGTGGCACCAATAGTCAGATTATATCCCGGCCATGATGCCGGTATGCCTGATATCTGCTCCGCAGTGCTTATGTACATTGAACTGCCGTAATAATTTCTAATAATTTCTATCGGAGAATACCCCTGCTCACCGAGAGTTTTACTTCCCCACTGCGTCATCCAGCCTCTGTCCCTGCACATTACTCTCTTTCCGTCACAATACTGTGTCAGTATTGGCTGCCTTACATTTGGTCTTGCAAGATACTGGTCAAAAATCTCATCTACTATAAGGGAAATATTATCAAAAATATTTCTTCCGTGCATCCACTTATGGTCATATGCAGTAGAAGACGTAATTGTAAAATCATAGCCTTTGTTCCGGTACCATTCCGTATATACCCTGTTTAGAGTAAATGACATAATTGCCAGCACATTTGCTGTGATCGTTGATTCCGGCCATGTTGCATATATCTCACTGCAAGCCACATTTTTTATGTAATCAGTATATCTTACGTAATAGTCCGTTGCCGTGGAATCACTTGGAGCACCATCATGAACCACTATTGTTTCCGGAACAACTACCCGGCTTAAAACAATTTCTCCCGTATCATCTACCGGTTTTATCTCTGCTTCAGGTATTTTAGGAGGATAATCCCCGTATAGGGTATGATCAGGAATAACAATATTTTCTCCTTCTCTCCCTGTTTCCACGGGAGTAAGAGTAACCTCCTGAACAGACTCAGTGCCTGACAGTATCTCTATGCCCGATACATCCATAGGCTCATATCCGTCTGCCGTTACTATAATTGAATACTCAGAATAAGGCTGTACAATATTATTTTCGTCTAAAGAAAGCTCCACCGGGGGAGCCGCCAGCTCTATCCTGTCACTTAATCCCGAATTATTTGTTCTAAGCTCATCGATGGTCTGTGTGGGATTTCCTGTATATGATATACTTATATCTGCATTTTGAATGGGAATATTAAAATTATTGACCACCTTTATCTGTAGAATTCCTCTGTCTATAAGGTCATTTTGCATTACTTTTAGCATATATTCTACCTGTTAATTTTCTCATATCATAATATGCCCGTATTTTCCACAATATTACAAATATAAAGAATCCAATTAACAATACTCTCCGATACCCTAATCCTGCAAAGAAAAAGCAGCAGCTTCCCTAATACGGATATACTGCCGCCCTATTATAAATACTTACATAATTTCCTTTAACCAGCCCTTAGGAGCTTCTATTTTTCCCATTTGAATACCTGTAAGAGTCTCATACAGCTTCTTCGTCACAGGTCCCATATCTTCCATTCCGCTTGGGAAACATATTTCCTTTCCGTGGTCTACTATCTTTCCTACAGGTGAGATAACTGCTGCCGTTCCGCACAGACCGCACTCTGCAAAATCCTTAACCTCATCAAACAATACTTCTCTTTCCTCTACCTCAAGTCCCAAATATTCCTTTGCAACATGTACAAGGGAACGTCTTGTAATAGACGGAAGTATGCTGTCTGACTTAGGTGTTACTACCTTATTATCCTTTGTAATAAACAGGAAATTGGCACCGCCTGTCTCTTCTACTTTTGTTCTGGTGGCAGGGTCAAGATACATATTTTCATCATAGCCCTCCTCATGTGCCGTAACTATTGCATGGAGACTCATAGCATAATTTAAGCCTGCCTTGATATGACCTGTTCCGTGAGGAGCTGCTCTGTCAAAATCAGAAACCTTTATGGTAATAGGCTTTGCACCACCCTTAAAATACGGACCTACAGGAGTACAAAATACCCTGAACTGATACTCATCTGCCGGCTTTACTCCTATAACAGGATTTGAGCCAAACATATACGGTCTTAAATATAATGTTGCCCCTGAGCCGTAAGGCGGCACATATGCTGCATTTGCCTTAACTGTCATGGCTACTGCTTCAACAAATCTATCTTCAGGAAATACAGGCATTTCAAGCCTTCTTGCGGAATCCGCCATACGGCTTGCATTCATGTCAGGCCGGAATGTAACTATTCTTCCGTCCTCTGTGGTATATGCTTTTAAGCCCTCAAATATTGTCTGGGCATACTGCAGCACCCCTGCACACTCACTTATTGTAATTTTGTCATCCTCAGTAAGAGTTCCGCCGTCCCACTTTCCATCCTTATAAAGAGATACATATCTCTTGTCTGTCTTCATATAGCCAAATCCTATGTTTGACCAGTCGATATTTTTCTTTTCCATGAGTATTCCTCCTTCTATTTGTGTCTTAAGGCCATGGGGCTTTAGACACTTTTGTGACTTTCAGGCGTTCTATGGCTTTTAGTCCTTACGTATGTTTTTACATATGTCTTAACATCATATTTTAGTTTTTTATAAGGTGTATGTCAATACCTTATTACTTTTTTCTTTCATACTTTCTGAAGTAATACTCTACATCAAAATAAGTCTGCTCCTCACTTTCAGCCGTCATAACCCATTCATCTGACAGGTCAAGATTTGGAAAATAAGCATCTGCCTCATAGCTGTAATCAATATACGTCACATAAGCTGTATCCGTATATGGAAGTAACTGCTCATATACGCTTGTCCCGCCTATTACGTACACATCCTCTGACTTATACTTTTTAATCAGCTCAAGAACCTCCTCCACGCTTCCTGCTGTCACTGCTTCAGTATCAGGACTTATCCCCTTTTTTGTCATAACAATATTTACCCTGTTTTTTAAAGGTCTTCCTCCCGGAAATGTTGCAAGAGTTTTTCTCCCCAATATAACAACATTACCCTCTGTAAGACTTCTAAAGTTTTTCATATCATCAGGTATTCTTACAAGAAGCTGCCCCTTATTTCCAATGCCCCATTTTTTGTCTACTGCCACTACTAAATTCATATTTTTTCCTCATTTCCGCAATGCTTTATCTATACTGCCACCGGTATGTTCTTTACCTGTGGTCCCGTAACATAATCTATTAATTTAACATCCTCCACCGTAAAATCATAAAAATCCTTAATATCAGGATTAATCCAAAATTTAGGTGCAGGATATGTTTCCCTTGTTATAAGCTCTTTTATAATTGGGATATGCCTGTCATAAATATGTGCGTCTGCTATGACATGAACAAGCTCTCCTGCCTTATAACCGCACACCTGTGCCAGCATATGGACAAGCACGGCATACTGTACAACATTCCAGTTTCCTGCTGCCAAAATGTCCTGTGATCTTTGATTTAATATAGCATTAAGCTTATCGCCTGTCACATTAAATGTCATGCTGTACGCACATGGGTAAAGGTTCATCTCGTGAAGATCCTGATGAACATAAATATTTGTCATTATTCTTCTGCTGTAAGGGTTATTTTTTAGATCATATATAACTCTGTCTACCTGATCCATCTCTCCCTCTTTATACTTGTGCTTAACTCCCATCTGATATCCGTATGCCTTTCCTATGGAGCCGTTTTCATCTGCCCAGCTATCCCATATATGGCTGTTAAGCTCATGTATATTATTTGACTTTTTCTGCCATATCCATAAAAGCTCATCAACACAGGCCTTTAATGCTGTTTTTCTAAGGGTTATTGCGGGAAATTCCTTGGACAAATCATATCTGTTTACTACGCCGAACTTTTTTATGGTATATGCATATGAACCATCCTCCCACTTAGGACGCACCTTTTCTCCTTCGGTGCTTATACCATTTTCCAACACGTCTCTGCACATATTTATAAATATATTATCCGCTATGCTCATTATCTTTCTCCATTCGTATAATTAAACTTATTTTCAAGCTCTTTAGGAATATTTGCCTTAATGTGTATTCCAGCTTCGGCATACTCCTCAAAAATAAGCTGTCCGTACTTTCTTAAAAGCTGTATGTCCCCTCCTGCACTATATGGCACTATAGTATCAATGAAAACAGTTCTCTCACTTAATACCTTTTCAATAATATTTATTAAATCCTCTGTTCCTGTTCCATATTTTATGGAGCCTTCCGCCGTATAGTCAGCTTTTTTATCCTTAAATATTCTGCCTTCTGTATCATTAAGCTTATCCTGCTTGTTAAAAAACGTTATTATTGTTTTATCCCTTACACCCAGATTCTCAAGAGTCTCATACACAATGTCCATATGTGACTCAAACTGGGGATTGGAGCTGTCAACAATATGCAGAATAATATCTGCATATTTTGCCTCCTCAAGAGTTGATTTAAAAGCGTCAATAAGATGATGGGGAAGCTTTCTTATAAACCCCACCGTATCCGTTAACATAACCTCCTGACCGCTTGGAAGCTTATATCCCCTTGTTGTTGGGTCTAAGGTTGCAAAAAGCTTATCCTCCTCCAGCACAGATGCACTTGTAAATGTGTTTAAAAGCGTTGATTTTCCTGCATTTGTATATCCTACTACAGCTATTACCGGTATTGAATTTTTCCTTCTTTTTTCCCTTGCAAGCTGTCTGTGTTGTGAAAGCTCCTCCACCTCTCTTTTTAGCCTTGATATTCTGTCTCCTATTAATCTTCTGTCTATCTCAAGCTTTTTTTCACCCGGTCCTCTTGTTCCAATACCGCCGCCAAGCCTTGAAAGTGAGCTTCTAAGACCTACAAGCCTTGCCATTCGGTATTTTAGCTGTGCCAGCTCAACCTGTATCTTTCCCTCCTTTGTAAATGCCCTTCCCGCAAATATATCAAGTATAATAAGAGTCCTGTCCATAACTTTTGTATCCAGTGCTTCCTCCAGATTCTTAAGCTGTGCAGGAGACAGCTCATCATCACATATAATGCCTGTTGCCTCCAAAGCTCCTATAAGCTCTTTTAACTCTTCCGTTTTGCCTTTTCCTATATATGTTCCCGGATGAACCTTTTCCCTATTTTGTATTAATCTGCCTACCGTAACGGCTCCTGCCGTTTTTGCCAGCTCTAAAAGCTCATCTAAGGATTCATTTGTATATTCATCACTGCCGTTACTTACGGCAACCAGTATTACCTTTTCTTGTTCTTCCTTTACGTCATACATCTTTTCCATTAAATGCCTCCAAAAAAGCTGCTACTCTCCAAGTTCTATTGTTACCTTTGTTCCCTTTCCCTTTTTACTGTCAATATTAATGGCTCCGTTATGGATTTGTGCAATTCCTCTGCTAATTGCAAGGCCTAATCCATTACAGCCGTTTCCTCTTGACAGCCCCTTATCTATTCTATAAAAACACCTAAACACAGCTTCCCTCTCCTCTTTGTCTATCCCTATGCCATTATCCTCTATAGTAAGAATTACCTTCTCCTGTTTTTTATCTATATTGCATATAAGTCTTTTTATTTCCCTGTCGTTATATATTATACCATTTTCGATAATGTGTAAAAGCATTACAGTCAAAAGCCCTGCATCACCCTTTATACTTCCTTCTCCTGATACTGTTACCTCTATGTTTTCTTCCGTATTTTCCTTAATATCCCTTACCACTCTGCTTAACAGCACTGCTATATCTACCGTATCAAAGTTTATATCCGTAAGCTTTTCCTTTATTCCAATATAAAAAGCCAGCTCGTCAACCAGCTTTGTAATCCTCAGTGCCTCTTTTTTTATTCTTTCAACAGTCTGTTCCAACTCTCCCTCGCTTATAATCCCATAGCTTATTAAATCTGCGAAACCATGGATTACCGATATTGGAGTTTTTATTTCATGAACCGACAATCGCATAAATTCTCTTTTATCCACGGTATCTTCCTCCGAAAACCTAATTCAGTTTATATCCCACATTTCTGACAGTTTTTATTATTGCCCTTCCCTGTCCTAATTTTGACCTTAATGTTTTTATATGCATATCTACGGTTCTCGATTCTCCTTGAAAATCAAAACCCCATACATTTTCCATAATCTTATCTCTTGACAGCACAATTCCTTTGTTTATTACCAGATACCTCAATAATTCAAATTCTTTATATGTAAGGTATATATTTTGTCCCTGATATATCACTTCTCTTTTCTGCTCATCTATTGTAATATCTCCTGCAATTAACAGATTTGTTCTATCTGTCCTTCTCTCTACTCTTCTCAACAGTGCCTTAACCCTTGAAACCAGTTCCATAATCCCAAAAGGCTTTGTTATATAATCATCTGCTCCTGCATCTAAGCCTCTTACCTTTTCAATTTCGCTGCTTCTAGCCGATACCAGAATAATAGGTGTATTCTTAAGTCTTACATCATCTCTCATATGTCCTATCATGGCAATCCCGTCATTATCCGGCAGCATAACATCCAGTACAATTAAATCAGGTATTTTCTTTTCCATTCCCTTTTTAAGCTCTGCTGCACTGTAAAACGGCATTACTTCAAAATTACTTGACTTTAATGCGTAACACTCAATTTCATTAATGCTCCTTTCATCCTCAACTACATAAATCAACATATTTTCTACTCCTTGCATTTTATTCCACTCTGTTCGACTACCTAACATTATGATATTAAAAGAAAAAGCTGATTATGTAAAGCAATAAATTTGATTTTTTACAAAAACTTTACATTGTTTCCTATTATCTTATATAATAAAAAGACTGTAAGACCTGAAGCTTCTCAAATCTCACAGCCTTTTTACTTATCATTTACTTATTTTTCGGTACAAAACTCTACCTTCTTGCCCTCAAGAATCATGTTTGTTGTTCTGACAGCACACATTTTTCCACACATAGAGCATGTATGACGCTCTGACACAGGAGTACTCTCGTAATACCTTCTTGCCTTTTCAGAATCAATGGCATACTTAAACATTCCCTCCCAATCAAGCTTATGTCTTGCATCTGACATTTTATTATCAATATCTCTTGCACCTTTTATTCCCTTAGCTATATCTGCCGCATGGGCTGCAATTTTGCTTGCTACTATTCCTTCCTTTACGTCATCTGTATCAGGAAGCCTTAAATGCTCTGCCGGTGTAACATAGCATAAAAAGTCTGCTCCGTTGGCGGCAGCTATGGCTCCTCCTATTGCTGATGTAATGTGGTCATATCCCGGTGCAATATCTGTAACCAATGGTCCCAGTACATAAAATGGTGCATTATGGCATATTCGCTTTTGAAGCTGCATATTTGCTGCTATCTCATTTAATGCCATATGGCCCGGTCCCTCAACCATAACCTGCACATCCTTCTCCCATGCTCTTTTTGTAAGATTACCAAGCTCTATAAGCTCGGATATCTGTCCCGCATCCGTACTGTCATCTATGCAGCCCGGTCTTAATGCATCTCCAAGACTTATTGTAACATCATATTCTCTTAAAATATCAAGAACCTCATCATAATACTCATAGAAAGGATTTTCATTTCCCGTCATCTCTATCCATGCAAATAAAAGAGAGCCTCCCCTTGAGACTATGTTCATTCTTCTGCCCTCTCTCTTAAAGGACTCAATGGCTCTTTTGTTAATGCCTGCATGAATAGTCATAAAATCCACGCCCTCCTCAGCGTGAGCCCTTACTACCTTTAAAAAATCCTGTGCCGTAATCTCAAGTAAATCCTTTTCAAGATATCCTATTGCATCATACATTGGAACCGTTCCTATCATTGCAGGAGACTTTTCTATTAACTGCTTTCTGAATGTATTTGTCTTTCCGTAATTGCTTAAATCCATAATTGCCTCGGCACCAAACTTAATTGCCATATCTACCTTTTCCATCTCAATGGAATAATCCTTGCAGTCTCCCGATATTCCAAGATTTACATTTATCTTTGTCTTAAGACCTGTTCCTATTCCCTCGGGACTTAACGACTTATGATTAATATTGGCCGGTATTGCCACCTGTCCCTTCGCCACAAGCTCCATTAACTCATCTACATTCATATTTTCCTTAGCTGCTACGATTTCCATCTCAGGTGTTATAATACCTTTCTTTGCAGCTTCCATCTGGGTACAATACTGTCTCATTGCTTCTCTCCTTCTATTTAATAATTTTAATAAGCTTTCCCATAGGGTATATCAACTAAAAAACCTTATGCACAGATTAATCTACACATAAGGTTATATTCTTAAATATATGCTCCCTACGATAGTATTAACTAACAGGTTCTAAGGGTCACTCTCAACTGTGCCAAATGTAATAATTCACTGATGCACAGTACCCCTGCACTCTTTATTAATTTTTACTTTTATAGTTTAGACCATATATTATATTTTGTCAAATTGTATTTTTCACTAATCCATCAGTAAGCTGTTCAAAAATATCACTTACATGCTCAAGCTTTTGAGCCTTATAAGCATTGGCTCCGCAAAAAAGAAGTGCATTGTCTGTATTTCCTTTTGCTGCATTTACAAGTGCATCTGCTATACAGTATGGTATATCCTTCTGATTACAGGTGCTTATACACTGATGACATGTTTTTAGCTTAAAGCTCTCTGTCTCTGTTCTTTTCATAAATGAATTATATATGGCACGTCCCGGCATACCCACAGGGCTTTTAACGATTCTTATATCTTCTTTCTTTGCATTAATGTAACTCTGCTTATACTCGTCTGCCGCATCGCACTCATATGTAGTGACAAATCTTGAGCCTATCTGCACACCGTCAAGCCCCATATTTATATACCTCATCATATCATCTCTGTCATATATTCCCCCTCCAAATATGACCGGTATATGCTTCTCGTATTTGTCACTGTATTCTTTTACTATTTCTCTTATCCCCAGTATTTCCCTGTCATACTCCTCATCTGTTATGGTATTTAGCTGCTCTTTGGTGAATCCAAGATGTCCCCCTGCTTTCGGCCCCTCTATAACTACCATATCAGGCGTCTGTCCATAATGCTTATCCCACAGCTTGCATATAACCTTTGCTGACTTTATTGATGACACTATAGGTGCTATCTTTGTCTTTGTATTTTTCACAAGCTCAGGAAGTGTTGTGGGAAGACCTGCTCCTGACACTATAAGGTCTACTCCCGCTTTTACTGCCGCCTTTACATATTCCTCATAATACTTTGTTGCCACCATTATGTTTACGCCTATAACACCGCCATTTGCTATTTCCCTTGCCTTATCCACATATTTTTTTATTGCCTTTAAATTAACATCCAAAGGCTTTTTATCATAATCCGGATCCTTATAACCTATCTGTGCCGTAGATATAATACCTACTCCCCCTGCGGCAGCCACGCTTCCCGCCAGTCCCGAAAGGCTGATTCCTACTCCCATTCCTCCCTGTACTATAGGAATTTTAGCTGTCAAATCACCTATTTTTAATGCCTTTAGCTCCATTATAACCTCCGTTTATTTTCTTCCTAAATCTTAAAAGCTGCGGAACCTGTCATACCTTTCATTTGCAATTTCTTCTCTGCTTTTTGACTTATATTTTGATAAAAATTCTTTTATATAGTTTTTCATATATCCTGCTAAATCATATATATTATCCTCACATGCAGGCACTGTTTCCGGGATAACCTTTTCTATTATATTCAGCTTTAATAAATCACTTGCCGTTATCCTCATAACTTCTGCCGCCTCACTTGCACGCTTGCTGTCCTTCCACAAAATTGATGCAAAGCCCTCAGGTGACAATATGGAATATGTGGCATTTTCAAGCATCCATACCTCATTTGATACTGCCATTGCCAAGGCTCCTCCGCTTCCCCCTTCACCAATTACAATGGTTACTATAGGAACAGTAAGTCCTGACATTTCATACAGATTTCTTGCTATTGCCTCTCCCTGTCCTCTTTCCTCTGCCTCTATGCCGCAGAATGCTCCCGGAGTATCTACAAAACAAATAATAGGACGGTTAAACTGCTCAGCCTGCTTCATAAGCCTTAAGGCTTTTCTGTAACCTTCAGGATAAGGCATACCAAAGTTTCTTAATATGTTTTCCTTTGTATTCTTTCCCTTCTGCTGTGCAATTACCGTTACAGGCTTGCCGCCAACGGTTGCTATGCCTCCCACAATAGCTCCGTCATCTCTGTAGGCTCTGTCACCGTGAAGCTCTATAAAGTCTTTAAATATAATTGATATATAATCAAGTGCCGTAGGCCTTTCAGCACTTCTTGATATTTGTACTCTGTCCCATGCATTCATCAGGCTGCTGTCCTTTAAAGGAATCGCTGCTATAGGAGCATTTTTCTTAATGTAATGGTCATAGGTATTAATTCTGTCTGTTTTCACAGTATGCATACGTATAATTTCACCAAGTACATGACGAAGCTCACTTCTTTTTACTATACCGTCTATTAATCCCTTTTCCAGTAAAAATTCAGAACGCTGAAAGCCTTTTGGCAGTTTCTGTCCTATTGTCTGTTCAATAACTCTCGGTCCGGCAAAGCCTATAAGTGCTCCCGGCTCCGCCAGTATAATATCTCCCAGCATGGCAAAGCTTGCCGTTACTCCCCCTGTTGTAGGGTCAGTAAGCACGGATACATAAAGCTGTCCTGCCTGACTGTGGCGTTTTAATGCCTGTGAAGTTTTTGCCATCTGCATTAAGGATACTATTCCCTCCTGCATTCTGGCACCTCCCGAGCAGGCGAATATAACCACAGGAAGCTTTTCCCTTGTGGCATTCTCAACCATTCTGGTGATTCTCTCACCTACTACCTCCCCCATGCTTCCCATAAGGAATCTGGAGTCGCACATGCCTATGGCAAGATTCATTCCGTGAATTTTTCCCTTTCCGGTTATAACAGCCTCGCTAAGCCCTGTATCCGACTTAAGAATGGTAAGCTTTTCCTCATATCCCTTAAATTTTAGAGGGTTATTTGTGGTAAGCTCTTTATCCCACTCTGTAAAGCTTCCCTCATCAAGAACCATTTCCAGTCTCTGATATGCACCTATTCGAAAATTATATCCGCATTTGGGACATGTATGATTATTTTCCTCCACATCATCTGCGTAAACTGCTTCTCCGCAGTTTCCGCACTTTATAAAGAGTCCCTCCGGAACAGACGGTGCATTGTTTTCCGTTTTTACCGAAGCACCGCTGCCCATATTTCTCCTGATTTCCCCTATACTTTCTTCCTTGTTTAATGCCTCATTTCTCGCTATTGAGATATATGTCTGTTTCTTAAACTTCAACATATCCTTCCTCCCATTTATAAGCCGTACTCATCATGTATAAAATGAGTATTTATGTCGCCCTTTCGAAATCTCTCATTGCCTATTATATCAAACTGAAAATCAATATTTGTATCAACACCGTCTATAACCAGCTCTCCCAACACCGACTGCATTTTATTGATAGCTGACGTTCTGTCTTTGTCGTGAACAATAACCTTACATATCATGGAATCATATGTAGGGGGTATTCTGTAGCCGTTATAAATTGCCGAATCTATACGGACGCCGTTGCCTCCCGGAAAATGAATGTCTCTTATAACTCCCGGACAAGGCATAAAGTTTTTCTCAGGATTTTCCGCATTTATCCTGCATTCAATGGCATGACCTCTTACCTCAATATCATTTTGGGTTACAGAAAGCTCAAGTCCCTCTGCTATGCGTATCTGCTCCTTTATAAGGTCCAGCCCTGTTACCATCTCCGTAACCGGATGCTCCACCTGAATACGTGTATTCATCTCCATAAAGTAAAACTCTCCGCTTTTGTCAAGCAGAAACTCTATGGTTCCGGCATTTTCATAGCCTACTGCCTTTGCCGCACGCACTGCCGTCTCACCCATTTTCTTTCTAAGCTCTTGATTTATTGCCACAGAAGGAGATTCTTCTATAACCTTTTGATGCTTTCTTTGTATGGAGCAGTCTCTCTCTCCAAGATGAACCACATTGCCGTGCTTATCTGCAAGTATCTGAAACTCTATGTGTCTTGGTGACTGAATATACTTTTCTATATACATTGTATCGTCTGCAAAGGCATTTACAGACTCTCTCTGTGCCGTATTAAAGTTTGTCTCAAACTCCTGAGGGCTTTCCACTATTCTCATTCCTTTTCCGCCGCCCCCTGACGATGCCTTTACTATAACGGGATAACCCATTGCATCTGCAAATTTTTTTCCCGTAGCCGCATCATAAACAGGCTCCTTCGTTCCCGGTGTTACAGGGACTCCTGCCTCTATCATTGTCCTTCTTGCTTCAGACTTATTTCCCATTCTGTTAATAATGTCTGCACTTGGTCCTATAAAGGCAATATTACATTTTTCACACAATTCAACAAATTTGCTGTTCTCTGACAGAAACCCAAAGCCCGGATGTATTGCTTCTGCTTTTGTTATAATAGTAGCACTTATAATACGTTCCATATTAAGATAGCTTTCCTTTGAATTTGCAGGTCCTATACATATAGCCTCATCTGCAAGCTGAGTATGAAGTGCATCTTTGTCTGCCTCCGAATAAACTGCTACCGTTCTTATACCCAGCTCCCTGCAGGCCCTTATTATACGAACTGCTATTTCGCCTCTGTTGGCAATAAGGATTTTATTAAACATAACATTAATTCTCCCTTAAGTTAATTAACTGCAAATGTCAGCTCTGCCACAACTGCCACTTTCCCGTCAACAGATGCAACAGCCTTTCCTACTCCTATTGGACCTTTTCTCTTTATAATCTCACATTCAAGCTTTAACATGTCTCCCGGCACTACCTTTTTCTTAAACTTTGCAGAATTAATTGAACCAAAGTAAGCCGTCTTCCCCTTGTTTTCCTCCATACTTAAGATTGCAACTGCACCTACCTGTGCCAGTGCCTCTATCATTAACACTCCCGGCATAACAGGCTCCTGAGGAAAATGTCCATTAAAAAATGACTCGTCATAGGTTATTGCCTTATATCCCACTGCCTTTTCTCCCGGAACAAGCTCCTCGATTTTATCCACCAGTAAAAACGGATGTCTGTGAGGTATAATTTCCTGAATTTCCTTAATTCCTAACATATATTTTCTCCTTACTTAATCTTAAATAATGGCTGTCCGTACTCTACCATATTTTCGTTCGATACCATAATTTCTATAATTTCGCCGTCGTAATCACTTTCAATGTCATTCATAAGCTTCATTGCTTCAATAATTCCAAGCTTTTGTCCTTTGCTCACCTTATCTCCAACCTTAACAAAAGGCTCGTCCTCAGGCGATGCGGCACTGTAAAATGTTCCCACCAGCGGAGATGTTACTATCTTAACATTCTCATCCTTTAATACAGCTTCCTCCTCAGATAATTGAGAAATTGCCTGTGACTGTACTACAGTCTGAGGGATTCCTGCAACCTGAACCTGTGGCATTTTTCCTCCATCCTTCTTTATGCTTATCTTCTCAAAAATCTGTGGATTATTTTTATCCTCTTTTTCATAGGAAAAAGAGGTCAGTTTTGAATCTGACACTGTTTTTATTAATTCTATAATTTGCTGAAATTCCATATCCTTGTCCTTTCCCTCCACTGCTAAGCCTCATATTTCTTAACTATTAATGTTGCATTATGACCGCCAAAGCCAAGTGAATTGCTTAAGGCATAGTTTACTTCCATATTTATTCCCTTATCCTTTACATAATCAAGATCCATTTCCTCCTCAGCCTCTTTAAAGCCTACGTTAGGATGTACATAGCTGTCGGTAACGGACTTTATACATGTAATAAATTCCACTGCACCTGCTGCTCCCAAAAGATGACCTACCATTGACTTTGTTGAGCTGATTTTCGGCTTGTAAGCTGCGTCTTTAAACGCAAGCTTAATAGCTCTTGTCTCAAATAAGTCGTTGTGGTGTGTGCTTGTTCCGTGAGCATTAATGTAGTCTATCTGTTCCGGCGTAATACCTGCCTCTTTCATGGCATTTGTCATAGCCCTTGCAGCTCCTGAACCGTCCTCTGCCGGTGAAGTAATATGATAAGCATCTGATGTGGCTCCGTACCCTACTACTTCTCCGTATATCTTTGCACCTCTTTTCTTTGCATGCTCTAAATCCTCTAATATTACAATACCTGAACCTTCTCCCATAACAAAGCCGTTTCTGTCCTTGTCAAAAGGCTTGCAGGCATCTAAAGGGTCTTCCGTTGTACTGAGCGCCGTAAGTGCTGCAAATCCGCCTACTCCTATAGGTGTAATGCAGGACTCCGTTCCTCCCGCTATCATTACGTCAGCCTCTCCACACTGTATACTTCTGTATGCCTCTCCTATTGAATGTGTTCCTGTTGCACAGGCTGTCACAACATTAATGGATTTACCCTTTGCTCCAAGCTGTATAGATACATTTCCTGCTGCCATATTTGTTATCATAAGAGGAACAAGCAGAGGATTAATCCTTGACGGACCTTTTTCAAGATATTTTTTGTGGCTGTCCTCAACCACTCCAAGGCTTCCTACGCCTGAGCCAACTGAAACACCTACCATATAAGGGTCTTCTGCTTCAATGTCAAGCCCTGCGTCCTTTACTGCCTCCATGGCTGCCACAACGGCATACTGGCAAAACTTTTCCATTCTTTTTGCCGATTTTACATCCATATAATCCTTTGGATTGAAATCATCTATCTGACCTGCTACCTTTGCCTTAAATTCCGTAATATCAAAACGGTCAATAACCTTAATTCCAACCTTGTTTTCCTTTACTCCATTCCAGAAATTTTCAACACCTATACCTATAGGTGTAACTGCTCCCATTCCCGTAACAACAACTCTTCTGCTCATATATCTTTATATCCCTTTCTCAAGTCTATATGTTTTATAATTTACTGCATTGCCATTCCGCCGTTTACATTAATTACCTGTCCCGTAATATATCCGCTTTCCTCCTTAGCCAGAAATTCCACAGCATTGGCAATATCTTCCACACTTCCAAGCTTTTTCATAGGTATCTGTGCAAGAAGTGATTCCTTAACATTTTCAGGCAGCACCTTTGTCATATCTGTATCTATAAATCCCGGTGCCACAGCATTTACAGTTACATTTCTTGACGCAAGCTCCCTTGCAACAGACTTTGTCATTCCTATAATGCCTGCCTTTGACGCACAGTAATTTGCCTGACCTGCGTTTCCAATAACACCGACAATACTTGCAATGTTAATAATTCTTCCGTATCTTTGCTTCATCATTGTCTTTGTGACAGCCTTTGTTGCATTAAATGTTCCCTTAAGATTTACGTTTATAACGGCATCAAAATCTGCCTCTGACATTTTTAATATCAGATTATCCCTTGTGATTCCCGCATTATTTACAAGAATATCTATTCTTCCGTACTTTTCCAAAACATCTCCAACCATCTTTTCAACAGCTTCAAAATCTGCCACATTGCACTCATAAGCAACAGCCTCTCCGCCGTTTGCCTTAATTGTTTCAACCACCTGATTTGCTCCGTCTGACGGTCCCACATAATTAATTATAAGTGTTGCTCCTCCTTTTGCCAGCCTTAATGCTATTTCCTTTCCAATTCCCTGTCCTGAGCCTGTTACAAGTGCTATTTTTCCTTTAAACATATTTTTGCCTGTTCCTTTCTTTTTTCATGTTTCTTTATTTTTAACAATAGTGCTCTACTGTGGATTAAGCTCTGAAACCAGCCTATCCACATCTTCCCATTTTTCTATATTATAAATCTTAACCTCTTTATTTATTTTCTTTACAAATGAGGATAAGGTTTTGTTTGGTCCTATCTCAATAAATGTATCTACTCCGTTGGCTATCATATTTTCCACACTCTGCTGCCATTTCACGGAAGATGATACCTGTTTTTTCAGCAATTCCTTAATTTCCTTTGTATCTGTAACATATTCTGCCGTAACATTTGTGACATAAGGAATATTAAATTCTTTTAGCTCTACATTCTTTAATACCTCATAAAGCTTTTCTCCTGCCTCCTCAAGCATGGCAGAATGAAACGGTCCGCTTACATTAAGCATAACGCATCTCCTTGCACCTGCCTCCTTAAGCTCCCCGGCAGCCTGCTCCACTGCCTCTTTCCTGCCCGATATAACTATCTGTCCCGGACAGTTGTAATTTGCAACTGATACACCGTCTATCCCGTCACATACATCTGCAATAACCTGTCCGTCTAATCCTATTACTGCACACATTGCACCTACACCAAGAGGAACCGCCTCCTGCATAAGTATTCCTCGCTGTCTTACGGTTTTTACCGCATCATCAAAGCTCATGGCATTTGACGCAACTAAAGCACAATATTCTCCGAGACTTAAGCCTGCACATACATCCGGCTTTATTCCCCTGTCTAAGATTACTTTAAGCATTGCCACTGAAGTTGTGACTAATGCAGCCTGAGTATATTCAGTAATATTAATATTGTCATTCTCTTCAAAGCAAAGTGCCTTCATGTCAATGCCCAAAAGCTCCGTTGCCCTGTCATATATTTCCTTGCTAAGGGATGAATTTTCGTAAAAATCCTTACCCATGCCTACTGTCTGTGCCCCCTGACCCGGGAATATAAATGCTGTACTCATAAGCTTAACTCCTTTTATTTCTTTTTATAAAAAGCACTGCCATAAAGCAGTGCCATAAATTTTAATAATCAAGAGTGAAAACTAAATTTTCACTGCCGGCATTTGCAATTTTATGCTTATACCTCTACGCCTTTACCCTTTAAGTAGTTGATTACGTCCTCTACTGTATTAATATTAGCTAAATCCTCTGAAGGAATCTCTACAGAATACTCTTCCTCAAGTGCCATAACAAGCTCAAATAAATCTAATGAATCTGCTCCTAAATCTTCCTTAAAATTTGTTGTCATCTCAACCTCTGACGGATCACAGCTTAACTGCTCAGCCACAATTTCTTTCATTTTCTCTAACATGATTTTATCTCCTTTATTTACTTTTATTTCCGGTTAAAATATTTTGACAATCAAAGTATATACAGTATGATAATTTTTGTCAAGTATATTTTGATATTCAAAGTATTTTATTTTAATCCCGATAAAATTATTCTACCATTATTTACATAACATTGCACTATTTTTTTACAAATTCACAAAAAATTTACATGTGGGTATATTTTTAATAAAAAGCTCCGGGGCAGGCAGGCTTTATCCCACAAACCCCGGAACTTGATTTAATCTTATTTTTTACTAAAATATTAAAATAATTAAACACATATAATTAAGCATTAATCTTTTAAACCCAAACATTTAAACTTTTGTACAATTATACTTTTTACACACTATTTTAAGAATTAATTTTTGTTCCATTTTATTATCATTACAAAAAACATATATCTGAATAGCCAACAGCTTTCACTTATTTTCCCCTGTCTGATATTCTGAATGCTTTGTGCCTGCTGCTGAGATTTACTAAGGCCATACAATTATTTTGTCCTACACAATACGTCAGTAGCTTCCAACTTTTGATTTCCGGCTACCTGTTTCCATATTAAGGTAAATTACATTATTTTTCAATGTACATGGCAAAAATTGCATTTTAGATGGTAAAAATTGTATTTTATGTCAACTTATTTGCATAGCCATCATTTCCCAAAGATTTTGCAGCTAATGCACCATATATTTTAAAATATTAAAAAAGCAGACACATACTTGTATCTGCTTTAAAAAGGAGGTAAAAATATGAAAGTTAGCTGTTATCACTATTACCTAAAAATATGTATTATATAAGCTGCCGGAATTGTAGTTATAGCTGTATGCTCCTCCGGCTGTGTAAGTATTTGACCTGGATGCCTCGCTGGCTGCATTAATATTTACCAAGGATGCCTTAACTCCTATCTGATAAGCGTATGAGCCTGTTCCATTAAACATAGATCTTGCCACAGACATATCTGCCTTTTTAAATGTATCCTCATCAATACTAAGTGTATAGTCCGCATTAATTTTAATTCCAAGCTCTTTCAACAAATCATCATTTGTACTTGTGGCAGTTATTATGCTCCTCATATTAGATGCAATAGACTTGGTGTTTGAATCCTCCGTTGCCTCTATCAGACTATTATAATCATCAACAAATCCCTTTACTGCATTGAATATGGCATCCGTGTCATATTCCCTTGTCACCGTGCCGTCACTGTTTTCCTTTGATACTTTATTAAATACTGAATTAGAGCCTGACTTTGTAAGCTCCTGCACGGTATCACTCAAATCTGTCGATGCTTCCTTTATCGACGTAAGCTTCTTTGCATTATCACCTGCAGTCGATATGCTGTTGCTTGCAATACTATTTACACTTTCATTGTCAGAACCTGAATAGTATGCATTCAAAAGCTTTCTGTAGCTTCCGGACTGAATGCTTGAATATTCAGACAATAAACCTGTAAGACTGCTAAAAGAATTTGTTTTGTTTCCCCCATTCAGGGATGAAAACAATGTGCTTGCATAATTACTGTCTATTCCAAAAAATATTGCCATAATATCACCTCCCTGTGATTCATTGCATAACCATCCTTTTTATTAGTATGGCATTTTTTTTTAAATACGTCAAGTAATTTTGCCCTTTAAGTTTTATTTTAAAGATTTAATTTTTATTAATTTTATTTTCCCACCTGAAACAACATTTCAGACACATCATATGATGTCATTACTATTTCCTTTTCTTCCTCCGTCAGGTCTCCGTATATGCTTCTGTCCCTAAATATTGCATAGCTTCTGTTGGTCTTTAAAAGATTTCGTCCCATGGCACTGTTTATGTATTCCTCCTCGGGCATCCCCATAAGATATGCAAGTGTCGGCATAACATCTATCTGCCCCGCCAAAATGTCTGACTCAACCTTTTTCTCCATCTCTTTGCAGCTTATAATAAGAGGAACCGTATAATTTCCCTCTGCATTTACCCACGGATACTCATCATACCATTCCTCAAGAGAGTACTCATAATATTTATGAATGCCTGTATGATCTCCCGTAACTACGATAACAGTGTTATCAAGCATACCGTCCTCTTCCAGATTGGTTAGCAGCTCTCCTATGCACCTGTCCACATAATTCACAAGCTGCAAATATCCTCCTAAATAAGTATCATCAAGCTTATCCGGCAAATCAAGATTCTTATATTTATCCTCAACCTCAAAAGGCATATGACTTGAATTAAGAACAATATGGGCATAATACGGAGATTCCAGGCGGCTTATATACGGATAAGCTTCGCTTATAAAATCTTTATCATTAATTGTAAAGCCTATCTTCTCGTAATCCATATTGATAGTATCTGCTCCTACAAAGTTATCTACTCCTATCATTTTTGACCAGCAGTTTTCGTAATTCCAAAAGCTGCCTTTAATTGCCTGAGTATATAAGGTATCATATCCCTCACTTCTTAAATACCTTGGAAGTGATGTAAGCTTAACATCTTCATATCTGAAAAATGTACTGCCCTTGGACACGGGAAGTCTTGATGAGGTATACATAAGATCTGCATCGGAGCTGTTTCCTCCCTGAACCTGTTCAAAAATATTAGGGAAATAAAAGCCATTGTCTGTAAGCTTATTTATATTTGGAGTTATCTCCTGTCCATCTATACTTTTTCCTATAACAAAGCTTTCCAGTGACTCTATCTGCAAAAATAAAATATTCTTTCCCTTAAACATACCGGCATACTCATTATCCGGAAGATTTTCATTTTTCCACTGATAATACCTGTCCACTGTTTTCTGTTCTTCCTCAGTAAGTGTGGAATGAAAGGATTCTGCTATAAGCTCACATATATCTTTAATATGAAATCCCAGTGATGAGAAATAGGCACTTACCTTTTCGGCATTCTTCTCTTTATATATATTATTATATACTTTTTCATTTATTTCAAAGGCATTTGCCTGTATTGGTATAAAAGCTAATACTGCCGCTGATATTGCTGCGGCTATCACTGCTCCCTTTCTCAAATACCTGATTTTAACCAGCTCATCTGTTTCCTTCCTTCTGAACACAAACAAAAATATTCCCAATGCTGCAAAATCAAAAAATATAAATATATCCCAGCCACACAGAAGAGAAGTTACCTCCCCTGATTCAAAACCGCTGAAATTCTTTAAAATTAAAGCATCTGCCATTGATGGCATGGTAAAAAATGAACGTATATATATTACATCACAGCATATAAGCAGTGTAAAAATAAAATTGCAAATTGAAATATACACTGACCGTGCTTTGTCTCCCTTAAACAACATTCCAATACTTAATATAAGCATGCCTATAGCAATATAGAATATCCAGAATTTCCATGTTTTCTCTATTGCCAAGCCGAAATCGGGAGAATATAAATTATCTCCGTTAATGTATGCCTGCAAAAGCAGGTTTTTTATAAGCAGCCCCACAATAGGAATTGCAAACAATACTATATAATATATTCTGCTCTGAATATATACTTTTCTCCCCGCTATCTTCTTAAATTCTGCTATTTTTTCCCTTATAATACTTCTCATTTTTTCCTCACTTTAGTGTCTGTTAAAGAGTTTTCCCTTATATATTCTTCCCGTAAGCAATATTAGTCCAAATGTCACTGCCGCAACTATAGCAAGAGATATAATTCCTTCCAATATACTTATATTTCCCACCATAATCTCTGCCGGAACGCAAAACGGTGATGTGACAGGACAATACCTTACTATAAAATTCAATGTATCGTTTCCCGACATAGGTGCAAAATATGCTCCTATAAATCCTACTATTACAGGAACCTGAAACAGTGACATTGCTGAAGATATATCCTCCATTTTATCTACCGTAGCAGCAACAAGACCGGCTGCCACACAGTACATTAAAAAGCCTATAATCGTCATTACTAACGCAATTATAATTGCTCCTGCTGAAAAGGCATCTGATGAGCTGCTTATCATATCTGTTATAAGAGATACATAATTTACATATCCCGGATTTATGGACTCTGCTATATTTTCTCCAATAACATATCCCAATACTCCTGCCCCTGTCCATATAAGAATCTGCATAATTGCAATGCCTGATACAGCCATAATTTTACCGGATATTATTGCATAAGGTTTTACGGATGTCAATAAAGTTTCCATTAATTTTGAAGATTTTTCCGATACTACTACCTTAGTTATATTTTGTCCGTATAAAAGTATCATCATATACAGGGCAAGGGAAAATATCATAGGTACAATCAGCTTTGCAAGCATTACTCCAAAATCAGGAGCCTCCTCACCTGCTGCAAGTGCCTGTGAAAAAATAACCTCTGTATTATAAAGCTCTCTCTGACGGTCACTCAGATTTGTAAGATTGCCTGATCTTACATAATCCAAATATTCCGTAAATACCTCTCCAAGAGTATCTGCCGTATCACTGTCTATATCACTGTTATAAGGAAGATAATAGTTTATTTCAATCTTTTCCTCATCTTCCTCTATATTCATTACCAGAGAATTTTTCTTTCCTTCCAGATAGCTGTTAGTATCATTAACCGCTGTTTTTTCCTGTTCCTCCTCAACCTTTACAAGGCTGCTTTCCTTAAGTGCTTCTGCCTCTGTTATTCCCTCAATAACATCATCTCCAAAGGTTGAATTATTAATGTAATATACATCTATATCCATGGCATCTTCAATGCCTATGATACTGTTTATATCTTTTCCCTCTTCACCATCATCCTTCTGGGATACAGCCATCACTACGCTTATCAGTGCAAAGACTGCACCTATAATAAGTGCCAAAAGTATAGTGCTTAGCTTAAAGCCCCTGCCCTTCACATTCTGTGCGGCGGTAAAGCCAAACACCTTGGAGAAGCCTGTAAACATTCCTTTATTATTATTTTCCATTGATTTTGTCCCTTTCAACATTTCTCCTCCTTATCCGGCTTAGCCATTTTTATTATGTCCTTTACCTTTAAAGGTGCTCCGTTGCTGTAAAGCATATGCTCGTATACTTTATTCACAAGAAGGAGTAACAGTACAACTGACACTATGAGAATTCCTATTGCTCCCACAACTATTCCTGCCTGCACCTTACCCAGTATCAAATATTGAGGAAGTATAAATATTGAAGATATGGGAAGAAGGTATACAACATAAGTCATGGTTCCCCAGCCTGTTTCACCTACGGAATTGGTCATTGACAAAAACAGGGGAAGATATGCTCCCACTATCATTGTAAATGTAAATATCTTCATTCCTTCTGCCATTTCTTCTATTTTACTTACCGTTGCACCTGCAATTCCTGCCACAAGCCCGTAAAATACACAGCCTGCCGTAAGCAAAATAATTATAAGAATAATATTTAACGGTGTTATTCCTGATATTGCTCCTTTTTCCACCATATCCGTTAACACTCCGGGAAGAACAATACTGCCGTCATCTGATGGAAACATTATGTTATTTATAAATATTGACACCACAAATGAAACTGCCAAGCCCGCTAAAATAGTAAGCATCATAAGCATTGCACTAAGTACCTTTCCCACAAGAATAGCCATAGGCTTAACTGAGGTCAAAATATACTCCATAACTCTCGTTGCTTTTTCCGTAACAATAATTTCCGAGACCTTTCCTCCTGCAAAAGAAATCATAAAAATTAAAAGACAAATAAATATTATGGTAAAGTTATACTGGAACTGGCTTATGCTTTCATCGTTTTCTGCTATGCTGCCGTCAGAATTAAATGTCTGAACATTATATTCTATATCCTTTGATATTTTATTTATATCCTCCTCATCAGTTCCTGCAGACTTAAGAACAGCCTTTCTTACATTTTCCTCCACAAACACCGAGTAATCATTAGCATCAGATGATGATACATCTGATTCCTTTCCGTAATATGTACATATATTAATGCCATAGTTAAGGCTCTCCTCATTGTCTGAGTACTCTATCACAAGAAATACTTCACCCTTATTATCTTCTCTGTTAATAAGGTCTTCAATATCATCCTTGCTTTCCTTCATTTCATAACTAATGCCTTCATACAGATTATTTGTAATATTTTTATTGGCAAACTGCTCACCTATAATACCTGTATTGTCATATACGTACACCTTTTCAATAGAAGTGGTTTCTGCCTCTTTGGTGCTGCCCGATAAAGCAGAGCTTAAGGGCATTGATATTACGGCAATAATGCAAAGCACTGCCATAGTTACTTTCATTGCCTTGCTTTTCATGGACTGAGTATAAGCAAAGGCACATATTTTCCAAAAACCTCTAAGCTTAGTTTTCATTGCCTTCCCCTACCTTCTCAACAAATATTTCGTGAAGAGAAGGCTCTCTTAACTCAAACCTTATAACAGGAACCTTTTCTTCTATAAGCTTTTTCAAAAACAATGTGGCCTGCTCCTCTCCCGTAACCTTTAAATGGTATCCGTCGGGAGTTTCATTTACTACATTAAGACCAAATGACTCTATATAAGGTTTGATATCTCTCTCACATTTTACTATCATATTGACCCTTCCGTAGCCTTTTTTTATTTCGTTTAAATCTCCCTGGAGAACTGCATTGCCTTTATCCAGTATGGTTATATCCTTACAGAACTCCTCTATTGTTGCCATCTGATGGCTGGACATAATAAGATATTTTTCCCTTGATATAATTTCCTTAATGATTGACTTAAATAAGTCTGAATTAACAGGGTCCAAACCGCTTAAAGGCTCGTCTAACACTATAAACTCAGGATCTGATAAAAGTGCTGCCATAAGCTGGATTTTTTGCTGATTTCCCTTTGAAAGCTGGTCGGCTGTTTTTTCCTTTGGCTTTTTTCCTTTCTTCGATGAAGGAGCTCCGTATATGTATTCCTCCACACCTAATCTTTCAGCCCAATATTTAATTCTCTTTTTTGCCTCGTCTTTTGGAACATTTTTAAGGGCGGCAAAATAGATAAGCTGGTCCATAAGAGTAAATTTGGGATATAAGCCTCTTTCCTCAGCCAGATAGCCTATATTAAGCTTCATAGGATCCAAAGCCTTACCATCCCATAAAACCTGCCCCTCATCATATGTAAGCATTCCTAAAATAATTCTTATTGTAGTTGTTTTTCCCGCTCCGTTTGTCCCCAAAAGGGCATACACTCCCGGTTCCTTCATTTCAAAGCTCAGATTATTAACAACTGTCTTATCTCCGTATTTTTTTACGAGATTCTTTACTTCTAAAGACATTTCATCTTACTCCTTTCGGCATTTTCATTTTTATATATCTTTTTTGACAATTATACAACAATTCCTTTTCTTTTTACAGTATTAATATAAAAAAGTAAATAGTATAAATGTAATGATTTTACCCTAAAAAACATTGACAAATATCACCTGTGATACTATACTTTGATTATCAAATTTTTTTTGCAAAGGTGAAAAAAGTCTAATTTAGTTGGTGCTTTTTTCACATATTTTATGCGTAAAACACGCAGAAATGAGGATTATATGCGAATTATAGGTACAGGAAGCTGCACTCCCTTAAAGATTGTAACTAATGATGATTTATCAAATATCGTGGATACAAGTGATGAATGGATAAGTACAAGAACAGGTATCAAGTGCCGCCACATATCTGAAGGAGAAACCTCTGCCGACTTAGGCACAAAGGCTGCCCTTAACGCATTGGACAATGCAGGCATAAAACCGGAAGCTGTTGATTTAATAATTTTAGCTTCAATGACTCCCGATTCCATGCTTCCAAACACAGCCTGCCGCATACAGGAAAAAACAGGTGCCGTCAATGCCACCTGTTTTGATTTAAACGCTGCATGCTCCGGATTTTTATTTGCTTTAAACACTGCAAATGCTTTTCTTACTTCCGGTATGTATAATACTATTCTGGTGATAGGTGCGGAAACCGTATCAAGAACTATTGACTGGTCTGACAGAACTACCTGTGTTCTTTTTGGCGACGGTGCCGGTGCAGTGGTAGCCGTTTCTGATAATTCAAAAAAATATACTGCCGTTACAGGGTCTGATGGAATAAAAGGCAGTGTTCTTACAGGTGGCGGAACCGTTCTTAAAAATTTTCTGGTAAATTCTGACGCAACAAATCTTATAGCAGATGATTACTATATGAAAATGAATGGACAAGAGGTTTTTAAATTTGCCGTATCAAAGGTACCTGAATGTATAAGACAGGTACTTGACAAATCAGAAAAAAACGTAGATGATATAGATTATTACATTCTTCATCAGGCAAATGTAAGAATTATTTCTTCCGTTGCCAAAAGACTTCATGTCTGTGAGGATAAAATACCTGTAAATCTCCATAATTACGGCAACACCTCTGCTGCAAGCATACCTATTCTTTTAGATGAGCTAAACAGAGCCGGCAAGCTTAAAGATGCAAAAAACATTGTTTTGTCAGGCTTTGGCGGCGGTTTGACATGGGGTGCCACATTTATGGAATTATAATCCGAAAGGAGTTTTGATAATATGAATATTTGGCATGACATTAACCCTGACAGAATTACCCCCGATGAATTTATTGCTGTTGTTGAAATCTCTAAGGGCAGCAAAAAAAAGTACGAGCTTGACAAGGAAACCGGTCTAATTATGCTTGACCGTATCCTTTACACCTCAACCCACTACCCTGCAAATTACGGATTTATCCCAAGAACCTACGGAGATGACAAAGATCCTCTCGATGTTCTTGTACTATGTTCTGAGCCTTTGGAACCTCTTACACTTGTAAAATGCTTTCCCATAGGTGTTATGAAAATGATAGACAACGGCATGGGTGATGAAAAGATTATTGCCATTCCTTATGACGACCCCACATATAACAGTTACTCTGATATAAAAGACCTTCCCCCACATATCTTTGCGGAAATCAAGCATTTTTTTAAGGTATACAAAGACCTTGAGGGCAAGGAGACAAGGATAGATGAATTTGGGGACCACCTTGAGGCTATTAAAATAATAGAAAGCTGTATAAGCAATTATAATTTAAAATTTGGACAAAGACCGGTATTTTAAAGGTCGGCAGCCACACTTATGATTTTTCACAGTGAGGCTGCCGATTTTAATATACTATAAAAATCTGTTGACATTCATATAGAATCATATTATTATAATTTTATATAGATGATGGTTTATTTAAGCATACGTGAGGATAAATATAAATATTAAGTTACAAATGAGGAAATACCTTATATATAATTTCTATTATAAGATATAAGTTATTATTTAACGTGTAAATTTAATAAAGTAAGGAGGTCAAAATATGATATTCAAAAGAACATTATGCGTAGTACTAAGCATTCTTGTAAGTATTAGTATTCCGTCTATTACCTATGCAGGCAATGATGAAAGCACAGAACGTATTCTGCTTTCATCATTATCTCCACAAGAAGCAATTGAAAAAATCCAAACCATGGGCGTAAACATTCCCCAAAACTTTTTAGAAAAACAGTCACTAGGTGAATTTATTATCGGTATTTTTAGAGCGATAGAAGCAGATAGTGAATGGTGTAATCCATTTAATATCGAAGAAACATATAATTTTGTTGAAGATGTCAGAATTGCTGTATTAAATTACTATAATCAAAGTAATAATTATAAATTAATTTCAAAAAATATATTGGAAATGAATTCTACATCTTCTACAACATCATTGCTTTATAGTACAGTTATTGAATTTAATAACAGTCTTTTAAATGCTCGCCAAAATTGTTACGGATATGCTATTGGAAAATATGAAAAACTTCAACCCGGATATACTATGGGCTATAATTATAGCACTGATGCATCAATAATTACATATGCTGGTGCTGTGGCATACGATTTAAGAAATTTAGGATATTCTGATGCAACTTATTCATCTACCAAACCCACAACAATTCCAAGCGGAAAGCATCTTATAGCAATTAGAAAAAGTGATTGGGACTTCCATTTAATGAAATATAATAATTCACGCTGGGAACATAAACCGGGGCTACAACTACCAATGTATTTCTTTTCACAGAATTTAACATCAGGAAAGTGGACTAACGAAGGATATGGTAAACCATCTTCAGATATGCGATTTTACTATTCAAATATATATAACGCACCTACAACAGAATATAATAGTCAAATATATTATATCATTTATTAACAACTAAAATTCAATTTTTTCATAACCTTTTATATATTTAATCTTAAAAAAGAAAGGAATGAATCATTTATGAATAAAAAAACCTTAATACTCTTAATTACATCTCTACTAATTGTCTCTGTGTCAGGCTGCGGTCAAAATGACGGTGCAGATACTAACAGCGAAACCACCTATTTAGACAAATCAGCGGCGGCAGCACCTGTTGAATGTGACAGCTTTGTCAATGTTCCTGCCGAATACCTTTATGACAATACTTTAGAATCATATAATCCCATTACTGTAAATATGGATGGAGCAGATTCCTACACTGTATCTGTAAACAGCGGTATGTATAATGACAATGGTTTTCAGTACTGCCTTGACAGCTACAGCGAGGTTGCAACAAATGATTATGGCTACATATTTAATAATAACTCAAAAATACATATAACCCACGTAGATTACTGTGATACCATTACAGTGCTGGCATTCAGTGATGAGCATATTATAGGTGCCGCTTTCCTGTCTGTAAGACTTGACGGTCAGAAGGCATATGCTTATTTTGAAAAATCCTATGCATTTGAAAAAACAGACGGACAATATCAAAATGTAACTCTGGAAGACATTGAGGCCTTAAGGGCAGGCTGCATGACCAATTATATAAGTGGGGAAAAATATAGAGAAATATACAGTGCATCGGCAGACCTGACAGAATATATGACTATTGGCGGAAAAACCTTATATGATGCGGGACTTATGAATAACGACGGTACAGATAATTCTTTTGAACATAATCCATTAGTTTTTTCTATTAATGATGCTGATACCATAAAGATAACTTCACAGAGCAATCATGTAGTTCTTTGTGAAAACCAAACTCTTAATGATGCTGTCACTGATACATCTTACACAGTAAGTCCTGATAGTCCTCTGTACTTATTGAAAAACATAAATGGCAATGAAGAAATCCCTGATTTTGAGGACTCCCTTTTACTTGAGTTTTACGGCAGCGGAAACTACATGGGATTTTTAAATATATCTGTCACCGGAATTGACGGAAAAATGTACGTCCGCTTTGGCACTTACGCACTGTATAACAAGACAGTGCAGGGATTTGCAGAGATACCACAGATATATATTGATGCTATCGAAAACAGCAAATAATAAAAAGAACGGCTCTTTAGATTATTTACGGTCTATAGAGCTGCTCTTTTTTATTTCAGCTTCATAAGCTCTGACATCATACATACCTTGTCTGCACCTGAATTAAGTGATTCTTCCATATTTTCAAAGTTAATTCCACCAAGGGCATATACAGGTATGTCTACACTTTTACATACCCGTGTCAGATAGCCTGTTCCTTTTGGTTCAGCACCGGCTTTGCACTGTGTTTTGTATATGTGGCTTGCAGTTATATATGACGCTCCAAGACTTTGTGCTTCTACAGCCTCTTCCACCGTATGGGTAGATACTCCCACCAGATTAAAGGCTTTCAGTTTTTTACTGCTTTCTTTAAATTTCTTCATCGGCAGATGTATATATTTATAATTTATCTCCTCTGCCACATCTACATGGGTGTGGAGTATAATACGTGTTTTATATCCAGATGTTATATCTATGACTTTTTCTGAAAGCCTCCTATATTCATCCCTGCTCATATCTTTTTCCCTTAATATAACTGCATATATTCCTAAGCTGCACAAATATTTTATCTGACTGTAAAAATTGTCCATATTCTTAAAGAAATGTCTGTTTGTAATTGATACTATTTTATCAGGTCTTATCATATATTACCGTTCTCCAAACCGTGATGTTATGCAGCTCATATGATTTAGCGGTCCGCTGCCTGCTCCAAGATTAAGACCTGCCCCTATTGCACTTGTTATATAGTCCTTGGCATTTCTTATACTATCTTCCATAGTATATCCCAATGCAAGATTACTTGCTATTGCAGAGGATAATGTACAACCTGTTCCGTGGGTGTTGTTATTTTCTATTTTTTTGCCGTAAAACCATGTAAGCTTTCCCTCTGAATATAATAAATCATTTGCATCATTAACAGAATGTCCTCCCTTAATAAGTACAGCCGTTCCCGTTTTTTCCCCTATTATTTTAGCCGCCTTTTCCATAAGCTTATCATCAGTTATTGATATACCGCTTAAGGCTTCTGCCTCCGGTATGTTAGGTGTTATAACTGCTGCAATAGGAAGCAGAACATTTATAAGTGTGTCCCTTGCATCACTGTTTATAAGTGATTTTCCACTTGTTGAAATCATAACAGGATCTGCCACTATATTTTTCGCCTTGTATTCTCTTAACTTTAATGCTATTGCTTTTATAATATCCTTATTTGATACCATTCCTATTTTAACTGCATCAGGTTCAATATCAGTAAACACACAGTCTATTTGTTTTGCCACAAATTCAGGTTCAGCCTCCATTATTCCGTAAACACCTGTTGTATTTTGGGCCGTCAGTGCAGTTATAACACTCATCCCATACACCTTATGTGCTGTCATTGTCTTTAAATCAGCCTGTATTCCCGCGCCCCCGCTACAGTCAGAGCCTGCTATTGTCAAAACCTTTTTCATCTTTTCCTCCAATATATTTATAACCTTTTTTTTCAGCTTTTGTGTTTCATGCTCTATATCCTTTTTATTAAATATCGCCGAAACCACAGCAACACCATCTATGCCTGTTCCCTTAAGCTTATCTACATTATCATATGTTATTCCTCCTATTGCAACCACAGGAATCTTTGTGCTTTCGCAAATAGCCCTTATTGCATCATGGGATATAACATAAGTATCCTTTTTGGTATCTGTTGGAAATGCCGCTCCTGTCCCAATATAGCTTGCACCTTTAAGCTCTGCTTCCACCGCCTGCTTAGGAGTTTTTGCCGTCACTCCTACTATAGCATTATTTCCCAGTATCTCTCTTACCTTATCGGGACTTAAATCATTCTGACCTACATGTACCCCGTCTGCACCGCAAAGTCTTGCCGCTTCTACATTGTCATCTATTACCATTGGAGCATTATATTTGTCACATATTTTTTTTATCCTTTTTCCAAGTTCTGCCAGCTTTAATGTGTCCATATTTTTTTCCCGAAGCTGTATAAAGGTTGCTCCTCCCTTTAATGCTTCCTCAACCTTCATTTCCAAGGTGTAATCCTCTGTAGTATCACTGCTGTCCGTTACACCGTACAATATCATCTGGCTTTTGCTGCATATATAATGATTACTTTTTATCATCTACATTTCCTTTCCGCTTTATTCTTAATATAACCTTTATATATATATTATTTTCCCTAATTTTAAATAGTCTATCACTTAGATTATATTGTGTCAAACTTGAGTTTCCGTAAATTGCATATTCTTTTGTCACTATAAATTAAAAATGCAAAAACTAACGATGGCAAACTGTTGACAGAATGGCGAATTTTGCTTATACTTGTAGAACAAGCGGATTAATACACAATAAAAGGAAGGTATTAAATTATGGTGAACAAATTCATAATTATTGGAAACTCAAACACAGGAAAATCTGCTGTCCTTGACAAAATTCTTGAGGATACAGGATATCGCCCTATTGGCTTTAGAATGAAGGATTTTCAGATAGAAAATGAATTTCGCGGATATTACATACACAGTATACTTGAGGTTGAGGGTTTTCATAATAACCTTCCTATACAGACATCTCTTCTTAAAAGGAAAAAACGTATACAGCTATCTGAAGTATATGATACTTTCGGTGTTCAATGCTTAAAGGATGTTCTTAGCAAAGACAAGGACGAATATGACTGCATTGTTCTTGACGAGCTTGGAAGAGGTGAATATACTTCAAAGGAATTTTCAAAGTATGTAAATAAAATCCTTGACAGCGACAATAAAGTATTTATACTTATGAAAAATACTCCAAATGAAGTTACAACTGAAATAAGAAAAAGGCGTGACATTCTTATATATGACCTTGATAATATGTCTCAGGATGAGGTTATACTTAATATTGAAGATAAATTAAAATAATTGTATTAAAGCGGAAAAGCTCTGAACTTTTCCGCTTTTTCAATACACCTACTTTTTACCGAATTTCCTTGTAGATTTATAAGACTTTGCATTTTTAACGGCAGCATTTCCGTCATTTTTTTTCTTTCCTCTGTAATCTCCCACTGATTTTAACTGCCGGTTAAACATATTTTTCCTTGTGCCGGCTTTTTTATCCCTGCCATACTTATCTTCATACTTTCTTTCATTAGAGCTTTTAAATTCATAATATTTTTCTTCGATATTATATTCTGCTGCTTCATCTCCTATATGTATCTTAAGAAGCGCGGCAGCAAGCTCCTCTGCGGTAAACTCTCCCTTTGAAAGCTCATATTCTACAAGATTTTTCATAAGAGATATTTTTTGTCCGCCTATATATTTTTTTGCCTCTCCAATATATTTTTCTGCCTGTATAGATGTTATTTCCGTTCCCGTTGGAAGCTGTCCCTTTGTCATTTTTGTGCGGCATATTTTTTCTATATCCCTTATTTTATATATTTCCCTGCCTGATATAAGTGTAAATGCCTTACCCTCTTTTCCGGCACGTCCTGTTCTTCCTATTCTGTGAACATAGTATTCTATATCCTGTGGTATATCATAATTAATTACGGCTTCCAAATCATCTACATCTATTCCCCTTGCTGCCACATCAGTTGCAATAAGAATCTCTGTAGTCCCGCTTCTAAAGTGCTTCATTACCATATCTCTTTGCTTTTGGCTCAAGTCCCCATGAAGGCCCTCTGCCATATAACCGTAGCTTTTTAAAGCTCCAACAAGCTCATCTACCATTTTCTTAGTATTGCAGAATATTATTGAACGGCTTATATTATTTACCTGAATAAGTCTTTTTACTGCCTCCGCCTTATATTTACTTTTTACCGTATAATAATACTGCTTTATCAGGGGAACCGTAAGCTCCTTAGCAGCCACCTTTATATGTACTGCATCTGCTTTCTGATAACTCTTTGTTATATCAAGTATTGCCTTTGGCATAGTAGCCGAAAACAGTGCTGTCTGTCTGGTTTTTGGCATTTCCTTTAATATTGTTTCCATATCTTCCCTAAAGCCCATATTCAGCATTTCATCAGCTTCGTCTAAAACTACTGTTTTTATGCTGTCAAACTTCAGGGTTTTCCTTTTCATATGGTCCATAACTCTTCCCGGTGTTCCTACCACTATCTGGGCACCGCTTTTTAAAAGCTTAATCTGCCCTGATATATCCTGTCCTCCGTACACAGGTACTACTTTTATGGAACCTATATATTTTGAAAAGCGTCTTATTTCATTTGCTGCCTGTATGGCAAGCTCCCTTGTGGGACATAAAATTATTGCCTGAACCGACCTTTCCTTTGGATCTACAGACTGTATGACAGGAATACCAAATGCTGCCGTTTTTCCCGTTCCCGTCTGTGCCTGCCCTATAATATCATGCCCCTCTAAAAGAACAGGTATCGCCTGAGACTGTATAGGCGTCATTTGGGAAAAACCCATTTCCGTAACAGCCTTTATAATACGTTTGTCAAGTCCTGACTCTGTATATTTTATTAAATCCATATTTTTTATTTCCTTTCAAACCAAAAACTATATAAAGCATTATTCTGACCTAAAATAAAAGGATTGCGCGACCCGCAACCCTTTTAGCGAATTTATTTATTTTATTATATAACTTTGGTAATGTCAAGATTTTTTTACTGTTTTCATATTTTCCATGTTTTTACATTTTATGCCTGCTATTTACATTAAATTTTTTGTTTTTTACAATCAGCTTTTAATTTACTCTATATATTCTCAGTTTTTCACAATTCAATTTGACTATACTTACCTTTTATTGTATAATATATGCAATTAATTAAACGCGATTGATGCATTAATAAAATTACAAGAGGAAAGGTATTCTGTTCGCAGAATATAAGGTGTTTTTATGTGGAAAAATTTAAAAATATGGATGAAGCTTGTCATTATGGGAGTTTTATCCCTGGCGGGAATTTTTGTTATTTATTTTATAAGTGTCAATGCCCTTAACCAGATTAAGGAAAAATCCCTTGATACGCTGGAAACATCAATTCGATATGAGTATGACAGATATACTTTAAGCCAGGTTGTAAATCTTATGAGTATGCTAAATAAAATATATACTGATTACAACACTGTAGCCGGCTCATATGATAAGGAATCGTTAATAGGAACCATTGATGATGTTTATTTTACCTTTGAATCTCTTGATGATGTAAAGGAATACGCTGCCGACCTGATAGCTGCCATGAACTATGACAGTGAAGGCAAATATTTTATATATGACACTGACGGCAACTGCATTATTGACTATGGTAATGATAAGGCTGGAGAAAATGTTTATGACAAACAGGATGATAAAGGTACTTATTATATTCAAAGTATTATAGATAAGGCTAAAAAAGGCGGTGATTTTACCGAATACTACTTAAACGATCAGCTTTCAGGCGAGCTGCTTCCACTTAAAGCCTACTCACAAAGATATAATAATTTTGACTGGATTGTAGGTACGGGAGTTTATACAGACACAATCGATACCACCGTTGAAGAACAAAAGGCAATTTTAGAAGAAGATGCAAATACATATCTTAATTATATCCGAATAATCCTTGCTGTAATATTTATTATTGTAATTGCCATTATTGCTGTAATTACCTTAGGAGTAAATAAAGGCTTTAGTGAAATTAAAAAGGGTATTAAATCACTTGCGGAGGGCAATTTTGCATACCGTTTTCCTTTAAAATATATGAAACGTAAAGATGAATTCGGCATAGTTGTAAATGATACATCATCTATGATGATTGCCGTATCTGATCTTATACATGCCGTTCAAAACGAATCGGATAATATTAACAGTCTGGTTTCAGACATTACTGAAAAGGTAAATTCATTAAACTCAGATATTGAAAATATTTCCTACTCTACGGAGCAGCTTGCCGCAAGTATGGAGGAAACCTCTGCTTCAGCTCAGGAGATGAGTGCTTCGGCTCAAATTGCAAAAGGTTCTTCCTCACAGCTTTTATCACGTGCCATTGACGGCAAAAAGGAAGCTGTTGATATTGAAAATCGTGCAAATGACATAAGAGAAAATGTCAGTGTTTCCATTGCCAAGGCTAATGACATGATGGCTACAATGAATGATAAGCTTTCAAAAGCTTTAGATGATATTAAGGTTATCGACCAAATTAATGTTTTAGCGGATTCCATTATGGAAATCACATCACAGACAAATCTTCTTTCCTTAAATGCTTCTATTGAAGCTGCAAGGGCCGGTGCTGCCGGCAGGGGATTTGCCGTTGTTGCCAGCGAAATAGGCTCCCTTGCAACACAGTCTAAGGAAACTGTTAATAAAATACAAGGAATTACAGCAATGGTTAATAATGCTGCCAATAACCTTATCGTTCACACTAAGGAAATCCTTAATTATTTGTCTACAGACGTAACCAATGACTATAACTCATTTATTAAGGTAAGCAATAAATACCATGAGGATGCACAGTATGTAGAGGAGCTTGTATCTGCATTTGATGAGAAGGCATCTGAAATGAATGAAATAATGGAAAACATGAATGATATTATTTCCGGAGTTTCAAAGGCTGCACAAAGCGGTGCCGAGGAAACAGGTATGATAGCCGATAAGAACTCCGAAATTACTGCAAGCTCAGAAGCTATTATTTCACTTGTAAATAGTGCAAAGGAAAGCATTACTAAGCTTGGAACCGAACTTTCCAAATTTAAAACGGAAAATGAGGCTTACGATTACGCTGCCCCTGCAGAAAGTAGTGAGGAAGATACTTCTTCAGAAGATAATAATATTCTTTATGTGTCTAATATTTGTGAAGATGATGCTTTAGAAAATATGGCATCTTCATCTGACAATAATGAAGATGAAAATATCTATGATGAATATGCTGTTTCAGATGAAAATGCAGAGTATATTGATAATGATGATAATACATCTCCAGAGAATTCATCTTCTGATGCTGCCGTTAATATAGAGGATGAAGTTATATCTGAGGATGAGGCTGAAGAAAACAGACTGTTTGAGGATATGCCTGTATTCAATGATGACACTGAAGAAGTAAATGATTTAACCGAAGATGAATACACCGAAAATTCTGAAGATACTGAAAATGACAACACAGATACACAATAATTTTATATCACACATTACCTTACAAAGAAAGGCTCTCGCGAAAAATGTGAGAGCTTTTCCCTTTATTAAAAAAGACTATTGTATTATTTTATAATTTCTATTAAAATTGATAATTATATTATATTGGAAATGGAGATTAGAATGACTGGAAATAAAATAATATTTTTTGATATAGACGGTACTCTTGTGGATTTTTCATGCCATATGCCTGACAGTACAAAAGATGCATTAAAACTTCTCCGCAAAAACGGTCATCGCCTTATTATAAGCACAGGGCGTTCCAAAAGTGAGGTGTATCCTTGGCTTTTAGATATGGAATGGGACGGACTTATATGTGCGGCAGGTGCATATGTAGAGTTTAACGGAAGCATCATATATTCAAAATATATGGAGCCTTCCATGGTAAAGCTTCTTACTGAATATATAGAAAGCCATAACGGTACGTATATTCTTGAAGGCTCTGAGGCTATATGGGAAAAAAAAGAGCTTATAGAGCAAAACAGAATAAATATTGAAAACTGGATAAGGGAATCCCATGGTGACGGAAACACTCCTCTTATACCAAAGGCTGCTGCCTTTGACAATATATGCCAGGTCAGTCACATTCACAAGCTTAACTTTCACGGTATGGATATGGATATTAATATTATGGAAAATGAGATTAACACTCTTTTATCCAAAGCAAATATGCCCGGCATACATGCCATAAAGTTCAATATGGGAAATCACTTCAGCACATCAGGTGAAATAACTCTTACAGGCATACACAAAAGCCATGGTATGAACCTTTTACTTGAAGCTTCGGGCTATACAAAAGACTCCTCCATAGCCTTTGGTGACAGTCTTAATGATTACGAGATGATACAAAATGCCGGTATGGGTATAGCCATGGGAAATGCCTGTGATTCCATAAAAAATGCAGCAGATTACGTAACCGACCACATAAATGAAAATGGTATTTATAATGCCGCAAAAAAGCTTAGGCTTATTTAACCTAAGCTTTTTCTATTATGCTTTTCTTTGCCACAAGATATGTTGCAAGGAAATATAACATATATATGGCAAATACAACAAGTCCTATTGAAGCTGCTATCATATATATTTCTCCCTTTTCAGGTTCGTATATCATACTTATAATTTCCTTACACATAAATCCCACCGGCAGACTCAGCATTACAGGTAATGCAAATGGAAGGATAAAAAAGCTAAAGATTTGTCTAAACAGAGTTTTTCTCTGCTCCTTCTCATCAGCCCCAAGCTTATAGAGAATATTATATTTTCTTTTATCATCTGCCATTCCTGCCAAGGTTTTAAGTGCAAGTATTGCCATTGCCATAAAGACAAATACCGTTGCAATATATAATGCTCCAACTGCAAAAATTGCTGTAGAGCTGTTTTGCTCCATTCGGTAATGTTCTTTTATTGTATAATCACATCTTTCATACAGATATTCTCCCGCATCATAAGTATAAGTAAGCTCCGCCTCAAGACCTGCCGCATCATAATCATTATCTTTAAGTTTCATGACTCCACCAAATACCTCTTGCTCCATCCCTTCAACAAACTCATCAGGCACAAGAACCAAAATGTACATATACGCTATTGAAGGCACATCTTCAAGCTTTCCTCCATATGAGTATGTTTTTCCATTGCTTCTAAGCTCCGCACCGGAAAAATCATATTCCAGAAGATACCCAGAATTTTCTATTATATAAAAGTTATCCTCCAAATCAACTGTTTCATATCCTCCAAGCTCCATAATTCTGTTAAAGTCGCTCTCCTTAATAAAGCTGTCTGTCAGTCCCTCATAGCCTTCACCTGAATATTTAGTATATCCGTATATAATACTTTCATGATTGGTATACAAAGAATAGTCCACCATTTTTTCAATATGGCTATATTTTTCAATAATCCCCTTTGCCTCCTCAACGCTTATCTGCGGTGTTTCGTCCGCAGCATAACTGTAGCTTACATCAAAAGGAGCATACATTTCCACAATTTCCTCTGTAATTGCCTTTTGAGTAAATGCAACATTTGCACCTACAACGGAAAATGCTATAAGAAATGCAAGTATTCCTAATATTACTGAATTTGAACTTAGCTTTCCTGAAAGCTGCCTTAAAGTAAATGTATTTGTTCCCCTATTGCAAAACATCACATTTTTCAGCAGCATACCTACCGCACTTCTTGCCAGTGATATATGAAAGGTTAATATGCTTACGGCAAATGTAAAAAGACTTCCCATAATAAGACCCGAAGATATCTCTTCACCACTATCACTGCTCCTTGCATTAAGTCCCTTGTAAAATGCCACAAAGCTTCCTATTATTATCAAAAACGAAACAACGGCAGCCACAAGCCACAGTGCCGGATGCTTCACCTGCTTTTCCATCTTTTTTTCACTGTATATCAATTCATAAATGCTTACTCTGTTGAGATAAACTGCTGATGTAACAGATGCCAGAATAAACACTCCTGCAACAAGAATAACAGTTAACACAAATCCCTCAGGCGAATATGATGCAAAGTGGAATTCCATATCCATAAGCTTTGTCATAACTGCCATCATTCCCTGATAAATAAAGAGTCCCAAAAACATACCTATCACGAGAGCCACCCCACTCATAATAAGTGTTTCAAGCAAAAAGATACACAGAATATTTTTTCTGTTCATTCCCATTGTCAGATATGTCCCAAATTCTCTCTTCCTAAGCTTTAGCATAAATGATGTGGCATATCCCAAAACAAAGGCGATAATAAGTCCTATAAATACGGATAATACCGTAAGTCCCATACGCATTTCGGCTATTGACCTTGCATATTCCAAAAGCTCCTTACTGTATATTATATTGTTAATGGCAAACATCATGGCAACTGTCATTGTAACTGTAATAAAATATATTAAATAGCTGCCTATCTGCCTTTTTACGTTTCTTACTGCAAGCCTAATGAACATCTGTATCACCTCCCAATGCTTCCATTACTGAAAGTATATCGTGATACATATCCCGCCTGTTCCTTTCTCCTCTCAATACCTCACTCCATATTTTTCCATCCTTTAAAAATAACACTCTGTCTGCATATGAGCCAACCACTGCATCATGTGTAACCATAAGAATAGTAGACCCAAGATTTTCATTCATATGTGAAAATGCCTTCATAAGATTTTTTGAATTTGCCGAATCCAATGCTCCCGTAGGCTCATCTGCAAGAACCAGGGCAGGATTTGTAATAATGGCTCTGGCACATGCCGCTCTCTGTCTCTGCCCTCCTGAAAGCTCATATGGAAATTTGTCGAGCTGGTCTGATACTCCCAATGCCTCAGACACCCTTTTTAACTCCTTATTTGTTTTAACTACATTTACTCCTTTCAAATTAAGTGGAAGAACTATATTCTCCCTTATGGTAAGGGTATCAAGAAGGTTATATTCCTGAAATATAAATCCCAGCTTATCCCTTCTGAAATCTGACAGGCTACTTTCCTTTTGCTCCGTAATACTTTTTCCCTCCACAAAAATATTTCCTGAGCTTACCTTGTCAATAGTTGCTATAACATTTAGCAGTGTACTTTTTCCTGAGCCTGACGCTCCCATAATAGCCGTAAAGCTGCCCTTCTCAACTGCAAAGGATATTCCGTCGAGTGCCTTTGTCACAACTGTGCCGCTGCCATAATACTTTGTTACATTTTCTATATTCAGTATGTGATTCATATATAAGTCTCCATTTCTTTTAAATCATAATAAATTTTTGAATCAAAACCATTGATATAAGAATACGTATCCTTTTTACATCTATATGATACCACTAAATATA
Organism: uncultured Lachnospiraceae bacterium; assembly: GCA_944384155.1. Lineage (GTDB taxonomy): Bacteria > Bacillota > Clostridia > Lachnospirales > Lachnospiraceae > CAG-303. The sequence goes on along the minus strand of CALWSG010000063.1, from coordinate 7,239 downwards.
GAAATTTTGTCTAACATACAATTATGTCCTTCCTTACATTTTTGTAAGACATCTCAAAAATTATATTCCAGCATAATCCTTGTGTACTTCCCTGCTTCCGACTGTATATCAATATTTATATTCAGCCTTTCACAAAGCTTCGCCACAATGTAAAGCCCCATTCCCGTACTTTTTCCCAATCTTCTGCCATTGGTTCCGGTAAATCCTCTCTCTGTCACACGCATAACCTCATGGCTTGGAATACCTATACCATTATCTTCCACCCATATTTTCTTATCCTTTGCTTTAATGGTTACATGGCACCCACAGCAATATTTGGCACTGTTTATTAATAGCTGTTTTATTATAAACAGTAATGCTTTATCATCTGAATACACCTTAAAATCTCCATCTATCTCCACGCTTATCCCCGCTGCAATAAGAAGCTCCATCTGACTTTTCACTGCCTTATCAAGAATATCCCTTACGGAAAATTCCTTTATCTGCACATCTTTTTCCGCAGTTCTCATTCTCGCATAATATAAAATACTTTCTGTAAGGTTATCCGCTCTTTTTAGCTCTCTCCTTATCTTTCTTATATCACCGTCATTTGCCAGTATAAGTGAACAGGCAGTAAGAGGTGTTTTTATCTCGTGAATCCAGCTTTCCACATATTCACAATACTCCTCCTTCTGCCTTCTCTCCTTCTCCGCTATACCAACAGCCGATCTTGATATTACTTTTATTGCCTCAAAATACTGCTTTTCCAATATACTTGACGGCTTTGGCAGCACCTCTCCCAACAGATATTTGTCCTCCAGACCATCTATAAGTTTCCAAAGCCTTTTAAGCCTGTTTCTCTCTATATAATAACTGATAAAAAACCATACAATAGCTGCCACCGCAAAGTATACTGACATCATACATATAATATAAAAGGGTATATCCATAATGACAGCCCATATTCCAATTACCAGAAGCAGTATTCCCATAAAGCACAAGGTAACTGATTTATAATAAAGATATTCTCTTATTTTCATAATCTGTACCCAACTCCCCTTATTGTTCTTATGTATTCCCCTGCTCCCATGCGTTTAAGCTTTTCTCTCAGACGGTTAATATTTACATACAAGGTGTTTTCATCTATATACAGACTATTACTCCACAAGTCCTCTATAATCTCTTCCCTTGTACATAAGTCCTTCTTCATAAGACAGGCTAAAATCCTGCTTTCGTTCTTTGTAAGCTCCTCTTTTTTTTCCTTAAAGCTTACATACATATCTGACAGATTTAACGTAAGACCGTTTTTTGACAATACAGTACTGTTTTTTCTCTTTAAATGTGTTGCTATCCTTGCAAGAAGAATGGAGGAATGATATGGCTTTCTTATAAAATCATCTGCACCAACTCCAAATGCCACTATCTCATCCTCCACCGTATCTCTCGCCGTAAGAAAGATAACAGGCACATCTGAATTAAGCCTTAACTTCCTGCATATTTCGTATCCGTTCTCCCCCGGGAGATTTATATCAAGCAGTGCCAAATCACAAGGCGGCTTATCTACAGTTTCATATCCGTTTACACGCAGAAGTGTACAAAGCTCATTCTTTATTGAAACATCATCCTCAACAACTAATATTTTATCCAAGGCTTCTCCTTTCAAATCCCAAATCAAATTTCTCTGCTTCACTTTCGTCAACCATATAGCCCTCAGGTTCCATAAATATTCCCTTAACCCCGTCAAGATACCCGGGAATAAGCTCCTTTACCATAAAGTAGGGCGTTTTTTCATCCCTTGGCACACGTCCGTAATAAATATTCATGGATTGACCGCTTACAAATCCAAATCGGTGATAATATTCAGGGCTTCCCGTTATTACAACTGCTCCACAGCCGATATTGCGTGCCTGCTCTAATGTGTAATTTATAAGCATACTTCCATACCCTTTACCCTGATACTTAGGCAAAACGCTTACAGGTCCAAACAGCATTACCGGAATATCCCTGCCGTCATCACAATTTATCTTTCCATGACTGTACATAATATGTGCAATTATTTTTCCGTTCTCCTCAATTACATAGTCAAGCTCCTTTACAAATTCCTCACGCTCTCTGTAGCAGTGAAGAATATAATGCTCATTGCAGCCAGGTCTGTATTTATTCCAAAATGCCTCTCTTGTAAGTTCCTCAACCTCTCTGTAATCCTTTTCCTCTTCAAGTCGTATTACATAATTTTCCATTATAATCTCTCCATTCCGGAGCATTTTTTGCGACGAGTCGTGTTATCAAAGCTTATTTGTGAGCTCCTGCACAAATAGCCAAAGCCATGCTGTGCATGGCTTGTGAAAAATAAGATTTCCAGCTTATTTTTCCCACTAATCTCCTTCCCTAAAGCCTGTCTTTATCATGATTCATTATATATTCTAACAGCCCTTTACAGCCTGCCAGTATATCCTCATATGTTTTTTCAAATTTCCCTGTATACCACGGGTCATCCACATCACGGCTCATACCTGCAAACTCCAACATTTTCCATATTTTATTATCCTTATCATCTCCAAATATTCTATTCATATTCCTTATATTGGCACTATCCATCCCTATAATATAATCATAATTTCTATAATCCTCTCTTTTTACCTGAACGGCATACTTTCCCTCTGTAGATATACCCAGTTTTCCAAGCACTGCCCTTGTTCCGACATGAACCGGATTGCCAAGCTCCTCCGTACTGGTGGCGGCAGAAGCAATAAAAAAGCTGCCTGCCAGCCCCTTCTTTTTAACCATATCCTTAAAAACAAACTCTGCCATTGGCGAACGGCAAATGTTGCCGTGGCAAACAAATAAAATCTTGATTTTTCTCATATTTCCAGTATTTTCGGGCTTTTCAAGCCTTTTTACCTTTCTTCATTTTTCACTTATTCTGGCATATTTTGGCATATCTTTGCATATTTTTGTCATCAATTTTGGTAAAAACTTTGGTAAATTTCAAGTCTGTACCAAAGGCAAATCTGCCATTGGGAATCGACAGGTAAGAAATTGGGGATTAAGATAAATACTGGCATTCAGCCATTTTTCTCTCATTTTCATCAGGTCATTATGAATTAATTGCTTTTTGAAAATCTTCCTGTGCATCCTGAAATTTAACATGAGTATAGGTATTCATCGTAACACTGATATCCGAGTGTCCCATAATATACTGAAGCATCTTCGGATTCATTCCCGACTTAGCCATATTAGAACAAAATGTATGGCGACACACATGTGGTGTAATCGGCGGCATCTGAACCTTATATATGCTATTGTACTTTTCCCGAATATGTTGGAAATACTTTTCCCAATGTAATGCCACCATAGGCATATCATTCTTATCAAGGAATAAAAATCCTGTCATTCCATCAACCATCGGTTCAACTTTGGGATTGACCCTGTCCTTAAGTATTCTCTTGAAACAAGCCACCACCTCATCAGACATTGGAACATATCTCTCGCCACTTTCTGTCTTAGGCTTTTCAATGATATACTGCATCTGACTTGTTCTCTGTAATTGATGATTTACCCGTATTCTTTTGTTTTTAAAATCCAAATCTGATTTTGTAAGCCCACAGAACTCTGATATACGAAGTCCTGTGTTAAAGAGAATAAATATTGCATCATAGTACTTGCAAAAATGCGCATCTTCTTTTATGAATCTTAGAAATTCCCGCTCCTGCTTTCTTGTGACAGCTTCTCTTCTCACACTATCATTCACAATAACATTGACCAGTTCAAAGCCAAATGGATTTTTGCGAATCAAGTCATCTTCTTCCGCCATCTGAAATGCCGGTCTTAATACTCCCCGGATAGTATGAATTGAACTATAACCTTTTCCATCTACCCTCTGAAGCTTGATCAACCAGGCTTTCGCATCCGATAATTTCACTTTGTCGATTCTTTTTTTGCCAAAATCATCTTTTTTCAGCAGATTAATTACCGTCTTATAACCAGCATAAGTACTCTGTCTGACCCCTATTTTAAGACTTACATATTTCTCCACTAATTCAAGAACTGTAAGTCCTCCACCTCCTGGAACAAGTCCGTTAAACATATCCTGTTCCAGCTGTTTTTCCTTTTCTCTTAAAGAAAGCTCCATTTTCTTTCCTTTAGGTATAGGATCATTATGGTCCAAACGCCAACTATATAAATTCCCTTCATTTCCATGAATATCTACATATCTAAAACGATAACGTCCATCTGCTCTCTGGTACTCTCCTTCGTGAAGAATTCTATTGCGATTATCTCGTCTTTTCTCACTCATAGCTTTGTCTCCTTTCAAAAAAGAGAGCCCTAGCATGGTTATTGTACCACATTTGTGCCCCCTTTTCTACTACTTTACATATTAAATTGCAGTTGACTCTGCCAGAAATTGCTCAAATTTCTCTTTCTTAAACAAAACTTTGTTTCCTACTAACAGATAAAACTCCCCATTTGGATGGATATCTACAATTTGTCTAAGTCTCTTTTCACCAATGTGATAAAACTGTGCCGCTTCAGTTACAGAAAGCAAATATCGCTTCCATATAGGAATATCTATACTCTGATTCTCTAATTCATTTTCATCATCCATCATATTCTCCAATCTGCAGCTGTCTGACTAACATCGCATCAACCTTTTTTATTGCATCTGTGCTGACAATCATCCCGGCAGTCTGTATTATCTGTTCCTCATTTATTGTGACAAGCTGCTCCGGTAAAAACATTGTTGTATGTCTTAAAAATCCTCTAATTTCTGAAGGCTCAATATTGAAATGTACTGGAATATAATCCTTTTTCAACTTAGTTGTCCCCGGAACAACTGTGTATACAGGTGATTTTCCGTTTGCTTTGTCGCAGCTTATTACAATACATGGTCTCCTTCCAGCTTGTATATGCCTGAGTCCACTTTTTAATTCAGCCCACACAATCATATTTCTCTTTATCTTCACTGCAGATCACCTCTCTTTGGTGGAATATACAAGTCAACCTTGGGTTCCTTCTCATCTACACTGAATAATCTATACCCAGCTTCCCTTACTGCTCCTATTTTTAAATAAGAATCTGCTATTCCGTCTGAAATAGCATCGAGATTTGTTACGATAAGCGCATCTGCCTTTCCTGCTCTCATATATCTTATTGCCTTATAAAACACTTCATCCCTTAATCGTCGTCCAAAAATTCCTCTTCGGAATACTTTCATAGGAATAAGATTGTTATTGTCAGCAAATTCCATGATTCGTTTCAACTGCTTATTTTCCTTTTTCTCTGCTGCAATACAGTCATTCTCCTCATCAGAAGACAACATCACAACACACTTTATCGGCTGTATGGTCAGTGGCTTTTTCTTTCTTCCTGCTCTTCTCATTTCAAACCACTTCCTTTCTTGCCTCTAAGCCTTCAATAAAAATCAAACATGTAGACATTGCATATTCTCTATCATTTGGTTTAAGCATCTGCAATTTATCTTCCAATACAGACAAATCTTTATTCTCATGTTTTTCCCTGCTTTCAATTCCAAACAATGTATTAGGATCTACTCCATACTTTGTTACAATCTTCAGCATAAGTTCCAGACTCATCCGATGTCTTCCCTGCTCAATTTGCGAATAATGAATATAACTTACATCAAGGCTCTCCGCCATATCATTCTGTGTATATCCATATTTATTTCTAATACTTCTCAAAGTATTACCAACTGCATAAATATCATATATCATCCTGAATAACCTCACTCTCTAACCGATTCATGATGTATTCCACTGCCTCAGCCTCTGTTGGGCATTTGATGACTGGCTTCCCATAGTCATCAAATACCACTGTTTCAGAAGCAAATACAATGTAGGAATACCTGCCTGAATTCCTAACACTCAATCGCATAATTGTTGTACCTCGCACTCATAGTACCAAGGTCAAATATTGTCACACCCAAATCATTTATGCGATCCATCATTGACTTTAAATCTTCCGGATTTCTTGTAATCTCATAAATATCTTCTACGACAAGTACCTTGTAATCTGAAATCTCAAGAATTTCCATCAGCTGACGCATCTGAGGTCTGTCAACCGATGTAGATGCTCCATCATCTACAACAGTCTGATCACACTCAATTCCCACACTTAAAGCATATGTCTGATCAAGTTCTTTCTGTCGGTTCACATTATTCATACTCATCATTGACTTTATAAACAAAAGTCCTTTGTAAAGTTCTTTTCCGTTATACTTTTTCATGGCTATTACCTTCCTTAATTGAAATATTAAAGAAAGCATTGTGCACGCCGCTTTCAAACTCTGTGCTGTATCTCAAGCACAAGTATATTGTAATCTGCCACACCTTAATTGCCGACCGTGTACAGGCGACAATTATGTCGTGTAAACACGACAATCACTTTTCAACTGACACGCTTTTCATTGCTTTCATCATTGCAAGACACTGTCTTATCTGCAATTCATCCATATCTGAAAGAACATCCATTGCCTCAGATAATAGTTCTGAATTTTCTTCATTCTTTCCATACATTATGAAATCAACAGATACACCAAGTACGATTGCCAGATTATCTAATGTCTGTGTCTTAAAATCTCCACCATTTTCAATCGCAGATAATGCTTGTCTGCCTATACCTACTCTATGAGCTAACTCATCCTGTGATAATCCTATCGCCTTTCTCCTGTCAGCAATTCGTATTCCTCTCTCATAATCCTTTTCTCTTGTCTGTGCTTTACTGCTCATAAATCCTCCTTGCCGCCCTTGGAAACGAACAAGTCGGATTACCCTTTACAGCACAAAAAAGACGCACGAGGAAACCAGTATCATAAATACTGTTCGTTTCCCCTGCGTCTCTGGTGCTTCCATCTTTCGATGTGCCCTTATCAGGTGGGCTGTAATTTAATTTTCAATCATTATATTCTGAAAGTCCCATTCTCAGAATGTTCCTTCATCATTCCCTCGGAATACTTCTTAAGTATCATCACTCGCTTGCATCTGTCACACTTAATTCCAATATTCTGAAGTGCCACAGCGAAATCATCACCGCATACAAAGTATTCCATCATTAACTTGTTGCATTTTTTACATCTAATTTCTATAACATTTCCTTTGTTCAATTCAGTTCGCTCCTTATTTATACAAAATCATCAATCTGCAATTCTGTACTCGTAAAGGAAAGGGAAATCACCTTTGCAAGCCTTTTGCCGGGAGTTCCGATGAATGTCTGCACATTCCCCGGCTTTGCTGATCTAAAGCC
>CALWSG010000062.1 GCA_944384155.1 uncultured Lachnospiraceae bacterium | reverse complement strand
CCATTGTTGCTGCTAACGCAACTGTTAATAATTTCTTTCTCATTTTTAAAATGACCTCCTTATTATACGCATCCAACCTCTTTGGACTGCCTTATTTTGAAACAAGTCCTATACTTGCCTCTGATACGTTGTATTATAGCACCAAGCTATTTTTTTGTCAACATTTTGTAATAACTTTTGTATTTATTTTTTAATCTTTAATATTAGATTTATGCACCCTGTATAAATCTAAATATAAAAAATACATATTTTTTTATATTTAGATTTTTTTTACTCTGTAATTTTTGTTTGCCATTATGCTTATTTTCCTTTATATGGCATAATCAAATATTACACCTTTTAATAGCAATTACAAGCCTTGAAATAATAATAAAGTTAAAATTGGCAGATTATTACGATTATGTAACAATCTGCCACGTATACTTTATATGTTAATATACATTCAAAAGCATTGGCACTACAGTGTAAATACCTTTGTGCTTTCCTCCAATTCCTTTGACAGCTCTACTAATTCTTCTGTTGCCTCTGAACAGCCGTCTACAATTCTTGTAAGCTCCTCCATTGAAGCAGCAGTTTCCTCTGTGCTTGCAGCATTTTCCTGTGCTATAGCCGCAACTGCTTCAACACTTGCCAGCACAACATTCTTTAAGGAATTAAGCTCATCCATCTCGCTTTTAATGCCTGCAACAGCATTATTCACATCTATAATTTCATTGTTAAGTGCCTCAAACATGCTCTTTGTGCTTTCAAGCTTATCATTCTGAATGTTTATTTCATTCATAACATCACTCATTATCTCAACACTGACATTTGAGTTCTTAATAAGTGTGTTTACTATATCTGCAATTTTTTCAGCAGATACCGCAGACTGGTCTGCCAGATTTCTTATCTCATTTGCAACAACTGCAAAGCCTCTTCCATTTTCACCTGCACGTGCTGCCTCTATAGATGCATTTAATGACAATAGATTTGTCTGGCTTGCTATATCTGCTATTAAGTCTGTTGCTGCCTGAATATCCATTGCAGACTGATTGGTAATATTAGTCTGCTGCTGCACTGCATCAACAGATTTCCTTGTTTCCTCACTTATTCTTATAAGCTCTGACAATGTATCCTTAGCCTTATTGCTGTATGATTTCATGACTGAAGAGCTCTTGCCAAGAACTTCCACATTGTCGGTTGCCATAACTATGGCATTGCCCATGTTCATTACTTTGTCATTGGCATTTTGTGTTTCATTTGCCTGTGATGTTGCACCGTTTGCTATTTCATCAACTGCTATATTTACATTATCTATTGTTCCGGTAATATTCCCGAATGAGTTTGTAAATTCCCCTGTAAATCTGGCAAGAGCATCTGACGCACTTATAATTTTTTCAACTATTTCCTTAAGACTGCCTATAACCTGATGTACGGAGCGTGCCATATCACCTGCCTCGTCACTTCTCTTTCTCATTGACTTGGTAACTTTTACATTAAGCTCACCGTTAGCCAGTCTGTTAATATCCCTTACACTTGCCTTAATATTCTTAACTACTCTTCCCACAGCCCATGCTGCTACAATAAGAGCTATTACTGATATTACAATAATCGTTGCTGATGTGCCGAATATTGCACTGAAAATCTGGTCATCAACCATGCTCTCCTGCACACCGCAGAACATTATTCCGATAGGATTACCTGCATTGTTATTTATAGGAGTAAAATATCCATAATACTTAACTCCGCTTATGTCATAGCCTGACATAAAACATCCGTCTCCCCCTGCAATGGCATTGTTAATCTCTGTATTTATTTCCATAGATAAATCCCTTGTGCCATCCTCCTTTATTATTGACGAAGCACAGGCATCTTTTCCATAAAATATTGCCGTATATACACTTAAATCCTCTCTTAAGGCATCTATAAAATCATTTCTCTCCGATACAATAAGGCTTCCCTTTCGCAAAACTCCATGCTCATATGTATAATCCTCAGTACTCATACTGCCATAATAATTTGTTACTGCATATGATGTTGAATGAAGCCAGTTTTCCACAAACATTTCTGAATTACGCCTTACCTGAACAGATGTTACAACAATTACTGCCACAACAATAGCTATCATTACAATACTTATCATAAGAAGTATCTTTCCGGTTATCTTTATCCCCTTACGCTTCGTATCCTTTAATGCCTTTGACAGCTCTGTCTTTTTCATATTACCATTATCCTTGGCATTATTATTTTCTGCTCTCTCTTCAGCCATTTCCACAGCTTTCACGTCACTTTCTGACATTTTCTCCTGTTCCACACTGCTTACTTCAGACTCTAAAACATCGCTGACATTTTCGCCATCACTTAAAAAATCCGTGTTTTTGATATTATTATCCATATCGTCCTCTCCTTATGCATTTCGTTTAGTAAAATATATTTCATATATTACCATATTTGTGTTCTTTTAACAATAATCAACTTAAAATTAATATAATATTTTAAGCTTTACTTTTTCTTTTTTTCTTTTTCCATGTCTATCAGATTTTGCTCAATAATCTCTAACATTTTTCCAAATTTCTGTTTATCCTCATCACTAAACCCCTGAAACATCTTTCTATCTATATCATCTAATATTTTCTTGCTGTCCTCTATGACTTTCTGCCCTTTTTCAGTTATAATTATTTTGTTAAGCCTGTTATCCTCAGTATCCATATTTTTTTCAATATATTTGTTTTTTTCCAGCTTTTTAAGTGCAATAGCCATTGTTGCAGTAGATACCTTCATTGCTATTGCGATTTCCTTTTGGGAATGATACTCATGCTCCGCCAGACGCATAAGTATTCTATGCTGTCCCTGATACACACCCGTTCCTTCAAGAGAGTTTTCAACTATTCTCCTGTGAATTATATTCGTTCTAATCATTTTACATACATTTTCGCTTTCTATCATAGCTTTAATCCTTTCTCTGCTTTTAGCAGCATGTTTGTTAGCTGATTTATTATTAGCAGGCTAACATTATTTTTAAAATAATAAGAACCTCTGCAGGTTCCTACTATTTTAATTATCCCTCATAAACTTTTTAATTCCCTCAAAGGTTTCTTCACTTATATAATGCTCTATCCTGCAGGCATCTTCCTCTGCTATGTCAGGAGATACGCCTGCAATCTTTTCTAAAAATTCCGTAAGAATATTATGCCTTTCATATATTCCCGAGGCAACCTTTCTTCCCTTGTCCGTAAATGTAATATAACCATCATCATTAATATTAATGTAACCATCATCTTTTAAAAGTCCCACTGCCCTGCTGACACTTGGCTTACTGAAATTTAACTCCCTGGCAATATCGATGGAACGTACATTGCCATGTCTGTTAGACAAAACAAGTATGGTTTCAAGGTAATTTTCTCTTGACTCGTACACTTATTACCTCCTCCTTATCCTTAACAAACCATTTTTATATAGCTTACCATTTTAAAAGCTTTAAGTCAAATAAATTTTAATCCCTGGGTGTTCCCATAATCATATCTGTTATCTGCTTTAATATAATATCATTTGTCTTTATAAGTACTTTAAGAAAGGTTATTACCTCTCCCATAACCACTGCATTGCCGTTGCACGTCTGAACTATTCCTATTCCCAGATAACTGAAATTATTTATAAGCCCTACAAAAGGCTCTGCAGTAAAGTTACCGCTTTCCATTCCCTTTATTACATTAAGCTGATTTGCTATACTTAAAATGCGGTTTACATCATCTATAAGCATGTCAAGAGTTACGCTCTCATCATTCTTAACCTTAATGTCCATATCTGCAAGAATATCTTCTGTAAATATGGATTTAATATAACTGTCAACCTCATCCCTCCACACACTGCTTTCCTCACCGTCAACAGTTGAATATGCAAACTTAATTAATGCCTTTACATATGTTTCATGAAGCTTTTCCAACGGCTTTGTGCTTTTCCTTACATAGTCAAGATTTTCAAGGTCATTAAGCTCCACAAGTGTCATTCTTACAGATGACCTTATAATCTTTGAATCTATCTTCAGATCAGGGCTTACCTCAAATGCATCACATATTTCCTCCCATGATTTTCTTATCTCATCAAGGGTTTCCTTAACCTCATTTAGATTATTAACCTCTTTAAATCCGCTATTTTCTGAACTCATATATTCCTTCCTCATCATTTCTTTATAATGTAATCTTTTTAAATACCTTTTTGCCCTTCTTTAACAAAACTCCTTCTTTAAGGCACTCTTTTGAAATAACATATTTTATATCAGTTATCTTTTCTCCTTCTAATGTTACTCCCCCCTGCTCTACTGCTCTTCTTGCCTCTGACCTTGATGATACCATCTCCCCTTTTACAAGGGCTGATAAAATATCTATGCCATCCTCTGTTAAATCCTCCTCTCTAAGGGAAACTGAAGGAATATTTTCAGACTGTCCTCCGCCAAACAATGCCTTTGCACTTTCCTCTGCTTTCTTTGCTTCCTCCTCCCCATGTACAAGCTTTGTAAGCTCATACGCAAGAATTTCTTTTGCCCTGTTAAGCTCACTGCCTTCCCATTTATCCATTTTATTTATTTCCTCCAATGGAAGGAAGGTAAGCATACGTATGCATTTAAGCACATCTGCATCTGCCACATTTCTCCAATACTGGTAAAACTCATATGGCGTTGTTTTCTCAGGGTCAAGCCACACTGCCCCTGACTGAGTCTTTCCCATTTTCTTTCCCTCTGAATTAAGCAAAAGAGTTATAGTCATGGCATGAGCATCTTTTCCAAGCTTTCTTCTTATAAGCTCTGTTCCTCCAAGCATATTGCTCCATTGGTCATCTCCGCCAAATTCCATATTACATCCATATTTCTGAAACAGCATATAAAAATCATAGCTTTGCATAATCATATAATTAAACTCAAGAAAGCTTAATCCTTTTTCCATTCTCTGCTTATAACATTCTGCCGTAAGCATTCTGTTTACGGAAAAGTGAGGTCCCACCTCTCTTAACACATCAACGTAATTAAGGTCTAAAAGCCAGTCCGCATTGTTTACAAGAATAGCCTTGTCATCTGAAAAATCAATAAATCTGCTCATTTGCTTTTTAAAGCATTCCACATTGTGATCTATGGTTTCCCTTGTCATCATCTGACGCATATCCGTTCTTCCTGAAGGGTCACCTATCATGGCAGTGCCTCCTCCAATCAAAGCTATAGGCTTATTTCCTGCCTGCTGAAGTCTTTTCATAAGACACAGTGCCATAAAATGTCCCACATGAAGACTATCTGCTGTAGGGTCAAAGCCTATATAAAATACTGCTTTTCCCTCATTTATCATTTTTTTAATTTCCTCTTCATTAGTAACCTGTGCTATTAATCCTCTCTCTACCAGCTCTTCATAAATCTGCATTTTTATTTCTCCTTTTCTTTCAGGCAACTTTTCTGTATTTACTCTGCTGCATAGGAAATGTATTTCCTATGCAGCAAACAAAAAAACCCGCCCCATTTAAAGGGCGAGCTTTTACTCACGTTACCACCTTTATTCGCAGAAAACTCACATTTTCTGCCTCCGAGGGTACACATACAATAAGTATACCCCGATACTTTAACGGTTATCCTCCGTCGCAGCCTACTTATCTTCTGTTCGGTGCGAAGCTCGTGAATGTATTCGTACTTTACTTCCCACGGTCCTCTCATCAGCCGGCACCTTTCTGTCTGTTTCATAAAATACTACTTATTTCAGTCATTGCCTTTATTTTTATTTTTAATATTACCATGATAACAAATAACTGTCAATAGACCTTCCGTTAAATTCCAAGAAACTTCTTTACTACGTTTTCCATTTCTCCCACTTCACATACTGTGTCGTGAAGCACCTTGGCATCCCTTATCTCACTGATTGCCTTTGGAATTTCCACATTTGCAATTTTGCTAAGCTCATCTGCCAGCTCAAAATCACCCATGCTGTCATACTTTGAATCTATAGCGTTCATAACACTTCTTGTGAACTTAAAAGGACTTGCCGTAGATGCAATTATTGTCTTTGTACAATCATTTGTGTCTGCCACATACTTTTTATAAACCTCTGCAGCCACACCTGTATGTGTATCAATTACGTATCCTGTCTTGTCATAAATACTCTTAATAACCTCTGCTGTTTCTTTTTCCGTTGAGTAATTACCATAGAAGTCCTTAAGCTCCTCCTTCATGGCATCTGTAATATCATATCTGCCCTCCTTTGAAAGCAGCATCATAAGCTCCTGATTTTTCTCATGGTCACAGCCTGCGATTTTATATATAAGCCTTTCAAGATTACTTGAAATAAGAATATCCATTGAAGGTGAGGTTGTAAGCATAAATTCTCTGTTTTTATCATATGTGCCTGTTGTAAAGAAATCGTATAACACCTTGTTATCATTAGATGCACATATAAGCTTGTTAATAGGAAGTCCCATATTTTTTGCATAATATGCAGCAAGTATATTTCCGAAATTACCTGTAGGCACTACCACATTGATTTTCTCGTCCTTTGATATTTCACCCTCTGCATATAATTTCGCATATGCATATACGTAATAAACAACCTGAGGAACAAGTCTTCCTATATTAATTGAATTTGCAGATGAAAACTGAAAACCTGCCTTATCCATTTCCTTCTCCAATTCCTTGTTTCCAAAAATTGCCTTTACTCCGCTTTGTGCCTGGTCAAAGTTTCCATTTATACCTACCACAAATGTATTGCTTCCCTTCTGGGTAACCATCTGCTTCTCCTGAATAGGGCTGACTCCTCCCTTTGGATAAAATACTACAATTCTTGTATTCGGAACATCTGCAAAGCCGGCAAGTGCTGCCTTTCCCGTATCTCCCGAAGTTGCCGTAAGAATAACAATTTCATTCTTAACATTATTTTTCTTTGCCGATGTTGTAAGAAGATGAGGCAATATTGAAAGTGCCATATCCTTAAATGCTATAGTTGCACCATGGAATAATTCAAGATAATATGCACCGTCTGCCTTTACAAGAGGTGCTATCTCCTCTGTGTCAAACTTTGAATCATATGCCTTATCTATACATGACTTAAGCTCCTCCTCTGTAAAATCTGTAAGAAACTCCTTCATCACTGCATATGCTGTTTCCTTATATGACATCTTTGATAATTCCTCAACAGACACCTTAAGCTCAGGCAGCGCTGTAGGCACAAATAAACCTCCATCACTTGCCAGCCCTTTTAATATAGCCTGTGAGGCTGTAACTGTTTCATCACTTCTTGTGCTCTTGTACATAAGCTCCATGGATTAATTTCCTTCTTTCCTAAAATATGTATAATTAAAATCTTCTTCATAATAACATAACTTTTTCTTTAGTACAAGTTTTTTTAATAGTAAATAGCAACTTTATTTTCCAAAGCAAAAGAGCCATCCGTTATACGAATGACTCCATGCCTGTCTTTCATTTTCTCACCATATTACCTGTAAAAGTAATGTGCTCCGTGAACAAATAAAAATGTAAGTGATGTATTAAACCAGCTATCCTGGGAAGTACGTCTTGTAAAAAAAAGTGCACCGTCCGAATAGTCCTCTCCCGCAAGTGCCCTGTCTACACACTCTTTGGTTTTATCCGACACATTTACCGAATAGTAAGCTCCGTCAGCAGTAGGCTGAAACTGATGTATCCCTCCGTCACTTTGAAAAATAACGTCATAAACGGTATTTGGAAATCTTGAATCCCTTACTCTGTTAAATATAACATTTGCCACAAGTATTCTTCCCACATCATCCTGATTGCCGGCTTCTGCCTCAACTATCCTCTTAAGTGCTTCATAATCTCCTTCCGTAATAGTAAGGCCTATATTATTTACTATTATTCCTTCATTGATATTCTCCTGATATCCGGCTTCCATATATGAATCAAGTGTTTCCGTATCTGCTTCCGGTGTCTGAGCTTCATTCTCTGTGACCTGCGTGTAGTCACTTTCCTTTGTCTGCTCGGAAATATCAGTAGTTACTTCTTCTGTCTCATTTTCCCGGTTGGACAATAAGACTGAGGGCTTTTCCAATGACTCTAAGGAAACAATTTCTAATGAAAGCTCCTTTGTATCGCCATTTTCATCTCCTTCACTGCTTTTTGCGAAAGCCTCAGATAGATTTTCCTTCTCGGCATTTATTCCATTTTTTCCGCTTCCGCCAAACTCTCTGCTGCTCATGGTTATAAGAGCTATAATTGCAGCACCTGATGCTATAATTGCACATGTTCTATAGGCCTTTTTTGATATTCTTTTTGCAAAATTGTAAATATCATGCAAAAAGCTTTTGATTATAAGCATATTTTTATTACGCTCCTTTCAAAATTTGTTCCTTTCGAACATAGGTGACATTATATTTAGCTTTCAAATTTTTGTCAACACAACACACTTATTTTCGGTAGTAATTTATTAAACCGTATTTTTACACTTATTATTTTTTGTGGAATAACTCAAACTTATTCATTATTTACCATACTTTTTTGTATATTATGCCACTTGTTATTTAAAATGATAATTTTAAATTTCATCACATTTTTTTGCGAAAAAATGGTATAATTACATATATAAATGCATACGCAGATTATATGCATTTATTTTATTAATCAATAATTTTCACACGGCTATTTGTGCCGGAGCGTCACAAATAAGCCCTGATGGCAGACGCAAATCTAATATTTGCGTCGCCCCGTCGCATAAAACGCTCCGGAATGGAGATTAGTATAAAAATGAAACCTGGTGTTTTTGAGGCGAAAAAAGCTGATGGCAGCATATATTACAGAGCTTCCTTTACATATAAAAATAAACATATAAGCCTTGGAAGCTTTCAAACAGAGGAAAACGCCTCCCAGGCATATTACGAGGCACTGTTTCTTATAGAAAGCTTTGATACTGATATAACCAGTTATAATAAGAACAGACATGTTTTAAACCATAAGAAATGGGTATCAATTTTAAATTTCAGAGATAATGGATTATACTTTAAAACACCTATATATCTTAAAAAAAATTATTTTGAGTATTGGCTGGATGCAGAAAATCCTTTAAAGTTTGACGTTGATGATCTTTTTTACTATTCAACCCACTCTATTATGAAGCGTGGGGGACATTTATTTGTATCTGACTACGGAATGCAGGTTAATATACTAAACAGATATGGAATTAAAAACTTTGCCGTTCCCGGAAAGGACTACCGATTTGTAAACGGTGACTCCTGCGATTTCAGATATGTAAATATTGATATTATAAACAGATATAATGGTGTCACAAGGTACCTAAAAAACGGTCTTTACTTATACACGGCAAAAATTCATATTAAAGGAGATTACATTATAGGACGATACACAAATGAAACTGATGCTGCCATTGCTTACAATAAAGCAGTTGATTTGCTTGGGGAAAAAGGTATAAATATATCATTTCAAAAAAATTATATTGACGGATTATCATCTATACAGTACGCATCAAAATACAATTCCATTAAAATCTCAAAAAAGCTCAGGGATTATAATCCCTGAGCATCTAACCAATCCTCTATTGCCTGTGCTATAGCGTCTGCCAATACATCTGTTTTATTTCTGAATAAACTGTTATCTTCAGAATTTGTCATAAATCCCATTTCCAACAGACAGCTTGGTCCCTTACTGTGGTTATTTATATAGTAATCTTCCTCCTCTGAGCCCTGTGAGCCGAATTTTACACCTCTGTCTCTTGTTATTCCTGCCTGTGTAAGTGCCGCCTGTATTCTTTCTGCTGCATCTGCTGCATCCGCAGGCTTAGAGCTGTGCACCCATGTTTCAAATCCCTTCACGTTTACATCTGCCCTGTACTCATTTCTGTGAATTGAGACAAACAAATCTGCATTTACGGAATTTGCAAGATTAACTCTTTCATCCTTCGTAACCCATGAATCGTCCTCTCTTGTCATATACACTGTAATTCCACGGCTCTCAAGCTCTTTTTGTATGGCTTTTGCCATTTTTAAAGTGTCATCTTTTTCAAGCACTCCGTCAGTACCTTCGGAGCCTGGATCCTCTCCTCCGTGACCTGCATCAAGACACACTATTCTTTGTCCGTCATTTGTATAATCCGTATTTTCCGGTGTAGTGGTTTCCTCATCAGGAGTAGTATTCTCAATAACATTATTTGTTATGCTTTCAGCCGTATCGCTCTCTCCCGTTGCCACATTGCCTTCACTGCCCTGATTTCTGCAGGCTTTTACAGCTAATATAATTCCTACAAGTGCTATTATAATAAGAATACCTGCAAATATTCCCCTGTTAAGCATTACCTGCCTTCTTCGCTGTCTGTATCTTTTATTTCTTATGTCTCGTCTGGATGTGATGTAATTATCGTCTCTCACCCTGTTTCTCCCTTCACCATCTTCTTATACTCTACTGTTCATTAATATAATTAATAAGTCCCTCAGCTTTTATAATCTTTTGCATAAACTCAGGAAATGCCTGACCTTTATATTCCCTTCCCTTTGTCTTGTTATATATCATTCCCGTATCAAAATCAACCTCTATCTCATCTCCTGCCTCTATATCTCTCGCTGCCTCCCGGCACTCAATAATAGGAAGACCTATATTTATAGCATTTCTGTAAAAAATTCTTGCAAAAGTTTCTGCTATAACACAGCTTACACCTGCCGCCTTTATTGCTATAGGTGCATGCTCTCTTGAGGAACCGCAGCCGAAATTCTTTTCTGCAACAATAATATCACCTTTATTAACATTTTTTACAAAATCCACATCTATATCCTCCATACAGTGCTTTGCCAGCTCTGCCGGATCAGGTGCGTTTAAATAACGTGCAGGAATAATAACATCTGTATCTACATTATCTCCATATTTAAATACTTTTCCGTATGCTTTCATGTCTTTGCTCCTTTTCTATAAACCTAATTCTTCCGGTCCCGAAATTTTTCCTGTTACTGCACTAGCTGCTGCAACTGCAGGGCTTGCAAGATATACCTCTGACTCCGGGTGTCCCATACGTCCCACAAAATTTCTGTTTGTTGTGGCAACTGCTCTCTCTCCCTTTGCCAGAATTCCCATGTGTCCTCCAAGACATGGTCCGCATGTCGGAGTACTTACGGCGGCTCCTGCCTTAATAAATTCGGATACAAGACCTTCCTCTATTGCCTGGAGATATATTTTCTGTGTGGCAGGAATTACAATTACCCTCACTCCCTTTGCCACCTTTCTTCCTTTCATAATCTCAGCTGCAATTCTAAGATCCTCTATTCTTCCGTTTGTACATGAACCGATAACAACCTGATCTATCTTCACATCACCTACATTATCAATGGTCCTTGTATTTTCAGGAAGATGAGGAAATGCCACTGTAGGCTTAAGCTGGCTTAAATCAATAGTATATACCTCATCATATACTGCATCTTCATCAGCTTCATATATTTTATATTCTTTCACGGAATGTTCCTTCATATACTCTATGGTCAGCTCATCAACCGGGAAAATTCCATTCTTTCCTCCTGCCTCTATAGCCATATTAGTCATGGCGAATCTGTCATCCATAGACAAATACTGTATTCCGTCTCCCGTAAATTCCATAGACTTATATAATGCACCGTCTACACCTATCATTCCTATAATATGAAGTATAATATCCTTTCCGCTTACCCATTTTGCCGGTTTTCCCGTAAGAATAAACTTAAGTGCACAAGGAACCTTAAACCATGCCTTGCCTGTTGCCATTCCTGCCGCCATATCCGTTGACCCTACACCTGTTGAAAATGCCCCTAATGCTCCGTATGTACATGTATGTGAATCTGCACCTATTACAACGTCACCTGCAACCACAAGTCCTTTTTCAGGAAGCAGTGCGTGCTCAATTCCTACCTCTCCAGTTTCAAAAAAGTTTGTTATATTATTCTTTATTGAAAATTCCTTTGCACACTTGCAAAGCTCCGCTGATTTTATATCCTTATTTGGAGTAAAATGGTCTAACACTATGGCTATTTTATCCTTATCAAAAACACCTTCTGTTTTCATTTTTTTCATTTCTCCTATTGCCACAGGAGATGTCACATCATTTCCTAAAACCAAATCTACATTAGCCTCTATTAACTGTCCTGCTTCCACCTTATCAAGACCGCAATGTGATGCTAATATTTTCTGGGTCATCGTCATTCCCATTTTTTATTCCTCCTTTGCTTGCTTATTAATCAAATAAAAGTTTATCATATCTAAATCTATAATGCAATTGATAAAATTTTATAAAAAGAAAAGCAATTATATGATTGCCTTTACTTCAGCCTTCATATAATTGCTTCTTTATTACCTTTCATCACTTTTAACATGCACTTCAAGCTGGTTAAAAGGTATCTCAATTCCTGCCTTATCAAATGCCAGCTTTATATTTTCCGTCAGACTGTAATATACACTCCAGTAATCAACTGTATTTGCCCACACCCTAAGTCCTACCGTTACCTGACTTGGTGCAAGCTCCTTGATAAATACGGCTATTTCCTCATCCTTTAATATCCTGTCTTCACATGATATGACCTGTGCCACAACATCTTTTGCCTGTGCCATATCTGCATTGTAGCTTATTCCAACCTCTATATCTACCCTTCGTTTATTTTGTGCCGTTGTATTTGTTATTGCAGAATTGGTCAGGTTACCGTTTGGTATAATAACCGTTTTGTTATCCGACGTGGCAAGCTGGGTATAAAATAAATCTATCTTTATTACTGTACCCTCCTTGCCTGTCCCCTCATCAATGATATAGTCTCCCACCACAAATGGTCTCACAAGAAGAATCAATATTCCTCCGGCAAAGTTTGACAGACTTCCCTGCATTGCAAGACCTACGGCAAGACCTGCAGAGCCTAAAATAGCAACAAATGAAGTTGTATCCACACCTACATGGTTACAAACAATTATAACAAGAAGTACATACAGCAGTACTTTTATCAATGATAGCAAAAACTTTCTTATGCTTATCTCTACCTTTGTTTTCTCAAAAAACTTTTTAAGAAATTTCAATATAAAGCTTATAATTATCTTTCCTGCTGCAAATATAAGTATTGCAATTAATACCTTAATTCCAAACTCAACTATTTTAGGAATATATCCCTCTACAGTTTCCAACAGCTTATTGGCTTCCTTTATTGCATCATCTGCCGAATTCTCAATAGAGAGTCCTATATCCTGCTGCTGCATAAAAGAAGTTAATTTTAACATTTATTTTTTTCCTCCTGTATATTATCCGGCTATTTCCTTTTAGTCTGATTCTTTCCTTTTAGTTCTTCCTTTGTCTCAGACACTTCTTTTCCCTTAACCGGCTGTTTTTCCTTTATGGCTTCATTTTCTTTTGAAGGCTTGTCCGCCTTTTGTTTTGCAGTTACTTTTATCTTTGTCTCTTCCTTTATCTTATCAGAAGACTTGGAACTATTTATTGCTGCAGGCTTTACGGTAGTTTCTTTCTTTGACTCTGCCTCTATATACTGCTTTTCCAGCTTTCTTGCCACAGGTGACTTCTCGGCAGTATATTTAAATATTGCAACGGATAAAGGTGCCAGCTTTATAACTATGGAATTTTCCCTTCCGTCACACTCTGACTTTTTAGAGGTCTTTACTCTGCTGTTTACAAATCCTTTGCCTCCGTATGCCTCATCATCACTATTTAATATTTCCTTATATTTTCCTGCCTTCGGAACACCTACATTATATTCATCATATGAAATAGTATCAAAATTACATACAACAAGAAACATATCCTGTGCCCTGCTTCCCTTTCTTACAAATGCACATATGCTCTTTTCATAAGATAAATTATCTATCCACTCAAAGCCTTCCGTATTGTAGTCAAGCTCATGGAATGCCCTTTCAGTAACATATAATTTATTAAGTGCCTTTACAAAATCCTGCATCTGCTTATGCTTGCTGTCAAGAAGGCTTGCCCAGTCAAGCTGCCTTTCCTCACTCCACTCTCTGTAATGTGCGTATTCCTGTCCCATAAACATAAGCTTTTTACCGGGATGTGCTGTCATAAATGCATATGCTGCTCTTAAATTTGCAAATCTTTCAGGCTCATCTCCCGGCATTTTGCTTATCATCGAACGTTTTCCGTGAACCACCTCGTCATGTGATAAAACTAATATAAACCTTTCACTGTAATTATAAATCATGCTGAAGGTAAGCTGATGATAGTTATTCTTTCTAAAATACGGATCACACTGCATATATCCTGTAAAGTCATTCATCCAGCCCATATTCCACTTATAATCAAAGCCTAATCCGTCATGCTTAATATCTCCCGTAATCATAGGCCATGCCGTAGATTCCTCTGCTATAACCATAACACTTTTGTCCGGCTTCTTAAGCTGTGTATTTAATTCCCTCAAAAATTCTATAGCTTCAAGGTTTTCATTTCCCCCATACATATTTGCTACCCATTCCCCGTCATTTTTGCCGTAATCAAGGTAAAGCATTGACGCCACCGCATCCATTCTTATACCGTCAATATGATATTTTTTGGCCCAAAATATTGCGTTTGAAATAAGAAAATCCTTAACCTCCGGTCTTCCGTAATTGTAAATAAGGGTTCCCCAATGAGGGTGTTCTCCCTTTCTCGGGTCAAGATGCTCATAAAGACAGGTTCCGTCAAATTTTGCAAGCCCAAACTCATCCTTAGGAAAATGTGCAGGAACCCAGTCTATTATTATACCTATTTTTTCCCTGTGCATATAATCCACAAAATACATAAAATCGTCAGGAGTTCCATACCTTGCCGTAGGTGCATAATATCCTGTTACCTGATATCCCCACGAACCGTCAAAAGGATGCTCCATAACAGGCATAAGCTCTATATGTGTATAATTCATTTCCTTTACATATGATGCCAAAAGAGGAGCCAATTCTCTGTATGTATAAAAGGCTTCCTTCTCTTCCACACCTTCTATCTCCGGCTTTCTCCATGAGCCTAAATGCACCTCATATATTGATATAGGCGACTTTTCGCTCTGAAGCTCCTTCCTCTCCTCTAACCACTTTCCGTCTGACCATTTATAATTTTCTATATCCCATATAACGGATGCATTGTCAGGTCTTTTCTGTGCCGCATATGCATATGGATCTGCCTTTAATACATTTGTTCCGTCAGAACGCTTTATTTCATACTTATACAGCTCTCCTTCTTTAAGTCCCGGAATAAACAATTCAAAAACTCCTGTATTTTCCACACGGCTCATCATATGTCTTCTGCCGTCCCAGAAGTTAAAATCTCCCACAACACTGACTCTCTCTGCATATGGTGCCCACACGGCAAACCTTACTCCCTCAACTCCCTCTATTTTATCCTTGTGAGCTCCTAAGTACTCATAAACCTTATAATTTGTTCCCAGATTAAATTTCTTAAGCTCATTCTTAGGAAGTATATCTTTAAATTCATACGGGTCATAATATTGATATGTACTATCATCACCGTAATATGCCTTTATCTGATAAAGACCTGTCTCCTTTTTTGGCACGAGGGCAGCAAAATAAAAATCATCAACTTCCTCTGTCTCATATTTTTTACCCGAGCCATCAAATATAATATCTACCTTTACGGCATCGGGCTGAAAAACCTGAACAAGCTTTTCGTTTTTTATGTTCTGTATGCCAAGCACAACATTTGGATTATCCAAATCTGCATATAAAACCCCTTCTATATTCCTCCAATCCATTAAATCATACAACTTAGAACCCATAGGCTGTCTCCTCTCTTATCACAAAAATAATTTATATATTAATTACTATAATATCATAAAACAAATGGCATGTCCATTAATGCTGTTGCTTTTTTTATAAAATTAAACAAATTTTCGTGACAATATACAACCTTTTTCCCACAATGTATATACATATTTATCCATTTACTTTCTCATTATTACAGATGCAATATTACATATAATAAAAACAATTAGATTGCTTACAACAATACCTGCTCCCGTTGGTATCTGAAGCATATATGATGCAACCATTCCCCAGAAAAAGCATACCATGGATATTATTACGGATATTATCATTACGCCTTTAAATCTCTTGCTTATTCTCATAGCAGAAAGTGCCGGAAATATTATAAGACTTGATATAAGCAAAGTTCCCATAATTCTCATGCCTATAACTATTGTTATGGCAGTGAGAACAGACAGAAGGCTTTTATAGATATTTACCTTAACACCTGTTGCTCTTGCAAAGCTTTCATCAAAGGTAATTGCAAATATAGTGTGATAAAATAAAAGAAACAATACTAAAACTGATACTCCCATAATTATACATATAACCATATCATCACTGCCTATGGCGAGAATACTTCCAAACATATAGCTGTTTAAATCTATATTTGTTCCCTCCGACAATGAATTTATTATAATACCTATGGCAACGGAGCTGCTTGATATAAGTGCTATGGCGGAATCTCCCTTTATTTTACTGTTTTCACTTATTCTTAAAAGCAAAAAGGCTGCTGCTATCACAACAGGTATTGCCACCTTTAAAGGAGCCATATTAAAAGCAAGTCCTATTGCCATAGCTCCAAATCCCACATGGGACAGTCCGTCTCCTATCATGGAATATCGTTTTAATACAAGTATGACTCCAAGCACTGAGGCACATAACGCAACCAATCCCCCAACAAGCACTCCCCTTGTTATAAAGGAGTATGAAAACATATCTCCCACTGCATTAATTATCGCTGTCATATTAATCTCCATTCCGGAGCGTTTTATGCGACGGGGCGACGCAAATCTTCAATTTGCGTCTGCCATCAGGGCTTATTTGTGACGCTCCGGCACAAATATCCGTGTGAACAATAAGCTTTCGAGCTTATTGTTCACACTAATCTCCATTTCTGACTGCTGCATTGCCATCAAGCTCTGCTGCGTATGGGCTGTCTATATACTTATCCTTTGTTCCAAAAAAATAGCCTCTCTTTGTCAGATGAAGTATTTTATTTGAATATTCCAAAGCATTTTCTATATCGTGCGTAACCATGACTATGGTTATTCCCATGTCTTTGTTAAGCTTTTCTATAAGACCGTACATTTCCTTCACTGCAACAGGGTCAAGACCTGTCACAGGCTCGTCTAAAAATATAATCTTATCAGTTGAACATAATGCCCTTGCAAGAAGCACCCTTTGTTTCTGACCTCCTGACAGCTCCGCAAAGGATTTCTTTATATACTCTTCCATTCCAAGCTTCATAAGTGTATCCTTAACAAGCTTTTTTGCTCCTTTACCGTAAAAAGGCATTAATCCCTTACTGTTTAAGCAGCCTGACAGTACTACCTCATACACCGAGGCAGGAAACTCCTTCTGCATTGGATTTTGCTGAGACAGATAACCTATATGATTTTTTTTGAAGCCTTCCTCAAACGAAACTGTTCCTTCCCTTAACGGCACCAAACCAAGTATTGCTTTTAATATTGAGCTTTTCCCTGTTCCGTTTTCGCCAACTACGCTTACATAATCTCCTTCTTCTATATCAAAGGATACATTTGACACTGCAACCTCTTTCTCATATACTATTGTAACATTTTTACAGCTTAATTGTGGCAAGTGCAACATCTCCTTCCGCCTAATTTAATCCCTTTTTTAAATTCTCAACATTCTGCTTCATTATTGAAACATACGTTGCACCATTTTTAAAATCTTCACTTGAAACATTGTGGCATGAGTGAAGCAGCAGTATATCTCCTCCTATTTCATCGGCTATTGCCTGTGCAGTCTTTGGTTCCGAAAGCTCCTCATAATATACTGTTCCGGCTCCGTTTGCTTTCATCTCGTCAATAATTTGTGCCACAAGCTTTGCACTTGGCTCTGTCTCACTTGAGCAGGAATCAAATGCTGAAACGTAATTAAGTCCGTATTCCCTGACAAAGTATAAAAGAGCAAATCTTCCTCCAAAATAAATAGTATCATATTCAGCATTTTCAACTACATTTCTTATATCACTGTCTATTTTTTCTATTTCGCTTATATATTTTTCTGCGTTTGACCTATAATATCCTTCATTGTCGGGATCAATTAATATAAGCTCCTCAAGAATATTATTTACCATAATAACTGCATTTTTAGGACTTGTCCATATATGAGGGTCATATTCGTAATGGTCTGTCTCCTGGTGGTCATGATTATGGTCATCTTCTTCACTTTTGCAAAGAGTTATATTTTTTGACGCATCAAGTATGTTAAGCTCCTTATTATCAATACTTTCAAGTATATTCTCCGCCCATGGCTCCATATACTTTCCCGTATATATAAATAAATCTCCGTTATTGATTGCTATCATATCTGAAGGCGTAGGGTCATAGTCATGTGCCTCTGTTCCCGGTTTAAGAAGCAGTGTAACCTGTGCCTTATCTCCTGCTATCTGCCTTGCAAAATCATACTGGGGAAAAAGTGTCGTTACTATGGAAAGCTTACCGTCATCCATCTCATTATCACTGTTTGTGCATGATACTGTAATCGGCAATATAACAACCATAGCCGCAAGCATAATCCATCTTACTGTTTTTTTCATTAATGACTTCATGTATTTTCCCTTCTTTCCTGCCATGTTTTATATTTTAACTTAAATATAATATCTAGTTTCAAATTCAGCCCAAATATGATACTAAGTTTCATATTTGGGCTGTAATATAATACCACAATATATTTTATTGTCAAGAGCATTTTAATTTTTAGTTTCCACACTTTTCACAGATTCCATAAAACACGGTTTTGCTGCTGTCTATTTTGAATTTATGCTCCTTATAAACATGACTGCTTATTTCATTCATAAAATCACATTGTATATGATATAACTCTCCGCACCTGGTACACTTAAAATGATAATGCTCTCTGCACCGGCTGCCGGCTCCGGAATACTGATAGCATGCTCCCGTTCCATCCTCTATGGTAAATTTTCTTACTATATTATCACTTACCAGCTTATCAAGATTTCTGTATACCGTAGCCTTTCCTATTGGTGTCTCATGAAACTGAAAATACTTGATTATCATATCTGCTGTTACATGAATATCTTTATTTTTTATCATATAATCAAGTATCATTTCCCTCTGCCTTGTTCTGTACTCTGCCATATACTGCCTCCTAAGCTCTATCCTATGACAGCTTATGTATAAACAGTCCGCTTCTAAGCTTTGGCTCAAACCATGTAGACTTTGGCGGCATAAGAAGCCCTGCATCTGACACTGCAAACAATTCCTGTATAGATGTAGGATACATGGAAAATGCCACCTTCATATCAAGACTGCATCTTCTCTCAAGCTCCTTTAAACCTCTTATTCCTCCTATAAAATCAATTCTTTTATCGGTTCTCGGGTCCCCTATATTAAGTATTGGGGCAAGCAAATAATTCTGAAGCAGGGATACATCAAGCCCTTCCACAGGATCCTCTGTTTTTATATGCTCCTTTGCCGTAAGCTTATACCATTCCTCATTAAGATACATTCCAATAACACCTTTCCTCTCAGGTGCATATGGCTCCTTACCTGACTTTTCTATATCAAAGCTTTTTCCGATTAAATCAAAAAATTCTACGGGACTGTGACCGTTTAAATCCTTAACCACTCTGTTATATGGCATTATCATAAGCTCTTCGTCTGCAAAAAGCACTGACAAAAAGAAATTAAACTCCTCGTTTCCATTATAGCCGGGATGCTCCTCTCTCCGTTTAAATCCTACCTTTACTGCCGACGCAGCTCTGTGATGTCCGTCTGCTATATAAATACTGTCTATGTTTTCAAACGCAGCCCTTATATTATCTATATCACTTTCATTTCCTATTTTCCATACTCTGTGTCTTATGCCGTCATCTGCCACAAAGTTGTAAAGAGGATTTTTCTCCTTTGCTCTGTTCATAATTGTACGAACCATATTGTCTGCACGATATGCAAGAAATATAGGACCTGTCTGTGCATCACATATATCTACATGATGTATTCTGTCTGCCTCCTTGTCTGCTCTTGTATTCTCATGCTTCTTTATAACATTATTGGCATAATCATCTATAGATGCACATGCAACAAGCCCAGTCTGAACTCTTCCGTTCATAGTAAGCTCATATACATAATAGCATTTGTCACTGTCAGTGATAAATGTTCCGTCTTCTATCATTCCCTCCAGAAGTTCTTTTGCCTTTGCGTATACTCTCTCATCATATGTATCAACAGATAAATCAAACTGTGTCTCTGGCCTGTCTATTCTTAAAAACGACAGTTTCTCTTTTTTCACTGCCTCACAGGCCTCCTCTCTGTTATATACATCATACGGAAGTGCCGCAACCCTGTCAGCCACCTGGGCATTAGGTCTTATACACCTGAACGGTCTTATATCTGCCATAATTAATTAACCCTTTCATTTTATATATTATTTGTATTCCATAAATTTATTTACATCTTTTATATACTTTACTATATCCGTGGAAATTTCGCAAATAGTCTTTACCTTAATCAAAATAACATTTTACAAGGCATTCAATATATTCCTGATCCTTTGCTCCCATCATTTCCCTTGCTGAATGCATTGCAAGCACAGGCACTCCTATATCTACAGTCCTCATAGGCAGATATTTATTTGCTATACTTCCAAGGGTACTCCCCGTGGAAGCATCTGAACGGCTTGCAAACTTTTGATATGGTATATGATTTTCCCTGCATATTTGTTCTATAACAGCAACAGACTGACAGTCTGTTCCATATGTCTGTGAACAGGCTCTTTTAATTACAATACCCTTATTTAACATATTAATATTTGTGACATCTGATTTTTCACTGTAATTTGGATGAAAACCGTGTGCCACATCTGCTGACAGCATAAATCCGTTTGTTATATTATGTAAAAATTCCTGCCTGTCAAAGCCAAGACATATATATATTCTTTCAAGTATCATGGAAAGAAGCAAAGAGTCTGCACCCTGCTTGCTTTTGCTTCCTACCTCCTCATTGTCATACAAAATAATTCCGTTTATTCCTAAATCTCTTTTTGAATCTGTTATCCCGTCAATAAGTGCTTTAACTGACGTTATATTGTCAAGTCTCGGACTTGATATAATATTACGGTCAATTCCTAACAGACAGCCTTTTTCTTTGTTATATACATAAAGCTCATAATCTAATATATCCTCCTTTTGTACATTTAGCCTTTCTGCCATATATTCCATAAAAAATCCGGTGCTATTAAGGTTCTCCTCAATAATCTTACATACAGGATACATATGATTCTGGCGATTCAGCTCTACACCCTTATTAACCTCTCTGTTTAAATGTATTGCCAGATTTGGTATGGTAAACAGATTTTCCTCAAAGTCTGTTATAACTGTTTTTGGCGTAAAAACACTGTCTCCCTTAAGAGCTACCTTTCCTGCCGCAGATAATGGTCTGTCAAGCCATGTATTTAATATTGCACCTCCGTATATTTCCACATTTATCTTGCCGTATCCCCTTGTAATAACCTCCGGATTAGACTTTATATATAACGCAGGACTGTCTGTATGAGCTGCTGCAAGGCGAAGCATATCTCCTCTGCCAATTTTTTCTCCCACAGTAAAAGCAAACAGGGAGCTGTCATAAATATTAATGTATATTTTGTCTCCTCTTTTTACACTCCAGTCTTCCATATTTTCCAGCTTAATCTCAGAAAAACCTGCTTCCTTAAGCCTTTCCTTTCCATACTGTACTGTGGTAAAGGAGCATGTACACTTTCCGATTGCATCTAAAAGCTTATGAGCCATATTTTACCCTTTCTCTTTTATTTTTTTATTAATAAACAGGCTTCCATATACTATTTTCATAATATACAGAAGCCATACAATAATATAAGAATGTGTTATTTAATTACTCTTACTTTAATTACGCCCTCTATAGCCTGAAGCTTTTCTACAGTGTGAGCCTCTACACTGCTGTCCACGTCCATCATGGTATAGCCGTAATTTCCCTTTGACTTATTTAACATATCTGAGATATTAATATTTTCCGCTGCCATAGCTCCCGTAAACTGGCTTAACATATTAGGCACGTTTCTGTGGAGTATTGCAATACGTCCTGCCTTATTGCAGACCCCCATATCGCAGGCAGGATAGTTTACTGAATTTTTAATATTACCGTTTTCAATATAATCTACTATCTGATTAACCGCCATAACTGCACAGTTATCCTCTGATTCCTCTGTAGATGCACCAAGATGAGGAAATGCGATTACATTGTCCATATTTGCTGTTCTTGCATTTGGAAAATCAGTAACATACTTTCTTATCTTTCCTGAAGCTAATGCTTCCTCCATATCATCATCGTTTACAAGCAAATCTCTCGCGTAATTTAAAATAACAACTCCATCCTTCATCATTGAAATAGAAGCTTTATTAATCATTCCTCTTGTATCATCAAGAAGAGGCACATGTATTGTTATAAAGTCACTTACTGCATAAACCTCCGCATTTGACTTTAATATTGTTACTTCATTTGAAAGATTAAGTGCATTTTGTACTGAAAGGTATGGATCACAGCCTACAACCTTCATTCCAAGCTTTGTGGCAGCGTTTGCCACAAGAACACCTATTGCTCCAAGCCCTATTACACCTAATGTCTTTCCTTTAATTTCTGTTCCGGCAAACTTTGATTTTGCCTTTTCCATTGATTTATTGATATTTTCATCTGTTTTATTGTCAGAAACCCACTGCATACCGCCTCTTATATCTCTTGAGGCCAAAAGCATACCTGCTATAACAAGCTCCTTAACACCGTTTGCATTTGCTCCGGGTGTGTTAAACACAACAACGCCTTTATCTGCACACTTGTCAAGAGGAATATTGTTTACACCTGCTCCTGCCCTTGCAACTGCAAGCAGACAATCAGGCAGCTCAAGCTCATGCATTGAGGCACTTCTTACAAGCACTGCCTCTGCCTCGGAAAACTCTCCTGTTGTTCCGAAAGTGTCAGGCAAAAGGCTCATTCCTACTTTTGCAATAGGATTCAAACAGTTTACTTTTATCATTTCAATTTACTTCCTTTCATAGATATTATCTTATATATATGCCGTATACAGAACCGGAAACTATCTGCTGTCTGTATCTGACTATATATTTTACATATTTTCAGCTTCGAATTTCTTCATAAATTCAACGAGCTTTTCTACTCCTTCGATTGGCATAGCATTGTAAATGCTTGCTCTCATTCCGCCTACTGTTCTGTGTCCCTTAAGGTTTTCAAAGCCTGCTGCTTTGGCTTCTTTAACAAATTTAGCATCAAGCTCCTCATTTCCTGTTACAAAAGGAACATTCATTAAAGAACGGTCTTTAGGAACTACCGTACCCTTAAAAAGCTTGCTTTCATCAAGGAAATCATATAAAATCTTTGCTTTCTTTTCATTTATTTCCTTCATCTTCTCAAGTCCGCCCATTTTCTTTAACCACTTAAATACCTTGCCGCATATATAAATGTTATAGCAAGGAGGAGTGTTGTATAAAGAATCTGCATCTGCATGAGTTTTATAGGTAAGCATTGTAGGTGTTCCCGGCAATACATCCTCTGTAATTAAATCTTCTCTTATAATTACAATAACCATACCTGCAGGACCTACATTTTTCTGAACTCCGCCGTATATAACACCATACTTTGTTACGTCTACAGGCTCTGATAAGAAGCATGATGATACGTCTGCCACAAGAGTCTTCCCCTTAGTATTTGGAAGCTCCTTAAACTTTGTTCCGTAAATTGTATTATTCTCACAGATATATACGTAATCTGCGTCTTCAGGAATATCCAGGTCTGAGCAGTCAGGAATATAAGAAAATGTCTTATCTGCACTTGAAGCCACTTCAACTGCATCTCCGTACTTTTTAGCCTCCTGATATGCTTTTTTAGCCCACTGACCTGTTACAATGTAAGCTGCCTTTTTATTTTTCATAAGGTTCATTGGAATCATTGCAAACTGCTGTGAAGCTCCTCCCTGAAGGAACAGCACCTTATAATTGTCAGGAATATTCATTAAATCCCTTAAATCCTGCTCCGCAGTCTTAATAATTTCATCAAATACCTTTGAGCGGTGGCTCATTTCCATCACTGACATTCCGCTTCCATTGTAGTCAAGCATCTCTGCCGCTGCTTCCTTTAATACTTCCTCCGGTAATACTGCCGGACCTGCTGAGAAATTATACACTCTTCCCATCTTTCTAAAGTCCTCCTTTGATTAATAAAGCTTTATTTTAAGTCAGGCATACTGCCTGTTACTTAACCGTTTAATTATTCTTCCCGTCAAGGTCTTCCTGACTGAATGCCTCAGATATTGCTCCTCCCGGTGCTACCATAGGAAATACTTTTTCATCAGGGTCAATCTGGCAGTCAATTACTACAGGACAGCCTGCATTTAAGGCTTCCTTAAATATACCTTCAAAATCATCCTTATTTGTCACCCTGTATGCCTTTGCCCCCATAGCCTCTGCAAGCTTAACAAAGTCAACTGCATCATTTAATACTGTGTTTGAGTAACGCTTATCATAGAATAATGTCTGCCACTGACGTACCATGCCTAATACATGATTATTTATAACTACCTGTATAATAGGAATATTATATCTTGTGGCTGTTGCAATCTCATTCATATTCATACGAAAGCAGCCGTCACCTGCAATATTAATAACAGTCTTTTCAGGCATACCCATCTTTGCACCTAAACTTGCGCCAAGTCCGTAGCCCATTGTTCCAAGTCCGCCGGAGGTAATAAGAGTTCTTGGTTTTTTGTATTTACAAAACTGTGCGGCCCACATCTGATGCTGGCCTACTTCTGTTGTAATAATTGCATCACCATTTGTAATCTCATATATCTTTTGCATTATAAACGGACCGTTAAGTGTTGATGTATTGTATGTAAGAGGATATTTTTTCTTAAATCCGTTTATTTTTTCAAGCCACTCTTTACAATCCTTCTTTTGAAGCTTTGAATTAAGTCTTGATAAAATTTCCTTTGCATCACCAATTACACTTGCTGCCGTCTTAACATTTTTATTAATTTCCGCTGCCTCAATATCAATGTGAAGTATTTTTGCATTTTTTGCAAAGGTTTTAGTATTCCCCGTAACACGGTCACTAAATCTTGCACCTATTGCTATTAGCAAATCACAGTCCGTAACACCAAAGTTTGCTGTTTTTGTACCATGCATTCCTATCATGCCTGTATAATGACTATCCTCTCCGTTAAAAGCTCCCTTTCCCATAAGAGAGTCACATACAGGTGCATCTGTAAGCTCCACAAACTTCTTAAGCTCTTCCGATGCTTCAGATATAATTACACCGCCTCCTACAAATATGTAAGGCTTCTTTGATTCGTTAATAAGCTTTACTGCCTCATCGATATCCTCATCCTTTATGGTAGCTGTAATTCTTTCCGGTTCTTCCGGCTTAACAGGCTCAAACTCAATAGTAACTTTAGGATCCGTTGCATCCTTTGTTATATCAACCAGCACCGGTCCCGGTCTTCCGGTTTTTGCTATTTTAAAGGCTCTTCTAAGTGTAGATGCTATATCATGAACGTCCTTTACTATAAAATTATGCTTTGTTATAGGCATTGTTACACCTGCAATATCTATTTCCTGAAATGTATCTTTTCCAAGAAGGGACTTTGCAACATTTGCCGTAATGGCTACTATAGGAACAGAGTCCATATATGCCGTGGCAATACCCGTTACAAGGTTTGTTGCTCCCGGACCTGATGTTGCCATACACACGCCTACTTTTCCTGTGGCTCTTGCATACCCGTCTGCTGCATGGGCTGCTCCCTGCTCATGTGAGGTTAATATATGTCTTATCTCGTTAGAATGTTTATACAGAGCATCATATACATTAAGAATTGTTCCTCCCGGATATCCGAATACGGTGTCAACACCCTGCTCTTTTAAACATTCGATAATAATTTCCGAACCGTTTAACTGCATTTTTCACTTTCCTCCATTAACTCTATAATGTTCTTAAAACCGCTCCCTTATCTGCCGATGTCACAAGAGAAGCATATCTTGCTAAATATCCGGTTGTAACATTTGGCTTTCTCGGTACCCATTCAGCTTTTCTCCTTTCAAGCTCCTCCTCTGACACATCTACATTTATTGAATGATTATCAATATCTATCTTGATAATATCCCCTTCACGGACAAGTGCTATAGGACCTCCCATAGCTGCCTCAGGGGATACGTGTCCGATAGATGCTCCCCTTGAAGCTCCCGAAAATCTTCCGTCTGTAATAAGAGCCACTGTAGAGCCAAGCCCCATACCCGCTATTGCTGATGTAGGATTAAGCATTTCTCTCATGCCCGGACCTCCCTTTGGTCCCTCATAGCGGATAACAACAACATCTCCTGCCACAATCTTTCCACCTTTTATGGCTGCAATAGCATCCTCCTCACAGTCAAACACTCTGGCAGGTCCCTCATGCTTTAACATTTCAGGAACAACTGCTGAACGCTTGACAACACATGAGTCAGGTGCCAGATTACCTCTTAATACGGCAATACCCCCTACCTCACTATATGGATTATCTATAGGTCTTATAACCTCTGTATTTCTGTTTACTGCATTTGCAATGTTTTCTCCAACTGTTTTGCCCGTAACAGTTATAAGGTTCTCATGGAGAAGGTTTTTCCTTGAAAGCTCCTTCATAACTGCATATACGCCGCCGGCCTCATTTAACTGCTCCATATATGTATGACCTGCCGGTGCCAAATGACAAAGGTTAGGTGTTCTTGCACTTATATCGTTTGCTATATCAAGATTAATTTCCGCTCCTGCCTCGTGAGCTATTGCAGGCAGATGAAGCATACTGTTTGTACTGCATCCCAGTGCCATATCTACTGTAAGGGCATTTTCAAAGGCTTCCTTCGTCATAATGTCAAGAGGCTTAATATTTCTCTTAACAAGCTCCATTATCTGCATTCCGGCTTTCTTTGCAAGCTTTATTCTCTCTGAATATACTGCCGGTATTGTTCCGTTTCCTCTAAGTCCCATTCCCAGTGCTTCTGTAAGACAGTTCATTGAATTTGCCGTATACATTCCTGAGCATGAACCACATGTAGGACACGCCTTATTTTCAAACTCCTCAACATCTTCTTCCGTCATTGTACCTGCCGCATATGAACCAACTGCCTCGAACATACTTGAAAGAGATGTTTTTTCTCCCTTTACATGACCTGCCAACATGGGACCTCCGCTTACAAATATAGTTGGGATATTTACTCTTGCCGCTGCCATTAAAAGTCCCGGTACATTCTTATCACAGTTTGGTATCATAACAAGTCCGTCAAACTGATGTGCCATTGCAAGACATTCTGTAGAATCAGCTATTAAATCCCTTGTCACAAGGGAATACTTCATTCCTATATGTCCCATGGCAATACCGTCACATACTGCTATTGCAGGAACCATAACAGGTGTTCCTCCTGCCATGGCAACTCCCAGCTTTACCGCCTCTGTTATTTTATCAAGGTTCATATGCCCCGGAACTATTTCATTATACGAGCTTACAACTCCTATTAAAGGTCTTTCCATTTCTTCCCTTGTCATGCCTAATGCATTAAACAGAGAACGGTGCGGAGCCTGCTGCATACCTTTTCTTACTGAATCACTTCTCATATTTCTTCCCTCCTATATTCTCTCACAGATGGCATCACCCATACCCGTACATGTTACAAGAGTTTTGCCCTCTGACATAATGTCAACTGTTCTTATTCCATCCTCTAAAACCTTTCTCACGGCTGCCTCCACTGCATCCGCCTCCTTATCAAGGTCAAAGGAATACCTTAGCATCATAGCCGCTGAAAGAACTGTCGCTATCGGATTAGCTTTGTTCTGTCCTGCAATGTCAGGTGCTGCACCATGGCTAGGCTCATATAAGCCCAGCTTTCCTGCACCAAGGCTTGCTGAGGATAGCATTCCTATTGAGCCGGTAATCATACTTGCTTCATCAGATAAAATATCTCCAAACATATTTTCCGTAAGCACTACATCAAACTGTGCAGGATTCTTTACTAACTGCATTGCACAATTATCAACAAGCATATTTTCCACCGTAACCTCCGGAAAATCCTTTGCCACCTCTGAAACCACCTGACTCCAAAGCCTTGAGGAATCAAGCACATTTGCTTTATCCACACTTATAACCTTTTTATTTCTCTTCATTGCAATCTCAAATGCCTTAACTGCAATTCTTCTTATCTCGTTTTCATCATACTTAAGAGTATCTATGGCAGTTCTTACACCATCCACAACCTCTGTTTTTCTTTCACCAAAGTAAAGACCGCCTGTAAGCTCTCTTACTATAATCATATCAAAGCCTGCATCTGCAACCTCCTCCTTTAAAGGACATGCACTCTTTAATTCCTTGTAAAGGTATGCAGGTCTTAAATTTGCAAAAAGTCCAAGTCCTTTTCTTATTGCAAGCAAGCCCGCCTCCGGCCTTAAGTTTGGAGGAAGCTCATACCACTTATCAACACCGACTCGGCCTCCCACGGCACCTAACAGTACAGCATCACTGTTTTTTGCCGTCTCCAAAGCCTCATCGGTCAAAGGTACTCCATGTGCATCTATGGACACACCGCCCATAAGCACATTAGTATATGTAAATTCATGACCGAATTTTTTTCCTACTGTGTCAAGCACTTTCTTTGCTTCTGATACGATTTCAGGACCTATACCGTCTCCCGGAATCACTGCCACATTAAAATTCATGTCTTTAACCTCTTTTCTGTATAGACTATTATATTAGTCTACAATATTTTCCGTCATATTTCAACCTTTAAAAACAAATTTTAATACAATAAAAGCGCCGGTGCCCCGACGCTTTTATTTCTATTCCTGATTAGCCTTTTCAACCTCTACTATTGCAGCCTTCTGCATTGGAATACGACAATTCTTGTTATTTCCAAACTCTACTACTACCGTATCGTCCTCCACTCCTATTACAACTCCGTAAAAGCCTGATGTTGTCAGAATACTGTCGCCTATTTCTATGGCACTTTGCATTGCCTGAAGCTTCTGCTGCTGCTTTTTCTGTGGTCTTATCATTAAAAAATAAATACCGACTGCAAAAATTGCTATATATACAACTGTTACAATCAGTCCCATTGTTCCTCCCTGTGATGCGAATACTGATGATGTGTTCATTTTTTAGTCCTCCGTTTTATAAATATTCTTTTTTATTGTGATACATAAGGCTTATTATTAATTGTCTCCCTGCATCATTTCAAGCTTTGCCTTTTTATATTGGCTGTAACTGCCATTTTCTATGGCATCCCTGATTTCCTCCATCATTGTATTATAAAAATACAAATTATGCAATACACAAAGTCTCATTCCCAGCATTTCTTTTGCCTTAAGCAAATGTCTTATATAAGCTCTTGTGTGATATCTGCATGCCTGGCACTGACATCCTTCTTCTATAGGTGTATCGTCTGTTTCATATTTTGCATTAAACAGGTTCAGCTTTCCCATATTTGTATACACATGACCATGTCTTCCATTTCTTGTAGGATACACACAGTCAAAAAAATCAACTCCTCTGTCAACTGCCTCAAGTATGTTTGCCGGAGTTCCAACACCCATAAGGTAAGTCGGCTTTTCAAGCGGAAGATACGGTACTGTTTCCTCTATAATTCTGTACATTTCATCATGAGACTCTCCAACTGCCAGTCCTCCTAAAGCATATCCGTCAAGGTTAAGCTCTGATATTTTTTTTGCATGCTCAATACGTATATCAGTGAAGGTTCCTCCCTGATTTATTCCAAACAGCATTTGCTTTTTGTTTATTGTATCCTCAAGGCTGTTAAGCCTTTCCATTTCCCTTTTGCACCTTTCCAGCCATCTTATGGTTCTGTTTACGGAATTTTCCATATATTCCCTTGTTGCAGGGTGAGGCGGACACTCATCAAATGCCATTGCTATTGTTGATGCAAGATTTGACTGTATCTGTATACTTTCCTCGGGTCCCATAAATATTTTTCTTCCGTCTACATGGGAGTTAAAGTAAACTCCCTCTTCTTTAATTTTTCTTAAGGAAGCAAGGGAAAATACCTGAAATCCCCCTGAATCCGTAAGTATAGGCTTGTCCCAATTCATAAACCTGTGAAGCCCGCCTAATTTTTTTACTATTTTATCACCGGGTCTTACATGCAGATGATAAGTATTTGAAAGCTCTACCTGAGTCTTTATTTCCTTTAAATCCTCTGCTGCCACTGCTCCCTTTATTGCAGCCGCCGTTCCCACATTCATAAACACTGGAGTCTGTATAACTCCATGTACAGTATGAAATTCTCCTCTTTTTGCACTTCCGTCACGCTTTAAAAGCTTATACATTTTTTCCCTCTTTTCATTAGGCATAAATTAGGTATAAATTTTATCACCTTACACATTATATTTGTAAACGGATTTTTTATCAAGCAGTTTTTATACAACATATATCATATAGAAATAAAAAATGGAGGATTATATACATGACAAAGAAGGATTTTATAACCTGCGGTCTTGCAGGCTGGTGTCTTGAGGTGTTTTGGACAGGTTCTATAAGCTGTCTTAACAATGACCCCTCCATGTCTGCCTCTACATCACTGCTTATGTTTCCCATATATTCATTAGGTGCATTTATTAAGCCTATATCAAGGTTTTTGTCGGGAATGCCTCTTTTTTTTCGTGGTACTGTTTATACTTTGTGCATTTACATTGTAGAATATACGGCAGGCTCAGTTTTAAAAGCAGCAGGAATATGTCCTTGGAATTACAGCCATGCAAAATATAATATAAGCGGGCTTGTAAGACTTGATTACGCACCCGCCTGGTTTACTGTAGGTATTTTATTTGAAAAACTTCTTAATCCCACTGAGAGTAGAAGTCATACTCAAAAGAAGTAAGTCCAGTATTGTAACTGCCGTCATTGCCTCCACTACCACCACTGCCCTTGGTACTATAATAGGATCATGGCGTCCCTTTATCTGAACCTTAATATTTTCCATATTTTTGTTTACAGTTTCCTGCTCCTTGAAAATGGATGGCGTAGGCTTAAAGGCTGCCCTTAGAACTATGTCGCTTCCGTCGCTTATGCCTCCAAGGATTCCTCCTGCATTATTCGTCATCTTTAATACTTCTTTTCCCTTTGCGTAGAAGCTGTCATTATTTTCGGAGCCTTTCAGCCTTGTGGCATTGAAGCCTGAGCCTATCTCGAATCCCTTTACTGCACCTATGGACATGATTGCCTTTCCAAGGCATGCGTCAAGCTTGTCAAACACAGGCTCCCCAACACCTGTTTTCATGTTTTTTACAACACACTCTACTACGCCTCCCACAGAATCCTTTTCTTCCATTTTTTCCTGCAATAAAAGCTCTGCCATCTTTGCGGCATTTTTATCAGGCATTGCAACAGGATTATTATCCCTTTCTTTTATGTCAAATACAGAGTAATCTATCTCCACATCTCCTATGGATTTCGCATAAGCCTCAACAGTAATTCCAAGCTCATTTAAAAGCTTACATGCTATTGCTCCTGCTGCCACTCTGCCTATGGTTTCTCTGCCCGATGAGCGTCCTCCTCCTCTGTAGTCTCTGAAACCATATTTTTCATCAAAGGTGTAATCGGCGTGACCCGGCCTGTAATACTCTGCTATCTGTGAAT
The DNA here is from genome assembly GCA_944384155.1 of uncultured Lachnospiraceae bacterium. Taxonomy (GTDB): domain Bacteria; phylum Bacillota; class Clostridia; order Lachnospirales; family Lachnospiraceae; genus CAG-303. The sequence continues at coordinate 33,835 of CALWSG010000062.1, read as the reverse complement.
AGTCTGAAGACCTCTGTGTTTTATTGTACACTATCATTGATATGGGAGTACCTGTAGTTTTCCCATCAAATACACCTGACAGTATCTCAACCCTGTCCTCCTCGCTTCTGGGGGTTGTATACTTAGACTGCCCCGGTTTTCTTCTGTCAAGATAAACCTGTATATCCTCAGGTGCAAGCTCCAAGCCTGCGGGACAGCCGTCGACAACTACACCTATGCCTGTTCCGTGGGATTCCCCCCACGTAGTTATCCTAAATATATTTCCAAATCCGGAACCTGCCATTACAGCTTACCTCCCATAATCATCAGCTTTTTGTGATTTTTTCCATTCCTCCCATATAAGGTCTTAATGCCTCAGGTATCTTTACAGAGCCATCCTCGCACAAATTATTTTCAAGAAATGCTATAAGCATTCTTGGAGGAGCCACTACTGTATTGTTAAGGGTATGTGCAAAGTATTTTCCATTGTCCCCGTTTACTCTTATTTTGAGTCTTCTTGCCTGCGCATCACCAAGATTAGAGCAGCTTCCAACCTCAAAATACTTTTTCTGCCTTGGCGACCATGCCTCTACATCTATAGACTTAACCTTAAGGTCTGCCAAATCTCCTGAGCAGCACTCCAGGGTTCTTACAGGAATATCAAGGCTTCTGAATAAATCCACTGTATTCTGCCAAAGCCTGTCAAACCACTGTCTGCTTTCCTCAGGCTTACATACAACTATCATTTCCTGCTTTTCAAACTGGTGTATTCTGTAAACACCTCTTTCCTCTATGCCGTGTGCTCCCTTTTCCTTTCTAAAACACGGAGAATAGCTTGTAAGTGTGTAGGGAAGCTTATCCTCAGGTATAATCGTATCTATAAATTTACCTATCATGGAATGCTCACTTGTTCCTATTAAGTAAAGATCCTCCCCCTCAATCTTATACATCATCGCATCCATTTCAGCAAAGCTCATAACACCTGTTACAACATCACTTCTAATCATAAAAGGAGGCACACAGTAGGTAAAGCCTCTGTTAATCATAAAGTCTCTCGCATATGATATAACTGCCGAATGAAGTCTTGCAATATCTCCCATCAGATAGTAAAAGCCGTTTCCCGCTACCTTTCTGGCAGAATCCAAATCCAGTCCGTTAAAGCTTTCCATTATCTCTGAGTGATAAGGAATTTCAAAATCAGGAACTACAGGCTCACCGTATCTTTGAATCTCTACATTTTCACTGTCATCCCTGCCTATAGGAACACTTTCATCTATAATGTTTGGTATAACCATCATTATATTTTTAACCTTTTCGTTAAGCTCTGCTTCCTTTTTCTCAAGCTGTGCAAGGTATTCTCCTTTTTCCGTTACCTGCTTCTTAACAGCCTCTGCCTCTTCCTTTTTTCCCTGTGCCATTAATGCACCTATCTGCTTTGAGATTTTATTTCTCTCTGCCCTTAAGTTATCTGCCTCCTGCTTTGTGTTTCTTGCCTGTGCATCAAGCTCTATAACCTCATCTACCAGCGGAAGCTTACTGTCCTGAAATTTATTTTTTATATTCTGCTTTACTATATCAGGATTCTCCCTTAAAAATTTAATATCTATCATAGCTTACTCTCCTTCCTTATCCTCTGTCTTTGTGCAGACTATGCAAAGCTCTTCTAACTGCTTTTTATCCACAACATTAGGAGCCTCTGTCATAAGGCATGAGGCATCCTTTATCTTCGGAAATGCTATAACCTCACGTATGCTGTCCTCTTTTGCCATAAGCATAATAAGCCTGTCAAGTCCGTATGCAAGTCCGGCATGAGGAGGTACACCATACTTAAAGGCATTTAGTAAAAATCCAAATCTTTCATATGCCTCCTCCTTTGTGAAACCAAGCACCTCAAACATTTTCTCCTGAATATGGCTTTGGTATATTCTTACACTTCCTCCGCCTATTTCATTTCCATTTAACACTATATCGTAAGCCTTTGCACGAACTGCTCCCGGATTAGTATCAAGTAAAGGCAAATCCTCCTCCATAGGCATGGTAAACGGATGGTGCATGGCAACATATCTTCCCTGCTCCTCTGAGTACTCCAACAGAGGAAATTCTGTTATCCAAAGGAAATTATAAACATTCTTGTCCAAAAGTCCCAAATCCTCGGCAAGCTTAAGTCTTAAGCCTCCGAGAACATCAAATACAAGCTTGCTCTTATCCGCTGCAAATAAAAGTAAGTCTCCCGGCTTTCCCTCCATTCTTTCAGCTATTTTTTCAAGCTCGTCCTCTGTCATAAACTTTGCAAATGATGATTTGTATGTTCCGTCATCATTTATTACAAGGTAAGCAAGGCCCTTTGCACCATATCCCTTTGCAAACTCAACAAGAGCATCTATCTTTTTTCTCGGCATGCTTCCCTGTCCCTTTGCGTTGATTCCCCTTACGGAGCCTCCGTTTTCTACAGCACCTGCAAATACTCCAAAGCCGCAATCCTTTACTATATCCGAAATATCCTTTAATTCCATTCCAAATCTTGTGTCAGGTTTATCAGAGCCAAATCTCTCCATTGCTTCCTTCCATGTCATTCTCTGAATAGGAAGCTTAATATCAACATCAAGTATTTCCTTAAATAGTTTCTGTAAAAGTCTTTCGTTTACATCTATAACATCATCAATATCAACAAAAGAAAGCTCCATATCAATCTGTGTAAATTCAGGCTGCCTGTCTGCCCTTAAGTCCTCATCCCTGAAGCATTTTGCTATTTGAAAATATCTGTCATATCCTGCACACATTAAAAGCTGCTTAAAAAGCTGCGGAGACTGTGGAAGTGCATAAAAATTCCCGGGATGAATACGGCTTGGCACTAAGTAGTCCCTTGCTCCCTCAGGCGTGCTTTTATTCAAAACAGGAGTCTCTATTTCAAGAAAGCCCTCCTCTGCCAAAAATGCCCTTGTTAAAATGCATGCCTTACTTCTCATTATAAGATTTCTTTGCAAATCAGGTCTTCTAAGGTCAAGATAACGGTATTTAAGCCTTATCTCCTCCTTTGTATTTGAAGCCTCCTCTATAGGAAATGGCGGTGTAAGTGACTCAGACAGGATTCTAAGCTCCGTTGCCCGTATTTCAATATCACCTGTTGCAAGGCTTTCATTAACTGCCGCCTCTCTCTTTGTCACCTTTCCCACTACAGCTATAACAAACTCACTTCTAAGTGTCTCAGCCTTTGCAAAGCCCTCAGGCTTAACATCATTTTCATCAAACACTATTTGAAGAAGTCCGCTTCTGTCTCTTAAATCAGCAAAAATAAGACTTCCAAGATTTCTTCTTTTTTGAACCCAGCCCATAACAGTGACTGTTTCTCCGATTAATTTATTTGAAACTTCCGTACATCTGTGTGTACGCTTTAGCCCTTTCATTGACTCTGCCATAATTTTCCTCTTTTCTCATTTTTTATAAAGTCTGGTTAATTTTTATAAAACTCTACAAACTCAGTATAGCCCTCATTTGTAAGATTTTCCTTTTGGAATTTTTTATTCTTGTTCATTCTTGCAACTAAAACCTGTGTGCCGTCTTTTCTTGCCTCCTGTGCCTTTGCTACAATCCGGCACAGGCTGTCGCCTGACACACCTTTTTCTATCAGATATGCAATCTTCTTATTTTCATCAGGCACCTTAAAGCCATTTTCCATAAGAAGCAGTACAATTCTCTCAAAACCTATGGAAAATCCGCAGGCAGGCGTATCCTTTCCCGTAAACTGACCTACCATTTTATCGTATCTTCCGCCTCCGCCGCAGCTTCCTCCAAACTCGGGAATTGCTATCTCAAATATTGTCCCCGTATAATATGACATTCCCCTTACAAGTGTTGGGTCAAATATAATCTCAAAATCAGAAGACTTTGTGGCACTTACACTGTCTATTATTTCCTTAAGATTATTCTTAATATCCTCATCAAGAAAATCTTTTATCTTATCTGCCACATACTCTAAACGGCTTTCGGCAGCTTCCATTCCCTTAAATAAGCTTAAATACTTATCTACAGATTCCTTTTCAAAGCCTTCTTTTATAAGCTCATCTGCAACACCGTCAAGTCCTATCTTATCCATCTTATCAAGAATAATAAAGACTAAATCATATGACTCTTCAGGAAATCCGCTGTAAGCTGCCATTGCCTTTAATATTCTTCTCTCGTTTATTCTTATCTGAAAACCCTTAAATCCAAGCTTTCCCAAGGTTGTTGTTGTTGCAAGTATAAGCTCTATCTCTGCCAGATTTGAAGGCTCTCCCAGTATATCTATATCACACTGATAAAACTGGCGGTATCTTCCTCTCTGAGGTCTGTCCGCCCTCCACACAGGTCCTATCTGAAGTGCCTTAAAGGGTGATGGCAGATTATTACCGTTATTAGAAAAAAAACGTACGAGAGGAACTGTCAAATCATACCGCAAACCTCCGTCAACAAGGTCAAGCTCTTCCCTTGCCGTCTCAAGATTAAGCTTTTCTCCCCTTTTTAATATTTTAAAAATAAGCTTTTCGTTTTCTCCTCCGTTTTTGGAGCTTAAATTTCCTATATTTTCAACACACGGCGTCTCTATAGTATTAAAACCAAACTTACCATATGTTTCCTTTATTACTCTTATCACGTAATCTCTTATCTGCATTTCTGACGGCAGTATATCCTTCATACCTGTGACAGGCTTTTTAACTAATGCCATTTTTCATATTCCTTTCCTGCTTAATATTCTTCCCAATATTTTACTATCCCATATTGCAGGTGTCAATAAATTTCTCTTTTCTTACTATCATCTCGTCTATTCTGTCCATATACTGGTCTGCATTTTTTACATTATCACATCTTTCTATTCTTCCGCCGTAAGGAAATACGTACTTAGTCACTGCACCTGCACCAAGCGCCAGAATAGTCTGTTTTTCTTCCATTATAAGTATATTATATATACCTGCCTTTCCGTCTTTGGCATATCCTACATTTTCCATATTTCCTGCCATGTTTTTCTGACGGTACATATAATAAGGCTTCATATTAAGCATCTCGGCATAATTTTGGCAAAGCTCCATTATCTCTACATTATTTTCTATAGTCATTTCCTTATATTTATCCTTAAATATATTAAGTGCTGCAGCCCTTTTTATGGCAAGGGAATGAACTGTCATACTGTCAGGATTAAGCTTTAAAACCTCCTCCATTGTATTTCTCACATCATCTATGGATTCATTTGGAAGTCCTGCAATAAAATCCATATTTATATTGTCAAAGCCAAGACCCCTTGCAAGGTAAAAGGCTTTCCTCACATCATCTACACTATGTTTTCTTCCTATAATATCAAGGGTTTCCTGCTTCATGGTCTGTGGATTAACGGAAATTCTTGTTATATTATAATCCTTTAATGCTTTTAGCCTGTCCTCCGTTATACTGTCAGGTCTTCCTGCCTCCACTGTATATTCCTGAAGATATGTAAAATCAAAGACCTCTTCTATTTTTGCAAATATTCTTTTAAGCTGGTCTGCTGAAAGTGTCGTTGGGGTTCCTCCTCCAAAATAAATAGTATTAAGCTTTTTATCCTTAAATTTTTTACTGCAAACCTCTATTTCTTTTATAAGACAGTCAACATATCTGTCTGCCTTTTCCCTGTACATTCCTATTGGATATGAGGTAAATGAACAGTACAGACATGTTGTCGGACAAAATGGTATGCCTATATAAAGACTGTACCCATCCTTATAATCTATGCTTTTTAGAATTTCTCTTTCTCTCCTTGCTATATCAATGGCGAGATTTGTTTTCTCATCAGATACATAATAATAATCCTTTAATAAACTTTCTATGCTTTTATTGATTTGACCGTCTGTCTTATTGGCGTCATAACCCTCCTCAAGGACTGCCATTGCAATTTTAGTAGGTCTGATTCCTGTTAGTATGCCCCACGGAAGCTCTTTTCCCGTGTATGTACTTAAGGTCTTATATACAAGCTGCTTTATTGTGTTTTTTATTTCCTTTTTATCACATGACAGGCACTTACCCTCTGTCTTACAGCTAATGCTGCCATTGCCTTTATCTGTTTTCTCCTCAACCCATACACTTATAAGATTATTTTCCTTATCTATAACAATGTTAAGGTGTTGTATCATATCTGTCTTTATATTGTCGTCATTTTCCCTTTTAGGATAAAATGAGTTTACAAGCATTTCAACATCATACCTGTATGTATCTTCATCTGTGTTAAATACTGTTTTCATCTGACTTTCTGTCTCCTGTATCATTTACTTTACTGCAAAGCATAAGCACCGCTTTATGCGGTGCCGTCACTAATAATATATTTTTTCCTGCCCTATGGTTGTCTCCTCATTATGACCGGGATATACAGCCAGCTTTTCATCAAGAACTAAAAGTCTTTCCTTTATTGACTTTATTATCATGCCATAGCTTCCCGTAGGAAAATCATACCTGCCACAGGAGCCGCAAAACAAAGTATCTCCGCTTATAAGTATCTTCTCTCCCTGTGATGATACAAGATAGCAAACACTTCCTATTGTATGCCCCGGAGTATGTATCACCTGTATATCCATACCTGCAATATTGATTTTTTCATTGTCACTAAGCCACTTATCTGCCTTAAGTGTAAAGCCTGAGCCAAACACTGAGGATAAATTATTCTCGCAGCTTTCAAGTATCTGTTTTTCATCATTAAAAGCGTATATTACGGCTCCGTATGCTTTTCTTAAAGCATCTGCCCCACCGATATGGTCAAAATGACCATGGGTTAAAAGTATTGCCTTTACTGTTAAATTAAGGTCTGTAAGCTTTATTTTTATAATGTCGCTTTCGTCAGCCGGATCCACAACAAAGCATTCTCCTGTATTGCCGTAAACAATATATGTGTTTGTTCTCACACTGCCAAGCACAAGCCTGCATATATTTATATTTCCCTTTTTAACTGTTTCTATCATACAAATCTCCATTTCACAGCATAACTAAGCTTTCCATTGTTCTAGCCTGTTGTTCTTACAATATCTATTATACTGTCAATCTGACGTATTTTATCTATAATACGCCCAAGCTCCTCCTTGCCTCCCGTCAAAAATGACATGGAAATAGTAGCTACTCCCTGCTTGCTTGTTCGGCTGTTTATGCTTCTTACATCAATATTCTTTTCAGTAAATATCCTTGAAATATCTGCAAGAAGTCCTGTTCTGTTATTTGCATATATTTTAATCTCAGCAACATACTTAGGACTTGTATCGTCTTCCTTAAAGTTTTCGTCCCACTCTGCCTCAATAATTCTTGCACGCTCTATTTCAGGAAGGTTCATTATATTTACACAGTCTGTTCTGTGTATTGATATTCCCCTTCCTCTTGTTACAAAGCCTACAATCTCATCTCCCGGCACAGGATTACAGCACTTTGAATACCTTACCGACACATCATGAGTTCCCTTAACAAGTATTGCCCCCTTAGGCTTAATAACATATTTATTATCTTTGTTTCCTGATATTTCTTCAAGAATCTGCTCGTCTGTAACCTTTTTCTTATTTTTCTTCTCACATTCCTCTACAAGCTTATTAACTATCTGTCCTTCCTTTAAGCCGCCGTGTCCAACTGCTGCCATAAGAGAATCCCAGTCCTTAAAGCTATACTTTCTAAGAACCTTTTCCACAATTTCCGGCTTTGTAATATCTGACAATATAATTCCCTTTGACTTACAGTATTTATCAACAAGTGCCTTGCCCTTAACTATATTATCTTCCTTAAGTTCTGCCTTAAACCACTGATTTATTTTATTCTTAGCCTGTGCACTTTTACAGATTGACAGCCAGTCACGGCTCGGTCCCTTAGAATTCTGGGAGGTTATAATTTCTATCTTATCACCGTTTTGAATAATATAATCTATTGTAACCATTTTGCCGTTGACCCTGGCACCTACCATTTTATTGCCAACGGCACTGTGTATGCTGTAGGCAAAATCTATAGGCGTTGAGCCATATGGAAGATTTTTCACGTCACCTGAAGGGGTAAAACAGTATACATCTTCTGAATAAAGGTCTAAGTCACTTTTTAAAAGACTCATAAATTCCCTGTTATCAGACATTTCCTTTTGCCATTCAAGTATTTCACGAAGCCAGCTTAGCTTCTGCTCCTCATTATCAGGAGTTGCTTTCCCCTTTATTCCCTCTTTATACTTCCAGTGTGCGGCAATACCGTACTCTGCAGTTCTGTGCATATCCTTTGTTCTTATCTGTATCTCAAAAGGCTGTCCTTCCGGTCCTATAAGTGTGGTATGAAGCGACTGGTACATATTAGGCTTAGGCATGACAATATAATCCTTAAACCTGCCCTGTATAGGCTTATACTTATCGTGTATCAGTCCCAATGCAGCATAGCAGTCCTTTACGCTGTCAACAATCACCCTTACTGCAAACAAATCAAGTATTTGGTCAAAGGTTTTATTTTGGTTTACCATCTTTTTGTATATGCTGAAAATATGTTTCATTCTTCCATATACAACAGCTTCAATACCTGACTCCTTCATAAGGCCGCTTATCTGTCTTACAAGCTCCTTTATAAGCTCCTCTCCTGAATTAAGCTTCACGTTTCTCTGAAGAGCTATCTCGTTAAACTTTTCCGGCTCAAGATACATAAGGGATAAATCGTCTAACTCTATTTTTATTTTTGAAATACCAAGACGGTCTGCAATAGGTGCATATATGTCCATGGTTTCCCTTGCCTTTTCCTTCTGTTTTGCAGGACTTTGATATTCAAGGGTTCTCATATTATGAAGACGGTCTGCAAGCTTTATAAGAATAACCCTTATATCCTTCGCCATGGCAAGAAACATTTTTCTTAAATTCTCTGCCTGTATCTCTACCTTGTCCTTTGAATATGACAGCTGCGTCAGCTTTGTGACACCGTCAACTAAAAGTGCCACCTCGTCTCCAAACATTTCCTTTATCTCATCTAATGTAAGAACCGTATCCTCTACCACATCATGCAGTATGCCTGCCGCTATGGTCTCCTTATCAAGCTCTAAATCCGCCAGTATAATTGCAACAGATACCGGATGTATAATATACGGCTCTCCGGAACGTCTTTTCTGCTCCTTATGTGCCTCAAAGGCAATATCATATGCCTTCTTTATCATGTCTATATCAGTTGAAGGATGATATTTATAGATAGTTTTTATTAATTTGTCATACAGCTCCTCCGGCTTTTCATATTCCGAAGGATCCTTCTTTACATTTTGAATCTGTTCAGTGATACTGCTGTCACTGATAATAACATTATCTTGTGCCATATACATCTCTCCAATCTGTATAATTAAGTACCCCTTACTTTCCCTGATAGCATATAACTGATTCTACCTTTATATCCTTAAGCTTTTCCCTTCCCTTAAGCCCCGCAAGCTCCATAAGAAAAACTACGCCTGTAACCTCTCCTCCAAGCTTTTTTACAAGCTTTATTATTGCTTCCGTGGTTCCTCCCGTAGCCATAAGGTCATCTATAATAACTACCTTCTGTCCCGGCTTTATGGCATCTTTATGAATTTCCAAAACAGCACTTCCATATTCAAGTTCGTATTCCACACTTACTGTTTCACACGGAAGCTTTCCTTTCTTGCGCACCGGTACAAATGGCTTGTGAAGATTATATGCAATAGGTACGCCAAATATAAATCCCCTTGACTCAGGACCTACTATAACGTCAAAATCCCAATCCTTTACTTTGTCCTCCATGGACGAAATGGCAAGGTGCAGCCCGTCTGCATCCTGCAATACACTTGTCACGTCTCTGAATATAATGCCCTTTTCCGGAAAATCTGGTATACTTCTCACATAATCTTCAATCTTTTTCATACGCTTTTCGACCTTTCTGCCATGTAATTTAAAACAGGGAACACTTAAAAATATCTCCCATTTTTATTTTATTTTTTAGTATAACAAATTACAGTCATATTTTCAATTATTTTTATTTTCCCCGGTATCCGTAAATGTAACAGGTATAAGCTTATCCATTTTTAATATATGATTCACAAGCCAGCCCATAAGAAATTCTATAAGCTCCTCAAGGTATTCCTGCTGATTATCATCTACCTCATTAAGATTTATATCATTTAACCTGTCAACAAATGCCTGATGTGCCAGTCTTTGATGCTCTAAGCCCTCATATTTTATGCTTTCCATATATTTCTCTTCGTCATTAAAGTGAAGTATTGTATAATCCCGAAGCTCATCAATTATGTCCATAATAACATCATATTTATCATGCAGCAGTTCTGCATGTATTGCCTCATCTGTCTGCCTTATTATCTCAAAAAGTTTCATATGCTCATTATCCACAAGCTCTATCCCTGTCCTGTACTTATCTGTAAAAGCATATGGGTCGGCCGCTTCACTATAAGATATTTTTCCTATCATAATATCACTTCCAAGTATATGATGATAAAGCCAGCGTGTAAGAAACTTTAGTGTATCCTCCAGAACTTCCTTTCCCTTCTCGTCATTTAAAATATCAAGATTAATTTCATCTATCTTTGCTATAAAGCTTTTATGCTCTCTCCTTTGCCTGCTAAGCTCAGGATCCTTTATCTTTGCCATATATGCCTCCTCATGGGCAAAATGAGTATTTGCATAACTTTTAAGTGCCATTATAAGGTTTTTGGCACCTGCCGCCTGCATACCCGGTTTTTCCAAAAGCTCAAAGGCTTCATTTATAATAGCAAAAAGCTTCCGGTGCTCATTGTCTATCACCTCTATGCCTGTAAGGCAATCATCTGTAAACATATACATAATTTCTGTCTCCTTTGTATTTTTTATATTTTTTTACTATTATTTTTTTGGTACTATCTCAAGCCAGTATCCGTCCGGATCTGTTATAAAATATATTCCCATCTCAGGATTCTCATAACATATACACCCCATCTCCTGATGAAGTCTATGTGCCGCCTCATAATCATCAGTTTCAAATGCCAGATGAAACTCACAGTCTCCAAGCTCGTAAGGTCTGTCCATATCCCTCAACCATGTAAGCTCCAAAAGAAAATCATTTTCCTCATTTCCCACGAAAACGATTATATATTCCCCATCCTTTGCAGTTTTTCTCTTTTTCTCCGTAAGTCCCAATGCCTTTTTATAAAATTCTAAGGATTTCTCTAAATCATATACATTATAATTTTCATGTACCATTTTAAACTTCATAATTGTCCTCATTTCTGTGTATCTTTTCTACACTAATCTCCGTTCCGGGCTTATTTTTCATACTAATATTACCTTTTACCTTCATATTTTAAACACTTGCCCCTTATTTTTAATAACCTTTATTTTATTTTTGTATATATGGTTCTTTTTAATAAACATTTTTATTATATCATATTCTCCCCAAAAATGCATTGGAAATACCATATCTGTATCTGTGTATTCCATAAATGTCTCAAGCCCTTTATATGCATTGCTTTCCTGCCTTGGGTCGAGAGGAACAAACCCAATATCTATATGAATATTTTTAAGCTTTTCAAGCTCTGTAAAATATGCACATTCCATATTTTTGTTGTACTTCCTGCTTTCCCCCTCCCACAGCCACAGATTTAAGTCTCCTGCGTGATAATATGTCTTTCCACCGCACTCTAAAAGATATGCTACGCCTGCATCTGTTGACTTTAATGTGGTTACTTTTATTTCATTTCCATTAAACAGACTTATATTATATACATTGTTTTTTACGACTGACATTACTGACTCTTCAAGGTTTATTCCCATATCCTTATATCTTGCTATATAATATTTTAAGGGAACACCCTTTGCAATTACATATTTTGTATGAGGATACTTATCCAAAAGCTTGAATATTTCAGGATTGTAATGATCACTGTGTTTATGGCTCACAAACACTGTAAGAGGTTTATTCCTGTCCATATCCGGAATATCTCCCTTATAATAGTCAAACAAAAAATACTCCTTTTCCGTATCAAGTAAAAATCCGCTGTGTTCAATATATGTTACCTTCATTACGCCTCCGCTTTGTCATAACTTATTTAAAATTTGTCCCACAAAATAATATTATCAGGCTTTTTCATACATATTTTCAAGATATTCCTTTGCATTAAAAACATTATCCGGCGTCGTTTCTTCCAGCAAAACATGAATAAACGGCTTTTTTCTTCTTAATATTTGAAACAGCAGCTTATAGTCCAGCATACCGTCACCTGCTATTACAGGCTTTATGTTTCCCTCCTTATCTAAAATAAAATCCTTTGCATGTATGCAGGCTATTTCATCCTTGCAAAGCTCAAAGGCTTCCCTTATTATATACTCCTGATTTTCATAGTTATCCTTAGTTATAACATTGACAGGATCAAATATTATCTGCAGATTAGGTGAATCTATATTATCAAGAACCCTTCTTGCCCTTTTGAAGTCATATACTATATGACCTGCCACAGGCTCCATGCCTATAATAACACCCATTTTTTCTGCGTATGATACTATTTGCCTCATGTTTTCCGTAAGCCTTTCCAATGCCTCATCACTTTCTGCATTCATATCCTTTGTCCATGTTTCCGTTCCCACCATACCGCAGCCTAAAAGAGCGGCAAAACGGATGTGTGCTTCATACAGCTTACGGATATTTTTAAATTCTGAATCCTCCTTACAGCCAAGCTCCTGATAACATCCCAAAACAGCAATATCAACATTATTTTTCTCAAATATTTTCTTTAAATAAAGAGCAAATCCCGGTGTCATTGCTTCTATATCAGTATTAAATGATGTTATTGCCTTTGACAGTGCAAGCTGGGTACAGGAGAAGCCTTTTTTATTAATATTTTCCACAAGCTTATCTATTGGTGCTTTCTCCATATCATGGGCTCTTATGCCTATCTGAATCATTTAATTTTCCTTCCTTTCATATAAAAATTGTAATTTCAAGCCTGCAAATCAACTTCTTTTACTACTATCTGTACCGTTGTTTTTCCCTTATATGTATTTATCTGAGGATAATAAGCCACGCAAAGCCTTATCTCATTGTCCATGCCCATTTTTGCATTTCTAAATTCCTCATCACCATACTTTTCTTTTATTTTTTTCTCTAAAGCTTCTATATCTCCAAAATATAATGCCTGTATTGGGTATTTCCATATATCTTTCAGTGTCATTTTAAGAACATTTCTGTTCTTTCCCATTATATTAAATCCCACCAGCTCCACAGGCTTTTGTGCAAATACAGGCTTTTCATTGCCCTTGCCAAATGGCTCCAGTACAGAAAGCTCATCAACAAAGGCTTCCGTTATATATGAAAATGGCATTTTTACATCTATCCAAAGCTTCTCCGTTAAAATGTCCTTAGTCATATTTTCATTTTCATTAATAAGTCTGTCAAAAATTTCTATATTCTCCTTCTTCATTGACAGACCTGCTGCCATCTCGTGTCCTCCGAATTTTGCAAATAAAAATCTGCATTTGGACATTTCCTTAAACATATCATATCCTTTTATTGAGCGTCCTGAACCCTTAACCATTCCAGGCTCCTCAGAGTCAGTAAAAATAACAACCGGCTTATAAAACTGCTCCCTGATTCTTCCTGCTACTATACCTGCTATGCTTTCATGTATATCTCCTATATATAATATTAGTACATTTTTATCGGCTTTTTCAAGTGCCTTAAGCCTTGCGGCCTCCACACCCTTATCTGTCATTATTTTTCTTTTGTCATTTAATTCCTTTAATTCCTCCGCAAGCTCGTATGCCCTTTCATAGCTTTTTTCTGCAAGAAGCCTGTAGGCAATTTTAGCAGTTTCAATCCTTCCTCCTGCATTTAAGCACGGTCCCAATATAAAGCCTATATGATATGAGGATATGTTATTTACATCTATTCCGCATACATCTGTCAATGCCTTAAGCCCCGCAATGGAAGTATTTTTTATAAGCTTAAGCCCATTCTTTGCTATAATCCTGTTTTCTCCGTCTAAATCAACCACATCGCCTATTGTGGCAATAGCCGCCGGAACAAGATACTTTTCTCTGTTATATTCTATACCTGCTTTTTCATACAATGCCTCCATAAGCTTATATGCAACTGCTGCACCGCACAAATTTTTATATGGATAGCCACAGTCAGGCTGCTTGTGATTAATTACAGCATTTCCCTTTACCCTTATATAATTCCCTTCTTCGTCAACAGGCACCTCATGGTGGTCTGTAACTATAACCGTAAGTCCTTGTGCTGCTGCGTAATCAATTTCTTCTATTGCACTTATTCCGTTGTCACAGGTTATTATTGTATCAACACCCTCGTCTGCCGCCTTATCTATAATCTTTTTGTTTATTCCGTACCCGTCTTTTACTCTGTCAGGTATATCAATATCCACAACTCCTCCAATCTCACTGATTCCCGAAGCAAGTATATATGTGGCACACACACCGTCTATATCATAATCCCCTATTATTCTTATTTTCTTTTTGCTTTTAAGCTTATGGGTAATTATATTTACGGAAAGCTCCATATCCTTAAACAGCCATGGTGAATGGAGTCTGCTTATGTCACACCTTAAAAAACTTTCAAACTCCTCAGGCAAAACTCCTCTGTTAATCATTATCCTTGCCGTTACCGGGGTAATGCCGTAATCTTGCCCTAATTTATTAAAATCTGCCTTTTTCGTATAAATCATCCATTGTGCCATACTCTTTATCCGTCTTTCTTCTGGTTTTTATTTACGGTATTAAAATACTTTTTAAGTATATCATGCTTTATCTTTTCTTAAAATATTTTTTTATTTCTTTTTGTCATTCTTTGTTGGCAAAAAGGTATAATCAGCATAATACAAAAAACGCCGGCAATTACCGACGCTTTATTAACATTATTCATCTTTTATACTGAAATTATTATTCCTCCGTCATTTGCATACATAGTGGCAACTCCTCTTGTATCACCTATGGTTATATCCTTAAACTTTACAAGCTTTTCTATCTCTGCCTTCATTTCAAGTGCTCTCTCCTTACAATTACAGTGTGTAATTGCAAGAACCTTTTCTGAAGGATTTTTTATCTGCTCTGCTATAATCTGTGCCAGCTTCCTTAATGCTTTATCCATGCCCCTTGCCTGGTCAAGCTTAATTATAACTCCGTCATCTGTAGCCCCCATTACAGGCTTAATGTTAAGTACATTTGCTATAATTGCCTGAAGTCCTGTAAGTCTTCCGTTCTTCCTTAAGGTTTCCAGTGTCTCTATAACAAAATACGTTTTCATTTCAAGCTTATAGGCATTAACCTTCTCTACTATAGTTTCAAAGGTTTCCTGTCCCGAGCTTGCAAGCTCATGTATATATTCTGCTATTCTTGCCTCTCCCGCAGATGCAGAACAGGAATCAAATACATGTATTTTTTTTGCATCATCAGGATGCTCCTCGTAATACATTTTCTTTCCCACTTCTGCACTGTTCCATGAACCGCTTAGGTTTGCAGATAACGTTACAACAAATACACAGTCATAATCACCTTCATATGCCTCCATATACATTCCCGGAGAAGGACATGATGACTTTGGACATTCCTTGCTTGCAGCCACTCTCCTTATAAAATCCATTTGGTCAAAGCTTTCATCATCTACAATATCCGTCCCTGCTATGTGAAGGGTAAGAGGTACTATCTCTATATTATCAAGTTTTTTTCCCTGCTCATCTAAATCGCAACAGCTGTCGGCTACTATTTTAAACTTCATATCAGTTTTCCTCCATTGGAACATATAGTTTTCATTACTACATATAATAGCATCTATATAATATGTTGTCAATAGCCCCTTGCATTTATATAACACTATTTCTCTTATTTCTTTTTATTGAAAAACTTTTATTTTTATATTATATTATTCTTAATAATGTCTGTTACATGCAAAAAACGTGCACAGAAATGGAGATTAGTGTGAAAAATAAGCTTGATAGCTTATTTTTCACACGTCTATTTGTGCAGGAGCGTCACAAATAAGCCCTGATGGCAGACGCAAATTTGAGATTTGCGTCGCCTGTAGCGTAAAACGCTCCAGAATGGAGATTAGTATGATTAATTTCGTTTTCGAAAGCAACACAATGCTTTCTCACAACTTATGCGGTAAATTCCAGTCTCCCACAGATGAATGGATGCACCTTACAAGAAACCTTATAGACTTTGAGCTTATGGTTGTCACTGAGGGAACCTTGTACATAGCAGATAATAAGAATAAATACACCATAAATAAATCAGAATATCTTCTTATGCCTCCTAACCCTTATCAGCATGGCTACAGACAGGGCGGCTGCTCTTTTTACTGGCTCCACTTCTCATCTCCTGAAGGTTTTTCTACTGTAAGCAGTGACCGGATTGCATATGACAGCAATAATATATACGTTCCTTTACAGGGAGCATTGAATTCCTGTGACCGTGTAATTATATTAATGAAGCAGCTTCAGGATTCAGACAAGCGTTATCACAACATATCCCTAAATAACAGCATAACCACTGCCATTATCTCGGAAATCGGCTGTCAGAACAGCTTATATAAAAGATATTCAAAATCCAAAAAGACAACACAGATTTTTAATGATATAGCTGACTATGCACATTACCACAGCAGTGAAAATATTACAGTGACAGAAATTGCAGATTATTTCGGATATAACTCAAAATACCTGTCCACTCTGTTTAAGGAGCAGTCAGGCATGACATTAAAACAATATATACTTCAGGCCAAAATGGATACGGCTAAGGCAGAGCTTTCAGACACTAACCATTCCATATCACAAATAGCCTACAATGTGGGATTTAATGATTCCCATAACTTTGCCAATGCATTCAAAAAAATAACAGGTTTTTCACCAAGCGAATACAGGCAAAGCTATGGAAAGCGTTCACTATTCTACTCTTAAAAGGCAGGCTTCTTTAAATATTCTTCGTTTAATGCTATAACCTTTTCCATTGCCGCCTTTCCCGGTGCACCTATGGTAGTACGTTTCTCAACACAGGTTTTAAGGCTTATTGCATCATATATGTCATTTTCAAACACAGGACTGATTGCTTTATATTCCTCTAATGTCATTTCGTCAAGAGATATATTTTTATCTATACAAAACAGTACAAGTTTCCCTACTATTCCATGAGCATCTCTAAACGGTACTCCTTTATTCACAAGGTAATCTGCCGCATCTGTTGCATTTGTAAAGCCATTCTTTGCACTTGATTCCATAACGTCTTTTCTAAATGACATTGTTTTTACCATACCTGTAAACAATGCCAGACAGCCCTTTACTGTATCTATGGCATCAAATGTAAACTCCTTATCCTCCTGCATATCTTTATTATAAGCAAGAGGAAGTCCCTTCATTGTAGTAAGCATAGACATTAACGCACCATATACACGTCCGCTTTTTCCTCTCACAAGCTCTGCTATATCAGGATTTTTCTTCTGAGGCATTATGCTGCTTCCCGTACTGTAAGCATCATCTATTTCAACAAAACGGTATTCATTTGTATTCCATATGATAATTTCCTCACAAAATCTGCTAAGGTGCATCATGATTGTTGACAGGGCACTGAGCAATTCTATAAGATAATCCCTGTCAGAAACAGAATCCATACTGTTAAGGGTGGGACCATAAAAGCCTAAAAGTTCTGAAGTCATCTCCCTGTCAAGAGGATATGTTGTTCCTGCCAATGCACCTGAGCCTAAAGGACAGTAGTTCATTCTCTCGTAAATATCATGGAGTCTTCCTCTGTCCCGCTTAAACATCTCAAAGTAAGCACCTACATGGTGTGCAAGTGTTACGGGCTGTGCCTTTTGAAGATGTGTAAAGCCCGGCATATATGTATCTGTATTTTCCTTCATTATAATGTGAAGCTCTGTAAGCAGCTCCTTTACCAGAGAATCTGTTTCCTTTATCTCATCTCTTGTATAAAGCTTCATATCCAAGGCAACCTGGTCATTGCGGCTTCTTCCCGTGTGAAGCTTCTTTCCTGCATCTCCCACTCTCTCTATAAGGTTAGCCTCTACAAATGAATGTATATCCTCATGCTCCAATGAAAATTCAAGTCTGCCTTCCTCTATATCTGACAGTATTCCCTCAAGGCCCGATAAAATAGTGTCCCTGTCATCTTCTGATATTATCCCTGCAGCAGCCAGCATCTTAACGTGTGCCATACTGCCCTGTATATCCTGTCTGTAAAATTTTTGGTCAAACGATAATGATTCGTTAAAATTATGTACAAGCTGATTCTCCTCTTTGGTGAATCGTCCGCCCCAAAGCTTCATATCCGTATCCTCCATTTCTCTTATTCCTGTAAAAGTATATCAAAAAATATTCTATGTGCCAACATTTATTTTCCTTGAGTTTCCTTATTTTAAATTTATAATGGAAAATCACATTAATCTTAAAAATAAAAGAACCGTTACAAACGTAACAGTTCTTTATGTATCCCCTAGCTTACTTCAGCCCCGGTGTCTTCTTCTTTCTCCATGTAAATATCATCATACTTTTTCAGCTTTTTCTTAAAGCCTTTATAAGTCCATTTTGAAATCTCGCCCTGCTCGTAAAAACTTTCCACCATGGCCGATACATTAAGATATGCATCATATGCATTATCCTTGTAATTATTTTCAAGATTTAACTGCATATTAAGCATTTCCTTTTCGATAAACAGCTTTGCCTCACTGCTTCCCATAATGATACCTCCTCCGGCAATAGCATACTACTTTAATATATTAAATACATATGCCCTTTCTGTCCTAAAATCTTCTGCCACAGACCTTACAACAATCTTATTTATATCTTTTGTATTTATAACCCTAGGCTCAGAGTCATCTATTAATATATTATTTACATATACAAGACCGTTGCTGTTGTCTGACATTAGCCGCAGAGTAAGTGTATCACTGCCTTCATTTTGTGTCAACGTATATTCCGTAACATCTTCGTCATAAACTTTATCTGTTTTTCCACCCTCAAATACTATATTTTTAATGGCAGGATTATTGTCATAATCACTTACAATACTTAGTTTATCAAAAACACCTCCTACCCAACTGTCACCTCTCACATGAAACTTTACGGTTACCTTCTCTTTGCCTGCAACAAATTCTTCCGGAAGCTTATAATATTCGTCATAAAAATCCCCCGGAATTTTATTTTTAATTGTTTCCTCCACAAGAATTTTATCATCAATATATATGTTGAAGGTTCTTCCCTGATTTCCGCTGAAATATTTTACTCTTAAATAATTATTTACTCCCTGCTTTACTTCCATATCATAGCTGAACCAGCCGTTTTCTGACCATGCATGTCTTAACATTAAACCGTTAAATGTTCCTGCTCCTGTATTTTCGCCCTTTACATTGTGCAAAAGCTCATACTGGTCATTTCCCAAAGGCACACTGTCTATTTCCACCCTTTCAAGTCTTGACTTTTCCTTGCCTGCTCTTATATGCTTTTGCAGCTCCTCGGAATCCTTTGCCACTATGTTCCAATATATTCCGTACCTTTCCTTATGCTGCTTATAATGCTCCGAAAATACCATATCATCACGGTCAGTTCCCTTTAAATGAAACTCCACCTTCCCCTCTGTTTTTACAACATTATCCTCAATATTGGAAATCCAGTTTTTTACATCCTCCTCTGTACTGTCATGTCCACCACTGCCATTTACTGTTATAAAGTCCTTTATGGGAATATTGCAGGTTGCTATGGTAACATCAACTCCTGTCTTGCTTTCCTCCATATTCTCAGTGCCAAGTGATGCACTTAACACAACAGGACCATATTTTAATGCTATACAGTGATGATTGTCCGGAAGTGAATATGCCTTTACTGTCATAGGGAAATGACATACTATTGTTAAAGGCTCTTTTACTTCTATAAACCTGTAGCCATCTTTTATATTCTCTTTGACATCATACACTCCGTCTCCACTGCTTGAAACAGACCGGATTACCGCTTTGTCCTGAGCTGTCCAGTCGGGATATCTCACTGCAATTTTAACAGGTTCCTTAATAGCTTCTACCTTTATTACTGCCTTGTCTGTATCTGGTATAAAGGATTCCAAAGACAGCCTTAAGCCCTTTTCTTCCCATGAAAGCTCTGATGATATATACTGATTTATATACACCGTCTCATCATCATGAAAATATATACTGTCATTACACTTTGTAAAATTCTCCATACCTGTTCCTGTGCAGCACCAAAAGCTGTCAAAAGGAGTTGAGTATACCTTAAAAAAGCCTGTTGCCATAGGCTGGAAATACATTGTCATGCCTGTTTCCGGATTTTGCGATGACAAAATGGCATTTAAAAATGTGTTTTCATAAAAATCAGCAAACCTTTTATCTCCTGTTATCTTAAACAGCTCTCTTGACAGCTTAAGCATATTATACGTATTACATGTTTCACAGTTACAGTTTGTTCTCTCACCATCAAGTATTTTGGGCTCTCCAAAATGCTCCCACTCACTGTTTCCGCCTGTAATATATGTGTGATTTTTGCATACTATTTCAAAGAAACACTTAGCCGCCCTGAAATAAAACTCATCCTCCTCCCTGTATCCAAGGGAAACATATCTGTACAATGCACCTAAAAGCTTTGGTATCGTTGTGTTTGCATGCTTTCCGTTTAATATATCATTTCCCTTTTCAAGCTCCTCAAAAAGATACATTTCATCAAACATATGAGCTGCCTTTGCATGCTTTTCTTCCTTTGTAATCTTATATAAATCATACATAGCCTCATTCATTCCGCCATATTCTACTGCCAAAACAGTATCCTGCATCTCTTTTGTCCACTTTGATGTTCTGTCATATACCCAGTCTCCTAACTTTTTTACAACATCAAGTGCTTTTTCTATACCTGCCAGTCTGTATGACGCTGTCAGACCTGCTATTATTTTATCCATTGTATACCAAGGAACCCATGCAGGTTTTTTATTTTCCACATTGTCAAACAAGCTCTCCGGAAACGCTGATAAATAGCCGCTTTTTAACTGGCATTCACTTAATTCCATTACTATGTATGTAAGCTTTTCCCTAATTTCCCTATCACCTGTCTGTGCCACAGCCTGTGCCGCTGCCGTCATATAATGACCGAGGGAATGACCTCTTATTTCCGTTACTTCCCATCCCTTATACTTCTCTGCCTTAGGCTTTAAATTATTTACCTCCCTAAAGCCTGCCACCAGTCTGTCTGCATCAAAGGACTTAAGATATTTCATCTCCTTTGCCAGTGCATTTTCAATATATGGAGCTGTCACTTTGACCTGACCTAATTTAAAATCTTTAATATTTTTCACCTTCATAATTTCATTCCTTTACTTTATTTTTATTTGATATAATCATATCAAATAAAAACTTTACAGTAAATATAATTTATTCCCGTTTATGTGTGAAAAAGTCATAATTATAAGACGTGCTGACGATAGTCATCTGTAAAAAAGAAGTGTTCCTTAGTGGCTTTTTTAACCACTAAGGAACACCTCTTTTTTATATGTAACCTTAACAGATTATATAATTAGTTATTAATAAGCTTGTCTTCCTCGTTGTTCCAGCTATAAAGCTTTCTCACTTCCTCGCCTACCTTCTCTGAAGGATGCTCAGATGCTAACTTTCTCATAGCCTTAAAGTGTGCCTGTCCGCCTGCTGCTGACATATCTAATAAGAAGTCCTTTGCAAAGGTACCATCCTGGATATCCTTTAATATCTTCTTCATGGTCTTCTTTGTTTCCTCTGTAATAATCTTTGGTCCTGTGATATAATCACCGTACTCTGCCGTGTTGGAAATAGAATATCTCATTCCTGCAAAGCCTGACTGATATATAAGGTCTACGATTAACTTCATCTCATGAATACACTCAAAGTATGCATTTCTCGGATCATATCCTGCCTCACACAATGTCTCAAAGCCTGCCTGCATAAGAGCACATACACCGCCGCAAAGAACTGCCTGCTCTCCGAAAAGGTCTGTCTCTGTCTCTGTACGGAAGTTTGTCTCAAGAACACCTGCTCTTGCTCCTCCGATAGCCAAAGCATATGCCAATGCTCTGTCAAGTGCCTTTCCTGTTGCATCCTGATGAACTGCTACAAGACATGGAACACCCTTTCCTGCCTGATATTCACTTCTTACAGTATGTCCCGGTCCCTTAGGAGCTATCATTGTTACGTCAACATCATTTGGCGGTACAATCTGTCCGAAATGAATGTTAAATCCATGTGCAAACATAAGCATATTGCCCGGCTCAAGGTTCGGTTCAATATCCTTTTTATACATAGCTGCCTGAAGCTCATCATTAATAAGAATCATAATGATATCTGCTCTCTTTGCTGCCTCTGCTGCCGTATATACTTCAAATCCCTGTGCTTCAGCTTTCGCCCATGACTTACTGCCCTCGTATAAGCCAATGATAACATTACAGCCTGACTCCTTAGCATTTAATGCGTGTGCATGTCCCTGGCTGCCATATCCTATAATGGCAATAGTCTGTCCTTCTAAGGCTGCTAAATTACAGTCTTCCTGATAATAAATCTTTGCTGACATTTTTTATTCCTCCATTTTGTTAAAAAATTTTATTATTTATGCTGCATATGTATAGCTTAAAAACCATTAAATGTAGCAATGAATAAACATTTTAATCCGTAATGCCTCTTGCAAGACCCGTAATTCCTGTTCTTACAAGCTCCAGTATATTGAATCCGTCTAAAAGGCTTATAAATGCCGTAAGCTTTTCCTGATTTCCCGTAAGCTCTATCATAAGTGATTCCGGAGCCACGTCAACAATCTTTGCCCTGAAAATATCTGCTATGGCTATTACCTGCTGTCTTTCCTCCGGGGATGCAGCAACCTTAGCCAGTATAAGCTCTCTGCATACAGATGCCTGTCCTAATGCTTCCACCCTTATTACATCTTCCAGTCTTGATATCTGCTTTTCTATCTGCTCAAGTATCTCGTCATCACCTCTTACAACAATGGTCATACGTGAATACTTAGGATTCTCCGTTTCTCCCACTGTCAGACTGTCTATATTATAGCCCCGCCTGCTGAAAAGTCCTGCCACTCTGTTTAACACACCGGATGTATTGTCTACTAATACGGATAATACTTTTCTCTTCATATTCTGCAACATCCTTTCAAGTTATTTTTTATATTCTCCGGCTTTAAAGCCGGCACTTGATTTTATCTCGATAGCTTACATTTTAGCAATATTTAACTGCATTGTCAACAGATTATAGCAATTAACTTAAGTGGTAAAAACAAACAAAGAAATGTCCCATATTCTGATTATATTATCAGTTTACGGAACATTTCTCTTTTTCTTCTGACATGTACTTTTGCCTACCCTTTAATATCTAAATTATTTTTTGTCTGCCAGTTCACATTAGCTTCCATATCGTAAAAAACATAGCCAATGCCGCTGCTTCTCTCATTGAGGTTATCAACAATGCTTTCCTGCTGCTGCCTTAGCTTTCTTTCACTGTTTTCAAGAAACTGTTTAAACTGCTGTTCCTCCTGCTGCTGATATTTTGTACTCCTGATATTTTCAACCTCTAATATTGGAGCTACTGAAGATATTTTTTCTAATACTGCTTTAATCACCACCCTAATGATTATTCCGATATATCGTGTATAGGACTTATTTCCTATATACAATATATCGGAATAATCTGGTGATTCATTATACTTTTATAAAATATTTTCTTAAATTTTCCACTAATTTCCGGTAAATTATTTATCTACCACCGGAATTTCTTCTTTATCTATAAGATTTATATTTGTAATATACTTGTCAGTTTCCCTTTTTATCACACCTGATAATAAGAGAACCGCCACAAGATTAGGTATTGCCATAAGTGCATTAAACATATCTGCAAGCTGCCATACAATTTCCAATGTTATAAGGGGTGCTATAACAACTGATGCAACATAAAGTATACGATACGGAATAATAACCTTCATCCCTCCAAGATATTCAGCACACCTTTCACCATAATATGCCCAGCCTAAAGTAGTTGAAAAGGCAAATGCTACTATTCCTACCACAAGTATTGCTTTCCCTACGTATGGTATCTGTCCGAAGGCAAGTGTCGTAAGCTCACTGCCGTCTGTAATTCCTGACACATCAATATCCGGATTCTTTAATATGCTGCTTACAAGCACAATTCCTGTCATGGCACATACAACCACAGTATCCCAAAATGTTCCTGTCGATGATATGAGTGCCTGACGTACAGGGTTTTTAGTCTTGGCTGCAGCCGCCACTATAGGTGCTGAACCCATTCCTGACTCATTTGAAAACAGTCCTCTTGCTATACCATATCTTGCTGCCATCATAATTCCCGTTCCTGCCAGACCTCCTGCCGCAGCCCCCGGTGTAAATGCCAGTCTTACAATCGTAGCTATTGAAGGTATTATGTAATCATAATTAATGATTAGTATAATAATACATCCTATTACATAAAAGCCTGCCATAATAGGAACCATACGCTCACATACACTTGATATTTTTTTAACTCCTCCAAACACCACCATAAATATCAGAATGGCACATACCACACCTATAATCCACCCCGGTACCTTCATGTTTTCCTCCCAGACACTTGCTATTGCATTCGTCTGAACCATTGAACCGATACCAAAGGATGCTACCAATGCAAATATTGCAAACAAAATTCCAAGAAACCTTAAATTAAGACCTCTCTCAAGTGCATACATTGCACCTCCCATCATACGTCCGTCCTTTGTTTTTACTCTGTACTTTACTGCAATTAGGGATTCCGCATATTTAGTTGCTATTCCAAATACACCTGTAAGCCAGCACCATAAAACGGCTCCGGGACCTCCAAGTGCAATGGCTGTACCAACACCTATAATGTTTCCCGTACCTATGGTAGAGGCAAGTGCAGTTGTCAAAGCACCAAACTGACTTATATCCCCCTCCGAATCCTGATCCTTAGTTACAGACAATTTTATTCCCATAAAGGTTTTTGTCTGTATAATTCCTGTTTTTACTGTCATAAACAAATGGGTTCCAAAAAGCAAAATCAGCATTGGCGGTCCCCATAATACATTATTTATGGCAGCTATTGCAGATTCTATTGAACTTAACATGAAACTTCCTCTCTTTACTTTTTTTATTTCAGTATATACCTATGCCTTTATAACCACAAAGCTGTATGGCTTCACTTCATACTCTTCCTTCAGATTTATTTTATTTTCCTTAACAGCTACTTTTTCAGGCTCTTCAATACTGTTAAAATCATCTCTTGAATTTCCTGACAATACGATTTCCACAGCTTCTTCCCTGTCACGAAAGCCCTCCAGTCTAAAATTTATTTTTTTGCTTTCGCCTGTTACATTTACAAGCTTAATATAAATACTGTCATTTTCATTATTATATGATGCAGTTTTGTAAAGTCCTTCAGGTGCCTCCATATCTACAGTATATTTTCCTGTATATACTGAATACATTTTCTGTACATAATAGCTTGGTGTCCTGTAAGACATTTTTCCATCAAACCATATTAAATCAGGTGACCACTGGGTATATCCTATTCTGGCAAACAACGGTGCATAAGAAGCAAGCACTACAACGTCTGCATTTCTTTCAAGCCCTGTCATAAATGCTGCCTCTGCAAGTGCTGCGTAGAGAGTGTTTGATGAAGGATTGTTAAATGCTCCCGGTACAACATGTGCAGCATATTCTCCTGCAAACACCTTAATATCTCTTGGGTATTTGTCATAAAATCCACTGTTTTCAAGCATCCACTCTGGTCTCTGATAGTAATGCTCATCTACTGCATATACATATTTATCTATGTTTTTTTCAAGCTTATATGCCTTTTCCATATAAAAATTCCACGCATCCCTGTAATGCTCTGATGTCACATCAGGGCCTGCCGAGCCTATGAGAAGCATATCGGGATATTTTTCATGTATTGCCTTTTCAAATAAATCATACCTTTCAAAAAAATGCACTCTGTCAGTTTCCCACTGCTCATTTCCTATACCTATCATTTTAAGGTTAAACGGCTCCCTGTGTCCCATTCCTGCCCTTACGGCTCCCCATTTTGTAGTTTCATCTCCGTTTGCAAATTCAATAAGGTCAAGAACATCTTTTATATATTCCTTAAATTCATCTGTGCCAAGCTCTACAAGCTCTGTTGACTGGTACTGACATGCAAGACCTACATTTGCCACTGGCAAAGGCTGGCAATTAAGATATTCGCATAATAGAAAATACTCGTAATATCCAAGACCTAAGGTCTGATTATAATGACAATACTCACCCATATAATTGTTTTCTTTGCTGTTTCCATGAACCGCCCAACGGTTCCAGTTATTTTTCCTCTCCTCCAGCGGTCCCACACTGTGCTTCCACTGATATCTGTTTTCTATAGTGTTTCCCTCTACTATACATCCTCCCGGAAATCTTAAAAATCCGGGTTTTAATTCCTTTAACAGCTCTGCAAGATCACGTCTGAACACTCCACATACTGCATTTAAAGGCTTTAAGGATATAAAATCAAACTCTGCCCTTCCCTGCTCTGACAGCATAACGGCAAATATTCCTCCATTTACATTCTCTTTGGCAGTAAATTTAACCTCACATTTTTCCCACTTCTCCCTCTCATTATCTTTAACTTCCTTTATTTCATCAGACAAATTTATCCTTTGTATCTCATTACCCCATAAATCTATAACTGCATCTATTGCTCCTTTATATCCCAGCTTTCTTCTTATATAGCATGATACCTTATACTCCTCACCCTTTTTTAAATATATACCGTCATATGCCTTATTGGAAAAGCCTCTTTGGTTATCCGATGCAGTAAATGAAAGATAATGAGGATTATTTTTGCTTACCCCATCATCTGAAAGGGTTTCCAGCATAGCTCCCTCCCCCTCTTCAGGGTAAGGCTCCCAGCCATACAGACCGTCATAGGCTGTGCTGTAATCATCACGGTCACCCCACGCCATAAGTGCCTCAAAATTATAATTTTCAAGCATTTCACAATAAATACCGCCATCTGCCCCATAATTAATATCCTCAAAAAAGAGTCCTATTCTTCCACTTGGAATCTCTGTTTTTTTATTATTCCGTACAATTAAATCCGACATATTCCTCCTCATTTCCGTAACGCCTTTTCCCGTACTTTTATTAACGTCCTATATTTTTAAACAGAGATATAATACCACGTTATACCTTTTCTTTCAATGTATTTTGGCATATTAATCTTTATTCGTGAGAGTTTATAAAATGGTACAGCTAAAATATAAATTTTTTTAAATTTCCACTTGATTTTTTTCTGATTTGTGGTATTATAATTAAGCACGCGGGTGTAGTTCAATGGTAGAACACCAGCCTTCCAAGCTGGATACGTGGGTTCGATTCCCATCACCCGCTTTTTTTGTTGTTTTGTGCAGCTAAAAACAACCGGCTGAAACAAGCCATTTATGGCTAATTTCCACCGGTTGGGGAAAATATTTAGAAGCTTTCCCTAAAATCAGACATCTTATATCTGTCTGATTTTAGGCTCAACTGCTTCCTGTCTTACATTATGCTCCTGATTTTGGTTTTCAGGCTTTACCTTCTGTGTAATGCTGTTAAACTTCTCATTTGACTTCTTTTGATTTAATTTTTCCTGCATTTTTTTGTTCATAGAAATCTCCATTCCTGAGGGTTTGCAACGAGGTAACTCAAATATTAACAGAGCTTTTTATTAAGACGATTCATTGTAACCACAATTAATATCTGCAGTTATTAAAAAATTATTCTCCACTATTTTCTGCCACCTTACCAGCTCTTGCACTGACCTCTGCTTCCTGAATTTCTTTCGGCGTCTGCTCATATCTTTCAAATTCATATTCATAGCCGCCTCTTCCTCCTGTGATTGAGCGAAGCACTGTACAATAACCGCTTAATTCCATCATAGGAATGTCAGCCTCTATAATCTGTTTTCCATTTCCCGACGGCTTCATGCCAAGCACCCTTCCACGCCGCTTGTTCAAATCCTTCATTACATCACCTGAATATTTATCAGGAATCATTACTTTTAATTTCATAACCGGCTCTAATAAAACAGGTGATGCATCCATAAAACCTTTTCTGAATGCCTGAATAGTTGCCATCTTAAATGCCATCTCCGAAGAATCAACCGAATGATATGAGCCATCATAAAGTATAGCCTTTACTCCTACCACAGGATACGCTGCCAATGGTCCTTTAAGTACAGATTCCTGCAAACCTTTTTCCACCGCAGGAAAAAAATTTTTTGGAACTGCTCCGCCAACAACCTTTTGTTCAAATACATATGGTGTGTCTGTATCACCTGACGGCTCCAGCTTTATTTTTACGTGTCCGTACTGACCGTGTCCTCCTGACTGCTTCTTATATTTATACTCTGCATTAGCCGTCTTTCTTATTGTTTCACGGAATGCAACCTTTGGTCTGCTTAACTCTATTTTACATTTGTATTCATTTTCAAGCCTGCTCTGAAGAATTTCCAGCTGCAGCTCTCCTATTCCCATAAGCAGTGTCTGTCTGTTTTCAGTGTCATTGATGATTTTTAACGTCAAATCCTCGTGTGAAAGCTTCTGTAAAGCCTGTGCTGCCTTATCAATATCATTTTTATTAGAAACCTTATATCTCATAGCTGTGTATGGCTTTGAAATTTCAAATTTTCCATATTCTATTGCATTTGTTTTTGTTGAAAGTGTATTTCCTGTTCTCGCCCCCGTCAGCTTTGCAATAGCTCCAATATCACCTGCATGCAGCTCAGGCACCTCTATGGGTCTGCTCCCCTGAAGAACATAAAGCTTACTTACCCGTTCTTCAATGTCCTTATCAATATTATATATAACATCATCTGACTTAAATACACCTGAACAAACCTTTATAAGAGAATACTTTCCTATAAAGGGATCTACTATAGTCTTAAATATATATGCAGATTTTGCCTTTGCAAAATCATAATCGGCTAAAAACACTTCCTTTGTATTCATGTTAATTCCTGCTATTTCCTTATTTTCAGGACTTGGAAGATATTTTATTATATCGTCAATTAATGCGTATGTACCCTGACATAAAATATTAGAACCCATTGTAATCGGTACAACAGAACCATCTATAACGTTAGCTCTCAATGCAGACCGTATTTCATTTTCCGAAAATTTCTCTCCGCCAAAATACCTCTCCATAAATTCTTCACTTGTTTCTGCAACAGCCTCCATAAGAATGTCTCTGTATAACTCAAGATTTTGTCTGCTGTACTCGGGAATATCACATTCCTCTACATCCTTATCCCTCCATCTTACTGCATTTTCCCCTACTACATTTATATATCCTACAAATTTTTCATTTTCCCTGATAGGAAAATGAAATGGTGCTATTCTCTTTCCATACATCTCTGTCAATGTTTCCACAACATTTTTAAATGATGCATTATCTGCATCCATACCTGTAACATATATAATTCTTGGAAGCTTATATTTCTCACAAAGCTCCCACGCTTTCTCCGTTCCCGCTTCTACACCTGATTTTCCCGATACTACAATGATTGCCCCATCGGCCGCACTTACTGCCTCCTCTGCCTCACCAATAAAATCAAAATATCCCGGTGTATCTAAGACATTTATCTTATTTCCTTCCCACTCAATGGGAACTACTGATGTATGTATGGAAATCTTTCTTTTCTGCTCTTCTTTTCCAAAATCACTGACGGTATTCCCATCCTCTACCTTTCCCATTCTTGTTGTAATTCCTGCAAGATATGCCATTGACTCAACAAGGCTGGTTTTTCCTGCCCCACCGTGCCCCAAAAGCACTACATTTCTAATCTTTTCTGTTGTGTACACGTTCATAAGCCTACCTCCTAATATAAAGTTTTTATACACTATTCACATTTCTTAAGTTATATTCTATAGTATATTGTCAGTTTATTCAAGAGCTTTATTGGATTTTTGCAGAATTTGCAATGTTAAGAGCCAAAATTTTTATATTAATATTTATTCTTAATTGTCACAAATAACCAAAGCCATACTGCTATTCAGAACTTACGATTAATTCTTACAAAAATTCAAAAAGACCCGGAACTTTCGACAATCCAAAGTTTCCAGGTCTTTTATTTATATTGATAGCTTTTTCTTATTTGTACTATTAAGCATATTATAAGTGTCTTCCGGACAAAAAACGGGAGCTTTTCAAACCGAACTACGACTTAAAAAACTCCCGAAAATAAAGCATTTTCAGCTTATTATTTAAAATTTACCAGCATCCGCTGCTTCCTGGATAGAAACAGTAAAGCCCAATAATATCGAGGATTTCGTGCCAATTGAGACTTATAGGGGACTTATAAATGGCAAACCACAACAAATCACACACAATGTAAGTCGCTGTTTCTGTAATGCAGATTGTATCTTAGCTCTTTTTTTTAATATGTCAAGAAACTCTGTACTTGACTTTTGTTTAGGAAATCTTACCTCTTATTGATATTATGAATTTTGTTGTACCCATCTGACAAGGATGTATTCCCAATCCTGTCTGTCTTGCAAAATACGCAAAATTGTTACCTCAGATTGTTCCTTATCTACAGTAAAAAACAACAAATATGAATCATATGATTTAATATGTATATCATATCCCCGATATCGAAAGCCTGTTGCCTTATACCCCAATGGAAACAATCTCAAATCATCCACCGCCGCTTTTATCTTATCTGTAAATCTTTGTGCCAGCCCTCGATATTTAAATGTATCTAATATATATTGTTTCTTTTCTTTGATGTCATTCCTACTGCTATATGTGTATCTTATTTTATACCTCTTCTGTTCCATAAAAGCACCTGTCTAAACTGCATCAATTTCTGCCCACAATTCTTCTTCTGTCAATACACGACCATTTTCCAAATCGTCTATTGCTTCGTCAAGCTTGGACACTAAAACATTAACTGCGTCATCTATATTATCCTGATAAGTTTTTGTTGTCTGTGCTACTGACATATCTCTCATCCTTTCATAAAAATCAATTTGATAATATCTTAAGTATATGCAAAATCGTCTTAAATATAACCATTTGATAATTACATATGTATTATTATTGTTCTAAATATAACACGTTTTCATCCATACTGCAATATGAAAACTACTTACTTTTGAATTATAAACACCTATCTTTTTTAACCTTCTTTCAAATATCTCTCATTAACACAAACATCATATAAATACTGAATAATTTCTTCTATAAGACTAATAATACTTTGTTCTATTTTAATTAATTCATCAAAGTCAATAGGATTTCTTTGTGAGCCATGTGCTACAGAATTGCTTAAACGCAATAACTTTTCTTGAATTCTAATTTTTCTTTTCACATAATCAGAAGTAAATACTTTAGTTAACTCTTTTCTTCTATGATACCTATGCAAAAAATCTTCAGCAGGCGGAATACTGGTTAATTCTTTACATTTTCTATTCGTATCTTCGAAAGAACTATATTCTCTTGATAATGCTGCAGCAATAATTGCATCATTAAATTCCTCCAACGTTCTTTCACTCGAATTAAATATACAAATCAAGAGCCTCTTTAAAAAAGCCCTCAAAATGAGCATATAACAATTAAAGTTTTAATTATTGGCACTTTTTCTTTTTCTCTTAATGTATTCTTCAATGTATTATACTCTAAAATCCTCCATGAAAAAGCTTCCTCTAAATCACTTCTAAACTCTAAAACATCCATTTGCATTAACAGCTTTGGCAGGAAGCCACTCCACAAGTAAAGCTGTCATATAAATACATAATTATTCCCGATTTATATTTATCTGCTTCAGCATCAATTAATCTTGAAAAAGCATTTTTTCCGTTAATATCATATATCAATTGGAAAGTCTTTTCAAAAATTTTCTTTTCTTTTTCATAATCAAACGGAATTTCACCTGATGTTACTTTTTCCATATAATCAGTTAAAAACAAATCTAAATCTTTCTTATAATTATCCAAATTATTTTTCAAAGCAAAAAACCTTAATACCAATCAAATCCAGGGATGATGTTGTCAATGTTGCTTTTACTTATTTTTCCAGATGGCGTATTAAAGAATATTTCCGCTGTAAAAAGCAGATGTTCCGGTTTGAAAACTTTCGTGTACGGAAACTGAAAGCCATTAATGCACTCAACTTTTATATTACCGTATGCATGGCATTTATGAGACAGAAAAAGAGAGCCAATCAGACCGAATCACGACCAAATTAGCTCCCGAAAAATCAAGCTTTTATGCGATTTTATTAAAATTTTCCAGCCTCGGCTGCTTCCTGTACGCTTACAGCCACTGAAACAGTCATACCAACCATTGGATTGTTTCCTGCACCTATAAGTCCCATCATTTCAACGCAATCGTGACCTTGCGGTCACTCTTGCCCGATTTATGGGCTTTTATACACATTTATCTTCCGAAAATGAGACACGTCATATGTGTCTATAAGCATAATAACACAATATGTTATTTTTAACAAGAGCATTTAAAAATAACATTGGCAGCAGCACAATAAAAAATGGCAGCTGAAAAATATCAACTGCCTATATAATTATATAATCTTATTCAATAGCTTCTCAACAATAGCATCAAGTTGTTTATCTGTCATTACAATATCATCACTATTCTCTACACCATCCAAACAATTTCTATGCTCTTTAATATAAGTATCAATCATATCATCATTCATATTATCTGCATATCTCTGCAAAGCAGACTTGCGGTCATACCCTGTTTTATTCTGTTGGTATGCTCTTCTTTCGTATTCGTTCACTATTAATCTCCTTTCAGTAGTTCCCTTAATTGTTCCATACGTTCCATTTCAAACGCATTTTCAACCATAATTCCTCGTTTATGAGGTGTTCCCTCATTGACATTATACAATCTGTTTACAGATAAAAAATATCCATCCTCTCGCCCTTCCCAATAGGCAGACCAAGCATCCTTATATTGTTGCTCTGTAATCTCGATTATTTCCAAATCATTCATATTAACTCTTCTCGATATATAATAAATATAATCTCCTCTCGATAATGTAATAAGATTTGCGGCTGCCAATATCTTTATCCACTTTGATATTGTCTGACTTGATATTCCTATTTCTCTCTCCATTGCGGCAAAGGGTAGTCTTGCAAACTCTTCATCAAACAATAATCGTTTTAAAAAGTCTTTCAGCCTGTCAAAATTTGTTTGTGCTGGAAAGTTTAACTCTTCCTTACAAAACACTTCAAATTGCTTCGTACATCCTGTAATTGATATAATTAAATCGTTTCCCCTACCACTTGCAGTATAAATATAACCATCTCTATCAAGCCTGTTTTTAATTGCATCAATGCGGTTTGTACCAAGCAACTGTACAAGTTCCGCTCTACTATAAGCTTTGTAACATAACATTTTTGCATTCTCCTTCTTGCTTCATTTAC
This sequence comes from uncultured Lachnospiraceae bacterium, assembly GCA_944384155.1. Lineage (GTDB taxonomy): Bacteria > Bacillota > Clostridia > Lachnospirales > Lachnospiraceae > CAG-303. The sequence continues at coordinate 421 of CALWSG010000062.1, read as the reverse complement.
ACAAACTCTTAAATGATAATATATCTAATACATACACTTTAAGAGTTCGTGTAAAAGTTTCTATGGCTCAATCCATAAATCACTAATCAATTCCAATGCTCTCTCTTTCTTCTCTTCCGATAAGCGATAATCATTGTGTAAGAAGTTCGCTACACTCCTTGCATTCTTCATTCCTAAATAATCTGCAATGTATTGATTATCAATGTCATTAAGCACCTTAATAATTTTAAGTTTTTTTATTATTTCTTCCTGTTCCATAAATTTTCTCCTATCATTTCACGTGATTTTGTCATCTGTAAGAATAAAAAAGAAGAGAGCCAACCGCACAAAATAAACGTATTGGCTCTAAAAAAACGTTATCCGCGTATACTATATATCAATTTTGAATACGGCTCATTCTCATATTCTGGTTCGATGGGGG
>CALWSG010000061.1 GCA_944384155.1 uncultured Lachnospiraceae bacterium | reverse complement strand
GTTTAGCAGGTTTTTGATTGATCACTTAAATCATACATCAAAAAGGAATAGGATTCCTTATATTTTGGGCATTTTTTGAAAGTTGGTTATAGTGGTAACCGGGAGAATTAGGTTTTGTGGATAAAACCACGGAAACTCAAGTTTTAATGTATGTTGACATTAAAATGAAACAAGTTTATAATAAAATTATTAAAAGTACTTTTAAAATACTGAAGATAAATCGTGATATTTGTATTAGTAAGTTGTAACAATCATCGGGAGGAAGTGTGTTATGAGCAGAAAAGCAAAAATAGTTATTTCATCGTGTGTTGTATTATTGGCAGTTACATGTATTATAATTGCTGTAATGATAAAAAGCAATGAAAATCAGGGTGACAGTTTAAAAGAGAAGTTATCTTATTCAACCTTAAAAATAGAAACTACAGATCCCCTTTATGAGATAGGAGAAGATTACCCCGTATCTTTAAGTCCGACGCATATTGCGGAAAGTGAAGATGCTTATTATATACAGTATGGTATAAGTGACCCGAAACATATATACAGGCTTGAAAAGGAAACGGGAAAATTCGGCATTTTGTGCAGCAACCCACAGTGCAGCCATAGTGACGACAGATGCACGGCATATTTGGGAATGAGTGTTCTGGGTGATAAGCTGACATATTATAATGAAAGAATATATTATCTCAATTCAATTATTAATTATGATAAATCATACAGAGAGGTTTGGCTGATGTCTATGAACACTGAAGGGTCAGACAGGAAAAAGGAGTATAAGATTAGTGATATGGCATTTGGTTCAGGCTATACAGTAGATTATTCCATGTCAAACGGATATGTATATTACAGCCTGGGAATCGGCGGAAAGGATTTGGAAGGATATGACACTGTTGTATCAATAGATTTGTACAGAGGTGATTTGTCAAATGGAGAAGCAGTCAGGCTGCATCATCAGGATGGTTATTCTTTAGGATATTGGAATGTATATATTGATAAGGAAACAGCGGTTTTTCAATTAAAATACAGAGATGACAGTGATAATTATATCAATAAAACTGTTACATATGATGTTAACAGCGGAGCTGTGACAGAGACTGATGACGGTGATTATATGCTTTGTATTTCCATAGACGGTGTGCTTTATTACAAAAATGGAGCCGATATATACAAAAAGTCAGGTGATGAATATGTAAAAATATATAATGTGGGAGAAAAGGGAGACGGCATATATTTGTATACAAACGGAAAATATATTATACTCAATAACTTTGGACAAATGGCAATAAACGGAATGGATCCTAAGGACAGAAAGCTTACTATAATAGATGGCGATGGAAATAAAATAAAGGAAATTTCCACATACGAATATGAATGGGATACTATTTTTACTAAGGATTATTTGTTCGCATACACATTTCAGGGGGAAGATAATGGGGAAAAAATATTTATATGTCCTATTGAGGGGGAAGTAAATGAGTGGATAGAATGTAAGTAAAAGGCGGCATAGTATGTATGAATTAAGGAGAATATATAAAAATAATATTACTTTTTTTGTAATATTAGGGCTTATTATTTTACAGATTGTCTTGTATTTTTATCAGGAAACGGAATTAGAGTCAGTAAGTGAAATAAGGGAATACTCAAAAAATTTTCAAAAGGTCCTGCGGGAGGGTGAATATAAAGACATGACCTTGGAGGAGCTTGAGGAAGGTGTAGAGTATGACGAGTTTGGAAATGCTTATAATCTGCCGGAAAATTACAGAGAAATAAGCAGTATTCTTTGGCAAAAGGAGTATCATCAGGAATATGAGCAGTATATTGACACAATAAAAGATAATGCGTTACAGATGATAAATAACGTGACAGAAGACTCATTTGAGGAAAAAAATATTGAGAAGACAGTGGAAGATTATGAGGATGCAGAGAATATAGAGCTTAAAGAGGGAATGAATAACAATGTAATATCATTTGTGGGCTTTAAAATTACGGATTATCTTATACTTATATTTCTTGTCTTTATTGTTGTTAAATTTTTTGAGGATAGAAAAAAAGGACTTTCAGGAATGGTGAGAGCAGCACAAAAGGGAAGACTTTCTCTTACAGCATGCAGGATTGCAGCATTGCTTATCAGCACCATCTTTATCACCATCCTTATGTATGGTGTTTTATATCTGCTAGTTACATATATGTATATTGGAAATAATGACAGGCCGATTCAGTCAGTTGAAATATTTAAGGAATGTGACAGGGTAATATCTATATGGCAGTTTTTTGGAGAATATGTTTTTATAAAATGCTTTGTATTGTTTTTAATTGCCATAATAATATATCTGGTAATGTCCCTGTTTAAAAATATAGGGGCAGTACTTATTATACTATTTTTATTCTTCAGCTCCCAGTATATTATGTATGAATCAATATCTTATACTGAAAGTTATAATTACCTTAAATTTATAAATATATTTTCTTTTCTTGATGTTGAAAATTTATATACAACATATTACAATATTAATATTTTTGGTCAGCCTGTAGGAATAAGGCAGCTTTTAGCAGCGGCGGTTATAATGGTATTATGGATTGTTTTTATTATAGCAGCAGTAAATTCACTAATGTATGGAACCGTTGAAATAAAAGCCCTTGACAGTATTTATAATAGATTTCTTAAGCTAAAGAGCAGGTTATGCACAAGACAATATGTTATAGTATGGGAGCTTAGAAAAATAGTATTTCTAAACAAAGGTATTATAATACTGGCGGTTTTTATCCTGTGTGCATACAGTATGATAAGCAGAGCGGATATAGGAACTGTGGGAGGAATGTCAGCAGCTAAGTCGGTATATTACAATGAAAACGGCAATAAAGTGACGAAGGATATTTTAAGTGATATACAGGAAGCAAAAGATAAATATGAAAAATTAAGCAGTGAGTTTATGAATGCAGGGGAAAAGATACAGAAAGGTGAAATTACGGAAGATGAATATTTTGATTTAGAGCTGGAATATGAAAATGCATATGGAAAATATAAAATTTTTACTAATATAGAAGAAGATGTAAAGTATGTGCAGAGTATAAAGAAAGATAAAGACATAGATGCAATGCTTATAAGTCAGGATAGTTATGAGTATTTATTCGGAAAGGATAATTATGAGGGGGGATTGAGAAAATGTCTTATTATTATTGTGGCGGGAGTACTTCTGTTACATAATACGTTTTCAGTGGAAAATCAGACGGGATTTATATTATTAATACGTTCTGCGGGAAAGGGAAAGAAGAAAAGCTTTAATGGAAGAATTATAAGTGGGGTTTCTCTGTTTTTGGTAATGGGGCTTATTATGTTTATCATAGAGACTTATAATATATGGCACATATACGGATTTGACAGATTGGATGCACCTGTGCAGAGCCTAAAAATGTTCAGTGAGTTTCCTTTAAACATAAGTATACAGGCATTTATTTTAATGTGGTATATATTAAGGCTTACGGTAATTGCAGCCATAGCAATGGCGGTAATGTGTATTTCAATGTATTCGGGAAATATGTTTGTTTCCATGTGGACAGCCATAGGCATTATTGTGCTGCCGTCAGTTCTTACATATATAGGAATACCGGGAATGTCATATATTTCTGTTATTGTACCAATGTGGATAATGAATATATGGATAGGAAAAGGTACAGACAGTATATTATCATATGTTCCAATAATTATATTATGGATAATTGGAATTGTGTCATATTTTGCACTTAAAAAAAGATATGAGGTGAGATAAGGATGAAGCTTGAATTAAAAAATGTCACAAAGAGATACGGTGAAAAGACAGCACTTGACAAATTTTCAGCGGAGCTTAGTGAAGGGGTATATGGTATGCTTGGTCCAAACGGAGCAGGAAAAAGCACCCTTATGAATCTGATTACGGATAATATAAAGCGTACATCAGGCGAAATTTTATATGATGGGGAAGAAATTCTTGAAATGGGAAGCCGTTTTAGGAATAAAATAGGATATATGCCTCAGCAGCAGGGAATGTATGACAGTTTAAGTGCAATAGATTTTTTATATTATATGGCAGCAATAAAGGGTATAAAAAGAAAGGAAGCCAAAGCAGAGATTGAAAGACTGTTAAGAGTAGTAAGCTTAGAAAAGGAAGCACATAAGAAGATTGGAGGATTTTCAGGAGGAATGAGGCAGCGTGTTCTTTTGGCACAGGCAATTATGGGAAAGCCGGAAGTACTTATTCTTGATGAGCCTACAGCAGGACTTGATCCGGAGGAAAGAATAAAGACAAGAAATTTTATAAAGGATATGTCTGAAAATATGATAGTAATATTGGCAACCCATGTTGTAAGTGATGTGGAAACAATAGCAGGGAATATTATGCTGATAAAGGAGGGGAGGCTTATAGAAATGGCATCTCCAAAGGAATTGACAGACCGGGTTTGGGAGCTTGAAGGAAAGAATAAGGATAGGGAGGAAATGAATCTGGAAGATGTGTATATGCATTATTTGGAAAAATAATATAGACATTTATAAAGCATGGTGTGCAGCATAAGGTTGAAAAATATCCTTATATCTGATATAGTTTGAGTAAGCTTAATTAACCAATCCATGAAAGGAAACAGATAGTATGATAAAGCTTATAGCAAGTGATATGGACGGTACGCTGCTTCAGAATGGAATAAGACAGGTATCACGGGAGCAGCTTAGCATTATAAAGGAGCTGACGGATGCAGGGATAATGTTTGCACCTGCAAGCGGAAGACAATACACTAATCTTATGAGAAACTTTGAGCCCGTGAGGGATAAGCTTATTTATATATGTGAAAATGGCAGCTTTGTAAAATATAAGGGAGAGACGATTTACAAAAAATCACTGGACAGAAATCTGGGATTAGCCATTATGGAGGATATATATAAAAGAGACGGTTGCGAGGTGCTTTTGTCAGGGGAGGAGACCAGTTATATTATGCCAAAGTCTGAAAGCTATGAAGAGCATATGGTTAATTATGTAAAAAATGATGTGACAGTGGTAAGGAGCTTTCATGAGGTTAAAGAGGATTTTATAAAAATTTCCGTATATGCCCAGGATGGAATATGTAATCACAGCCAATATTTCCATAATAAATGGAGCGGGTATGTGAAGGACACGGTATCAGGAGCATGCTGGCAGGATTTTGTTATGAAGGGAGTTCATAAGGGTAATGCACTTGCCTGCATACAGGAAAGGTTTAACATTAATGTAAGTGAGACTATGGCTTTCGGAGATAATTATAACGATATAGAAATGTTTGGAAGGGCATATTACAGCTATGCCATGAACAGTGCGGCAGATGATGTAAAAAAGGCGGCAAGATACACATCAGATACAGTACAGGAGGTATTGTCAGGCTGGAGTGAATTCTGCAAGGGTTAGAATCATGGGTTTAAGCACTAAAAACAGGAAAGGATAGATGCTACTATGTATGATAAGGAATGTCTTGAAGTATTCTTAAGGGAACAGGGAAAGCTTTTTGACGAGCCTGTTGCAGAAAATTTGCAGGAGGCAGAGGAGTTTTTGTCAGACTGCATGGCAGAGGTTTTTGATTCAATAGATGAGGTCAGACAGTATTTCCGGGATAATATGGACATTAGTGATATAAGTGATGAAGAGCTTACTGAGCAGCTTGAAGTATTTAAGCTTTCAAAGGGAAGATATCTTATTGTAGAAGGCTGATGTGGGAGAAGCAAGGGTATGTTAGTTAAAATATTAAAAAAAATCATGATACTTACGGTTATATGTTCAGCAGTGTTTACATCAGTGGCAGGGTGCAGCGGTAATGTAAAGATAACAACCGGGTTAAAGGATGACGTTATATTTAAGCTGTCTGATTCCCGGTGCAGTCTGCCTGAAATAATGATTACACTTATAAATGAAAAAAATAAATACGAAGACGATTTTGGCACTGAAATATGGAATAAAACAGTAGCCGGCAAAACAATGGAGGACAGTGTCAAGTTATATGTAAAGGAAAGGCAGATATATCTTGAGGCAATGTATATGTTTGCACAGGAGAATGGAATAGAAATATCAGAGGAGGAAAATGAAAAGCTGGCGGCGGCAGCAGAGGCATATTATTCCTCCCTGACTGACAGTGAAAGGGAAAAGCTTAAAGTCTCAAAGGAGGATATACAGAAGGCATATGAAAAATGCCTTAAGGCAGAAAAAGTTTATAACAGTATGACGGAAGGGACAGAATATGAGGTAAGCGACGAGGAAGCCAGAGTAATGAGGGTTATGTATATTTATATCAACACAGCATCAGAGGACAGTGAAAGCCAAAGGGCAAAGGCACAGGAGGTGTTTGCCAAAATTCAGGGTGGTGCTGATTTTTATATGCTGGCAGATGAATATTCAGATGATGATATTATAGAGATAGATATTGGGCGTGGTGACATGGTTGAGTCTGTGGAACAGGAAGCTTTTCAGCTTAAAACGGGAGAGTATACTGACATTATAGAAACAGAAAAAGGTTTTTATATAGTAAAATGTGTTGAGGATTACCTGCCGGACATGACTGAAAGCAATAAAAATGAAATATTGCAGCAGGTAAAAAATCGTGAATTTCTGGAAAAATTTAATCCGTTTTTGGAAAAGCAGCAGCTTGATTTTAATAGTAAGGTGTGGGAAAGAATTTCATTCAGTGATTATGATGATATTGATACAGATACATTGTTTGACGTGTATTCAGAGTATATGGCAGATTTTTTGCAGTTTTAGGACCATAATGTATTTGTGTCAGACTGTTGTGCTGAGATAAGTAAATCCGTTTTTGTCTTGCACACCTGGTGTTGAGGAACATGAAATAGCAAATCAGGAATTGTATGTAGTTAATTGATAGTATCGGCCTAAGGATGAACGTGAATTATTCTTAACATAGATATATAATAATGAACATATGGATAAATGGATTATGGCAACACAATATATAGAAGAATTTAAGAAAGATGCAGCAAGATACTGGAAAGATCACTCTGAGCCTGAGCCGGTCATAGGAAAATGTGCCAGGAATCCGGGAATTAGCAGCAGTTTCTTGTCTACATGGGTAAAAACCTATGATGAAAATGAAGGCTCTGTGTCATAAGCTAAAAATGCTAAATGTAAAATTGACATGAATACTAAAAAATGGTATAATTTAGCATATCAAATTTGTTAGGTTAGAATCGATGATGGAGTAAACGAAAAAGCAGTTTTGGCATTCCAGTGAACTGCCCCTTCGTTTACACCATTTTCGATTTGACCTAATTGAACAAAGTAA
>CALWSG010000060.1 GCA_944384155.1 uncultured Lachnospiraceae bacterium | reverse complement strand
CTGCTTGAAAACATTAAATACCACCTTTTCTATGTGTTTATCACTTTTCAAAAATTCCGTGACTGTACCTACAGCAATTTCAGCCGCCTTTTTTTGGGGAAAATGGAACTCTCCTGTAGATATGCAGCAAAAGGCTACACTTTTTAATCCATTATGTGATGCAAGCTCCATACATGATTTATAGCAGTCTGCCAGTTGCCTGCAATGTATGTCTTTAAGCCTTCCCAATACAATCGGACCAACCGTATGAAGTACATAACGGCATGGCAGATTAAATCCGGGGGTGATTTTTGCCGTTCCCGTCGGCTCGTCATGTCCCTGCCTTGTCATAATCTTATCACAGGCCAATCGAAGCTGTATTCCGCTAACGCTGTGAATAATATTATCCACACAGGAATGGCAGGGTACGAAGCACCCCCTTAAAGCACTGTTAGCTGCATTTACAATGCCATCAACCTTTAATGTGGTAATATCACCACGCCAAAGGACAAGACGATTATTTATAGGTGATACCGGCAAAGCATCACCATCCACTACACCCCTTTCAGCTACCTCCCTGCTCAAATATTCATCCTGTATTTTAAGAAACTCTGAGCTTATAGGACGGGGAGGGCGGATATTCATAAGACTTCTTAATAATTGCTTTTGTCCCTCTGTATCTGCAGGTATTTTTATATCTCTGCATTGTGGTAATTCTGACAACAGTTCTCTTATCATAAACAGCCGCTTCTCCCTATGTGTCATGCTTTGCCCTCCTTTGTCTTCAATATGCCTGCTTAGGAAAAAAAGAAGCCTGCCGTCATGTCAAGGTAATTTTCACCGCTGTAATTCGGATACTGTTTCTGTACTTCTGCCTTAAATGTCTCTGCATTTGTGCAGCCTGCTGCAATGGTTTTAAGATTTTCCAAATATGCAATTTTCGTTTTAGCATCCTTCAAATCCTCAGGCGTATAGTGAGATGTCAGAATAAGGTCATACCCCTTCTCAATATAATCCTCTAACTGTCTGATAATGGCATCTGCGTGACCTGCTCCGGCAACAATAGAATGGCAGTCATGACCAAGCATATGAGTATACACTGCATTAATCTCAGGAATCTCCACATCAAAGGCTTCGTCTGTCTTAGTAATGATAAAATTAATACCGCCTATTGTAATAGCTCCCTCACCTATCACATTTGTTATTTTGTGAATTGAACTGTCAAAGATTTCACCGAAGGCACCGGCAAACTTATCAACCAAAGCCTTGCCTCCCCCCTTTTCAGAATATTCCACAGCATTTTGTGTTGAATATTTCGGAACTTCCGGAAGAAAGGTCGCACCTGCACCATGGTAAGCTATAAGCATACCCTCAACTTCCATATCTTTCAGATATTCCTCCAGCTCCCTGCTATTATCAAAAAAGCAAGGAGATTCAATAATAACGGCCTTTCCGTTCTTCTCAACAATAAAAACCTCATCATCAATAAAATCGTTAGTCTTATAGGCATGGAGCTTAATTACTCCGAAATCATAAACATTTATTTCGCCCTTTGTAAGTTTTGCCGTTGTAAATGTGTTCTTGTTCATAAAAAATTCCTCCGTTTCAGTTTTTACTTTAAATTTATTGTTGTAACTCTTTTGATTACAACGTTAGTATAATATACTATCGTTGTAATGTCAATAGGTACAACATTTTTTTTCTTTTTAAATAAGAGTATAAATGACAAAATAAGCCATACACTCTAAAAAAGAGCATATGGCCTGTCATTTAAAGCTTAACTTATTTAATATCTTCTGAAATATACTTTCGGGTATCACGAATTACATCGGCAATAGTAATTTTTTTCATCTCCTCTTCCATAGCTTTCTGTATCCTCTCTAACTTATCATCAAGAATATGATGAATATTGCGTCCCACCGGACAATTCTTATTGGAATTTTCATGGAAATGAAATAGCTTTCCCTTATCAATACACTCAACAGCATTGTAAATATCAAAGAAAGTGATTTCCTCTAAGGGCTTTGCAATAGAAGCTCCTCCGCTTCCTCTCTGTACTGTAACAAGTCCCGCAGCCTTTAACTGCTGCAGCAGCTTTCGGATAATCACCGGATTTGCATTTACACTGGAAGCCAAAAAATCACTTGTTATTTTATATTCCTTTTCAAAAGTATTTATACATGCAAAAATATGTATTGCTATGGTAAACCTGCTGGAAATCTGCATGATATCTGTCCTCACTTATATGAATTATTTTGCTGTTCAGATTATAACAGAGCAATTTTGCAGTGTCAACATTTACAGCTTTACCCTTCCTTAAAATATGCCGTATTTGAAACCTGATTCTAATCTATTTTTGTAACAGCATAAGCTCCGCATCCTTCAACAGTATTCTTTAGGACTTCATCGGCTACATCTTTATCCAGGTAAACCTCGGTAAAATTATCCTCGTGCCGGAACACAACATCACTCACCTCAGGAAGAGCTTTTAATGCATCTGATATTTTTTGCTCACACTTCTCACATCCAATGCCGTCAATATAAAGCACCTTATAATCCAAACGTTGGATTTTAAAAATAACAGGTCTTGTTCCGTCTGAGCAGCAGGCTATCATCACCCGCTCATCATTCATCCAGCCCCGCATAATGCTTCCCCCTTGAAGTGCTGTGTAAATATAACGGCTGACAGCATCCCAAGCCTCTGAACAATGTGGAAGCTCTGTGGAGCCTGCTATGCCCTCCGCATCTCTTCCTGCTTTTATCAGAGTTCCCGTCCCAATATGCCAAAAATCATCCTTCTTACCATAACGCTCAAAAATATACTCATCTCCCACATTGTAACATGGGCACGCCCCCGAATTTGGATCTGCACAATACTGTGCCTGTAACTCCGGATACACTTTTTTATCAATCACTGTTAATTTACATTTATACTGCATACAATCCTCCA
>CALWSG010000059.1 GCA_944384155.1 uncultured Lachnospiraceae bacterium | reverse complement strand
TAGTATACTTAATTATATTGTTAATTTCAACTATTTTGTATCTTTTCACTTCAACATAAAATCACCCGGCTTTCATGGATTTACCACCAAAACCGGGTGCCTGACATATTTTAAGCTTTATTATATGGAAAAATCTATGTTTTTTCCTAAACGCTTTTCTGCTTCCGTTTCTGTTCCATCACTTTTTTCAAGCATTACATAATCATTTATCCTGCTTATAAGCTCCTCAAGTGACGATGCCGTTATTGTTACCGAACTGTCGCCGCTTTCCTTGCCTGCTGCTTTTGCTTCCTTTCTTTTCTCTGCCCGCTTTTCCTCAGCCTCCCTTGCATCTGCCTTTCGCTGCTCTCTCTTTTCCTCTGCTTTTTTCTCTATCCTCTCCCTTTGTGCCTCAAGAGATTTGTCAATAACTGCAAAAAAGGATGCGGTGCCTCCGTCATTTATCTTTATTCCGTAACTCTTTACATTTGCATTTGTCTGACTGATTGATGCCTGCATCTGTGCAATCTGATTTCCTGCGCTGCTTATTATGCCTTCATACTTTTTCCTGTAGCTTTCATCCTCAGCCATTTTTTCAATCTTCTCTGTATCTATTAAAACAACTGTCTTATTGGCACTTGCATACTTTGCAGCATTTGCCTCTGCCTCATTTTTCTTGTCAGGGCTTACAAGAATAAATTCCATATTAGAAAACTTCTGCTTAAGCTGCTGATAATACTTTTGTGCCTTTTCGCTTAATTTCGCATCTCCTATTGTCTTTCCCAAAGATGCACCTGATACTTTTTTCTCCTTGTATACATCTGTTGTCTGTACCTGTCCGTTTCCTATTACATTTGTATTCATAACTTTTACCTCCGTGTAAGTAGTGCTTAGGAACAATCCGTGTTCCTTATTTACAGATTTCATATATATTTTATATATTAATGTTTTCGGATAATTTCAAAAAAAATCAATAGATAAATGTGCTAAATATTACCTGTTGATATTATATACTTTTTCACTGTAATATAAGATATATAAATTTATATTTTGTGTTTTATGTACATAACACGTGACACTGTACACCTTGTATCCGTAATATACATCAGATTAAGAAAGGATTTTATTATGTTCAATATTAGAAATATATCAAAGTCATCTCTTAAATACGTACTTTTAGGCGGTGGTATTATTATTGCTGCCGCAGCATCTGTAATAATTTTTTGCATTATAGGGGATAAATCAAAATCAGATATTACACCCATAAGTGAAACTGCATATATGACTATAGAAAGCTCCGGCTACATGGCAGAAGAAACAAGTGCTGCCGGGGAAACAGCAAATATATCTAATACCTCTGAAAGCTCTGTTGAAAATATAAGCTTCTCTGATGAAAAGACTGACGAGACAACAGAAGCCGCAGCTACCACTTACCATGAAAATGAAAATATAAAAATTGCTGAAAGCACCAAAAATACTGTTTCAGATAATGAAACTACAGCAATACAGTCGCGTACCGAAAAGCCTGCGGAGACCTGGGTAAGTGAAACAAAAACTTATCCTTCACTCAACTTTTCAACTGTGGAGACAACTGCTGCCGCACCTTCCACATCACCTGTGGAATCTGAAGCTGCAACATCCTCCGAAAACACAATCACCTCTTCCGGCTCTGATATGATTTCCATAAGTATAGCAAACAGTTCTGCCTACAGAGCATATTATGAGGAGGTATTGCTTTATACAAATGAAATCCGAAGTGCTGCCGGTGTTTCACCCCTTGTCCTTGATGACAGCCTTTGCAATGCTGCTTCCATGCGTTCTCTTGAAATGGATTATGCTCAAAACATGTCACATACACGTCCCGACGGCACAAGCTTTTACACTGTCTTTAAAGAGTTTAATATTTCCTACAGATATTCAGGTGAAAATATTGCATGGGGTTATACTTCCCCAAAGTCTGTTGTAGAAGCATGGAAAAACTCACCGTCACATTATGAAAACATGATTAGTTCCAAATTTACAAAGCTTGGGGTAGGATATAGCCAAAACAGCAAATCTCCTTATTGGACACAGCTTTTTACAGACTAATGAATTATAAATTTTTAATTATATAATTGTATGCTCCATTGACACTCTATCCTTATTATGCTATTTATATAATATAAACTTTTTTACTTTGAAAGGATGTGATTGAATACATGGATCAGAGTGACAGTAGCCATTGTATAATTACTTACAGTTTAATATTTGCTCCATGTAGTGTTATGCATAAATAATTTTTAATTTTATAATCAGAATAACACTTATTTTGGAGGAAATTTTTATGATTGGTCCCATTATTTTATTAATTATACTTATATTTTTGAATGCTACGTTTGCAAGTGCGGAAATAGCAGTTATTTCCATGAATGACGCAAAGCTTAAGAAAATGACCTCTGATGGAGATAAGCGTGCAATAAAGCTTTCATCATTGGTATCACAGCCGTCCAAGTTTCTTGCCACCATTCAGGTTGCAATTACTCTTGCAGGACTTTTGAGCAGTGCTTTTGCTGCCGACAATTTTGCAGAACCTTTAGTTGACACACTGTTAGACTGGGGTGTTCCCATACCGGCAGGAATATTAAATACTATAGCCGTATTTCTTATTACACTTATACTTGCATACTTTAACCTTGTATTCGGAGAGCTTGTACCGAAGCGTATTGCCATGAAAAAGGCAGAATCAATGGCACTTGGTATGTCCGGAATGTTATACGGTGTATCAAAGATATTTGCACCTATTGTATTTATACTGACGGCTTCAACTAACCTTATTTTGCGTATTATGGGCATTGACCCTGATTCAGAAGACGAAAAAGTATCGGAGGAAGAAATCCGTATGCTTTTGCTTGAGGGAAACGAGCAGGGTACTATTAAGGAAGATGAAAGCAGTATGATTGAAAATATATTTGATTTCGATGATACCTCTGCCGAGCAGATATGTACCCACCGCCTTGACGTTATATCAATCAACATAGATGATTCCTTAGACGAATGGGAAAATATCATACACAGCTCAAGACATACACATTATCCTGTATACCGTGAATCTACAGATGACATTGTAGGTGTTCTTGACACTAAAGATTATTTCAGATTAAAAGACAAGTCCAAGGAATTTATTATTGAGAATGCTATTGACAAGCCTTTTTATATTCCTGAAAGTATGAAAGCAAATGTTCTGTTTCAGAAAATGAAAAGCTCCAGAACATATTTTGCCGTAATAATAGACGAATACGGCGGACTTTCAGGTATTATTACTCTTCACGACTTAATGGAAGCCTTAGTTGGCGATATATATGATGAGGAGGAGGAATCTGAACCTATCGATATTCAAAAGCTTGATAATGAAAACTGGCTTATATACGGCGGTGCCGATTTAGATGATGTTTCAAAGGCACTTAATGTATCACTTCCAAATGACTATGATACTTTCAGCGGATTTGTGTGCGGCATTATAGGAAGAATACCTAATGACGGTGAAAGCTTTAGCTGCGAATATAATGACTTTACAATTCAGGTTCATTCCGTTGCAAATCACATAATAGAAAAAGCTACTGTTTGCAAAAACACATCGGCAGCCGCTTCCTAAAAAATTCAGGCAAAGGTGCAGGTAAATGCTTGCCCTTTGCCTGTTTTCTCTATATAAATTTCATATTACATAACATCGGAAATCCGGCAGCCATTATAAGTTTCTTCTCTTTTTCCTGCCTGACTGTTATAAGCATCTTCATTTTCTTCTGTTCTCACTGCAACTTGAAACAGAATAATCCCAACTACAAACAATACCGCTATCATTCCCACTCCTTTACTTATATCTCCCGTTAGCTGAGATACAAGACTTACAACTGTGGTGCCCATAAACGAAGCTCCCTTTCCGCATATATCAAAGAGCCCAAAATACTCTCCGGACTGCTCAGGAGGAATAATTTTTGTGAAATAAGACCTTGACAAAGCCTGTATGCCGCCCTGAAACATTCCTACCAATACAGCCAATCCCCAAAACTGTTCCTGTGTGGTAAGAAACATGGCAAACACCGCTATTCCAAAATATGCTGTTATACATATTGTAATAAGCTTATTAGTACGAAATCTTTGTGCAAGTCTTCCAAATATAATGGCAAAGGGAAAAGCCACTATCTGAGTTACCAGCAAAGCCAGTAAAAGTCCCGTACTGTCAAGCCCTAAGGCCTGACCATACGCTGTTGCCATATCAATTATGGTATATACTCCATCTATGTAAAAGAAAAATGCCAGTAAAAATATAAATATTTTTTTATTTTTCCGCATACTCCCAAAGGTTCTGCCTAACCTTTTAAAACTTTCTGAAACTGCATGTTTTTTCTTCTCAACATAATATTTTTGTCTGTATCCCTTTATAAGAGGCATACTCATTGCCACCCACCAGACCGCTATTATTATAAAGGAAAGCATCATTGCCGTTTCCATGGAAATTCCCATAGTTTCCGCTCCCAATACCAATCCAAGACTTATAGCAAAAGGTATACAGCTTCCAATATATCCCCACGCAAAGCCTTGTGAGGACACATTATCAACCCTGTCTGCCGTAGTAATGTCGGGAAGCATGGAATCATAAAAAATAAGACTGCATGAATATCCTATTTTGGCAATAATATATATAGCAAGAAATACAAGCCATTGCTTTGCAAATCCAAGGCATATGCAGGATATGGCACCTATTAAAAGTGAACCTGCAAAAACAGGCTTTTTAAATCCCTTTGTATCTGCAATGGCTCCAAAAACAGGACCCAGCATGGCTACAACGAGAGTTGCTATTGATGCACCGTATCCCCAATATGCCAGATAATCAACAGAAGATAATCCTGCATTTCCTGCCAGATAATTAAAGTAAATAGGCATGATGGTAGATATCAGAAGAGTAAATGCCGAGTTTCCCACATCATACAAAACCCACCGCTTCTCACTATTGGTCAGCTTAAATTTCATCCTGCCTTCTCCTCCTTTTCCGGAAGCTTTGACCCAAAGGTATATCTGTATATTTCATTTAAAGGAAGCTTTCCATATAAAAATCCTCTGTATTCATTTATCAAACGGACTGCAAGCTTTTCTGCCTTTTCATATAATTCAAAAAGCTTTTCCGTGCTGTCATTGCATTTTGGATTTTTACGGTAATTAACCAACAGACCATGCATTTCATTATAATTGCCTGATATCTTAAGAATAGAATACACAAACTGCCTTTTTATTCTTGAAGGTGATATAAGGAGATTATTGTTAAATATCATTCCGTTTAAGGATTTTTTTACCTGCAATGCTGTCACTCCCTTAAAGAAGTCCTTAATAACCTCTGCATTTCTGTCTGACGGCACTATATGCCTTGTAAGCTTATGCCTTACCGGGTCATGACCGTCTATAATCATAAGCTCCCTGTCAAACTCTACCTCAATCTCAGTATGTGATATTCCGCTTTCTGCAATCTTTTGGTCGATATAACCATGGCATGTTGCATCTAATGCAAAATGGCATATAAAACCGTATAAATAAGCCAAATATGCCTTATGTCCCTTGTGTTTTTCCAGAACCCTTGCTCCATTAGCAAAAAACTCTTCCCCCGGTCTGTCATGGGTACTGTATCCTATCTGATTAACACGATTGGCAGTAAGAGGCTTATAGTAAAATAATATGTCCGGTCCGTGCAGTCCTATGAGAAAAAGCTCAGGGTACGTTTCTATAACTGCTCTTTCCCTGTCTCCCACCTTGTTTCTTACTTCCTGTCCCATCCTGTAATGTGCATACGTTGAAGGCATACCTTTCTCTCCTTTTTTGATATTTATATTATGCCCACATTTTATACACAAACCATTTGCTCTGCTATCAGGTTTTAGTTAAATATATGTAAAAAGCCGATACAGATGCCAATCACATATTTACAGCACCTTGCTTCCGTTTGCCGTTAATTTGAATTTTGCTCCTAATATTTCCGCCGACCTCCTGCACATCATCATTCTGCCAAGGAAAATGTCAAAATACTCATACATTGTACATATCCTCTCGTCTATCTGAAGATTTAGGGAGATTACATTTTTTTCCGTATTAACCTTTAACGCCGCCTCAGTAACTGCATAATTAACCCTGTCATGTATATCAAAATTAGCCTGCTCCTTTGTTCTTACACGATTTCTTCTTACATCTGTCTTATCCGCTATAATAAGGGCAGCAGACACAGCATCTACTGCACCTCCTGTAGACTCATCGTGATTTCCTATTGCCGATACTATGGTCACTCTGTCACTTACGGGCATATCCGTTCTTCTTAAAATATCATTTGCAAGTATCGCACCATACTCAGCATGATGAGTCCTGTTCACTGCATTTCCCATATCATGCATAAATCCCGCTATCTTTACCAGCTCAATATCATGCTCACTATAACCAAACTTCTTAAGTATCATGGCTCCACGCTCCGCCACAAGTGTACAGTGAATCTCTGAATGGTCAGTATATCCCAATGTACCAAGATTGTCGTTTCCCTTTTTTAAAAATGCAATAACTTCCTGATTCTTCTTAATTTCCTTATAATTCAAAATTTTATCCTCTTTTCTGACTCACATTTTAAATTTTATTTCCATCACAATCCAAACATTGTTTTGCATATATTTCTTCCTGCCCCTGTCTTAAATATTTTATCGTAAGCAGTCTTAACAGCTTCACTTCCCGCCTTATCCTCATACAAATTAACAAGAAAATCTGCTTCTATTAATATCCGGTAATCTGCCCCGTCTACATTTGTATATGTATGATGATGTCCTACAAGATAAGAAACTCTTTCTATTACTTCAGGCTCATATCCCAAATCATTAAGAAGCTTCCTGACAACAGCCGGACCCTCTTTTTCCTGAAGCTTTCCGTTGCAGTCACCATACTTTTCTTCTGCCGGCTTTATACCTATATCATGTACAATGGCAGCCGTCTCCAGAATATACCGGGTTTTTTCATCCAGTCCCTCCTCCTCGCCAATCATTTTGGCAAAAGCATATACCTTAATAAAATGCTGTATTCTCTTAGGGTCTGCATTAAAATATTCAATCATTTTATTTAAAAGTCTGTTATCCATATTAATCTCCATTCCGGATATTGTTATTTACTTTCTTAAGTATTCCAAAATCTCTGCCGCATTTGTATCCGGCTTTACTTTTTTCATTACCTTTTCAATAACTCCATCTTCATCAATTATATACGTTGTTCTTACCACTCCCATGCTTACCTTGCCGTAATTCTTTTTTTCCTGCCATACATCATATGCCTCTATTGCCTGTCTTTCCTGGTCAGACAGCAATATAAAAGGAAGATTATACTTTGCTGCAAATTTCTCATGGGATGATGTACTATCCTTGCTTATTCCTATAACCACAGCATTAATATTTTTAAATTCTTCGTAGGCTGACGCAAAGCCGCATGCCTGCCTTGTACACCCCGGCGTATTGTCCTTAGGATAAAAATACAGGACTACCTTTTTTCCTCTAAAATCAGAAAGTGACACATCATTTCCGTCCTTATCCTTTAGGGTAAACTCCGGTGCCTTTGTACCTGCCTCTAACATATATAAACATCTCCTTTTCTAACACTTATTAACTATTTTATATAAATATTATTACCATATAAAAAACAATTTTTCAACTGCCATGACTTACAATATGTTTTATTTAATGACTTTTTCATACTATAAGGCCGTTCCCTTTTTGGGCATAAAAAGCTTCTCCATATTTACCTTCTCCAGTTCCAGTAACTTAACTTTTTTATCAATTCCTCCCGCATATCCTGTAAGGCTGCCATTACTTCCCACAACTCTGTGGCACGGTACAATAATAGATATGGGATTATGTCCCACGGCACCACCTACTGCCTGTGGAGACATTTTGTCCACTCCCATTTTCCCTGCCATAATATTTGCAATTTCACCGTATGTCATTACCCGGCCATATGGTATGTCCATCAAAATTTCCCATACACCAAGGCGAAATCTTGAACCCTCAAGAAAAACGGGCGGTGTAAAATCAGGAGCTTCCCCACTAAAATATATATCAAGCCATGTTTTTGTTATGTTAAATACATGCAAATCCTTTTCCTCACACTTATCAGGTAAAATATCTCCAAAATATTTCTGCCCGTAAATCCACAATCCTCTCAAAGATTTACCGTCACTTGCCATTACTATTTCCCCTAAGGGCGATTGGTATTTGTTAATATACATACCATATACCTCCGTAGTGCCTTCTTAAATCTCTTTGCATTAAAAGTAATGTTCCATCCACATGTTTTTTAAAGTCCACATCATATGCGTCCCATAGTTCCATTTTTGTCACCCTCATTTCTTACATTTTTCATAATCCTCACTTCATGTTCCTGCATAGCTATAGTATACTGGGGATTATATGACCTTAAACACACATTGTCAATAAAAATCCCCGGCCTTAAGCCAAGGATTTCTTTATATCAATATACATATTTATTAAAACCATTTATTCATAATGCTCCCTTTGAGCATCTTCTTTTGCATGATGAATTGTTCCGGCAGGATGATGCGGCGGTGCATAAATAGAAGACACTTTTAATGGCATACTGCCGATATTAATTACATTGTGCCACGTTCCGGCAGGAACAAAAATTGCATCTCCCTCACATACATTTTGATGAAAATTTAATTCACATTTATCATTTCCCATTTTCACCAGTGCCCTTCCCTGCTCTATCCTTATAAGCTGATCTGTATCCTTATGCACCTCCAATCCTATATCTGAACATACCGGAATACACATAAGGGTCATCTGAAAATGGCGTCCGGTCCAAAGGGTAACACGAAAATTATAATTATACACTGACTTTTTCTTAACATTGGTCACATAAGGGCTGACTCCATAATCCATTTGTTCTTCACAATAACAATTATTCATAAGCTCTCCCAAATAAAATACTTTCTTTATACATAATATGTATTTATCAGCTTTTGCACACTGGAAAATATATTAATTACAACATAAATGTTTCATTTAATCTGTTATGACAACAAATTCATCTTTTGATTTGTCTAATAACTTATCTAAAATCAATTTTTCTTCTTTCTTTTATAATTCTTTATTGCTTATTGATAAACTCTATCGTCTATATTAATTCTAACCACTCCCACTACCCGGGCATGCTCTGTAATGTTTAAATTATAAGCCATATTTCTCCCTCGTTTCCCTGAGTGCTGCTCTTGCATCCTTTATCTGTCCAGCTTCTATCTGTTTTTCAGATATTTCAATATCTTTATACATGGTAAGCTGTTTCATGGTCGACTCATAAATTTCCATACTCATGATTACCATATCACCATAACCATTTTTTGTAACATAGATAGGCTCCTTTGTCTTGTGACACATCTCAGAAATCTCTGATGTATTTTTCAAGTCTTTAATAGGAATTATTTGTGGCATAATCTGCACCTCCTTACTCATGGTCTAATTATACCATAATTATGTCCTTTTCAACATATTTTATTCAAGCAAAAATTTCAGCCATCTAAGGCAAAAAAGGGGGCGACAGTGCATCTTTGAGCACCAGAAAATGAAAAAAACGGCTCAGACATGTGTCAAAAACCGTTTTTTATTAGAAATCCATCTATATTTATTGTTCCGATATATTTACGAAAGTCCTGTAAAATGATTTGCTACCCGTCAAGTAGACAAATAAAATAACGAAAATATTTCTTTCCCGGTGTTTCATGCACCGGGTTTCTTTATGCTGCATTTTGAAGTTTCATTGTATGATATTCCATTGGTGTAAGAACACCTAATTTTCTCTGAACTCTTTTATTAGTATAATACTCCAAATATGTTTCTATAGCCGTAATTAATTCTTCTTTTGTTTTGTATTTTTTACCATAGTACATTTCTCTCTCCATTAGTCCCCAAAATCCTTCCATAGGCCCATTATCAATACATCTTGCAACACGTGACATAGCTTCCATTTTTGATAGCTGCGTAATCTGACAGCAGGTTCGAGCCTGCAATAGATTACTATCTTGTTTTTACATTACTGTATGCCCTTTGAGCTGACTGTCAACATCCCTGCCAGCATACATAACACGGATTACCGTCACAATACCCGCATCCTTATCCGAAATATAAAACACCAGATAATTGTCAACAGGCATTACTCTCAGCCCTCTGCTGTGCCACGGTTCTTTTTCATAATGCCTGAATTTCTCCGGAAATTCTTCAAGCCCTACAATGTGTTCCTCTAACCGCCCAAGCTGACCTGCCGCATTATCCGGTGAAAGCAGTTCAAAGGCAATATACTCATATATGCCTCTTAAATCGGCATCAGCCTGATCCGTGGTAATTACCTCATAAATCATATGCCATAATCTTTGCGGATATCTGCAAATGCCTGTCTTGCAGGTTTGGTTCTGCCTGCTGTCATGTCCGCATATCCTTTCTCCAGTTCTGCATTTAATTCTGCTTCGCTCAGTTCAGACACATCAGCGGGTCTTGCCGTAGGTATTTTTACTTCAAACGGAAGCCCCCTGTTTAAAATGATCTGTTTATAAAACATATTGATTGCATTGGACGCTGGGATGCCAAGTGCTGACAAAATGCTTTCTGCCTGCTCTTTCACATCCGGCTCTATCCTTGCGTACAAATTAGCTGACTTTGCTGCCATAGAATAACACTCCTTTCCAAAATCTTAGGATTTCCTTCTGTCAAATTTATTATACCAATATGTACGCACAATAGCAATACATTTTATTTTCCTTTTTTCGGAAATTCCAGTTTTACCTTATACTGCGAGCCTTTAATTTCTTTCCCGTCTCTGGTATAAGAGTAATCTTCAATGCTTTCCGGGATAAGGTAAGCATCATAGCTGCCTTTCTTTCCCTTCAAGCCTTTTACAAGGGTCTTTTTCCCCTCCAGCATACTTCTGAGCTGGCTGTCAGAAAGCATGGCTCCCATTGCCCTTGCCACGTATCCAGCATATCTGAAAACATCCACAGATTCCCGCTCATTTTCTTCCTCCTGCGGCACTAATGTACTCGGCTCATGGAATCGCTCCAGATATTCGTCAAAAATATCTCTGTTTATCAGAACCGTCCCATCCATCCGATAAATAGCTCCTGCTTCTTGTGAATGTCACCTCCTCTCTATTTCGTCGAGTTTTTTCAGGAAATCAATCTCCATTTGCTGTTGTTTGCTTTGTGCCTTTAGTATACGATTTTCTATTTTCAATTTTTCTGTTTCAGACAATTCTTCTATTGGTTTATTTTTTCCGCGTCGATCATATAGTCCTTCAATGCCTTTGTCTTGATATTTCTTAACCAATGAATATACTTGCCCATATGAGCATGCGTATTTCCCGGCAACAGAAGAATAATTGTAACCAAAACTTATACATTCCTCAACAATCTTAACGCGTTCCTCAAACGTTGTATTCTTTCGAGTATTATTCTTAACCATAATGTAGCATATGCATAGCCCCATCTACGAATAATACTCGCTTCAATTCCGTATTCTTTACCTAACTTCCAATATGAAATCCACTTTTCGTCATGCTCTTTCAACAATTTTAATTTGAATTCCTTACTAAGATTTTTTCTAGACATAAATATGCTCCTCATATGATAGTTTTTGGATATTTCCATTGTCTACCATATGGGGAGCATATCAAAATCAAGGTTTCTAGCCATCTTCATTCATCTGACTTAACTTCGCCGCCTGGTCGGCTGCTATACATGCGTCTATTATCTCCTGTATATCCCCGTTCATAATCTTATCCAGCTTATAAAGAGTAAGACCTATTCTGTGGTCTGTGACTCTGCCCTGTGGGAAGTTATATGTTCTTATCTTTTCGGCTCTGTCACCTGTTCCTATCTGGCTTCTTCTTGCATCCGCCTCAGCATCATGTGCCTTTTGAATTTCCAAATCATAAAGCTTCGCACGAAGCAATGCAAATGCTTTCTCTCTATTTTGTATCTGTGACTTTTCAGTCTGGGAATAAATAACTATTCCTGTAGGATAATGTGTAAGACGAACTGCTGAATCCGTTGTATTGACACACTGACCACCGTTTCCGGATGCCCTCATAACATCTATCCTTATATCCTTTTCGTCAATGTGAATGTCTACCTCCTCGGCCTCAGGCATAACTGCCACGGAAGCTGTTGATGTGTGTATACGTCCTCCTGACTCCGTTTCCGGCACACGCTGCACACGGTGAACACCGCTTTCATACTTCATTACGGAATAAGCGCCCTGTCCCTTAACCATAAACTCAACTTCCTTCATACCGCCTATTCCCGTTTCATCTGCATTTACTATTTCTATCTTCCATCCCCTTGACTCAATGTAATGGGTATACATACGGAAAAGCTCTGCCGCAAAAAGTGCAGCCTCGTCTCCTCCTGCACCTGCTCGTATTTCCATTACAATGTCCTTATCGTCATTTGGGTCTTTCGGCAAAAGCAATATTTTAAGCTTATTTTCCAACTCCTCTATCTTGGCTTTGGCACTGTTTAACTCCTCCTTTGCCATCTCTCTCATATCCTCGTCATTTTCCGTGTCCAGAATTGCAAGACTGTCCTCCATATCCTGCTTCGCCTGCTTATAGCTGTTATAAGCCTCCACTATAGGTGCAAGGTCATTCTGCTCCTTCATAATCTTTTTAAATCTGTTCTGGTCATTTACAATCTCAGGGTTATTTAATTCATTTAACAGCTCCTCATACTTTATTACAAGGTCTTCTAATCTATCAAACATAATCTATACCATACCTTTCATGCGTAGTCTATTTAAGCTTTATAATTCAAATGCAAAGCTAATGGTGAAGTCTCCCTGTCACTACTCTGTCAAGCCCTGCTAAGTCTTTAAACACCTTAATATTACAAAACCCTGCATCTTTCATAATTGATGATACCTCCTGTGCCTGGTCACAGCCCGTTTCATACATAAGATAACCGCCTTCCTTAAGTCTTTTTCCTGCTTCTCCGGTTATTTTTCTGTAGAAATAAAGTCCGTCCTCACTGCCGTCAAGAGCTATAAAAGGCTCATGAAGTCTTACTTCCTCCATAAGATTTTTTATATCCCCTGTTTTTATATACGGCGGATTTGATATAATAAAATCATATTTAATGTTACTGTCTATATTATCAAAAATATCGCTTTTCACAAAGCTTATGTTATCCGCAGACAAATTTTTTCTGTTCTTTTCGGCTACCTCAAGTGCCTTATCTGACACATCAGCCCCTGTAACCCGAATGTTTGGCAATAGCTTTGCAATAGCTATGCCTATGCATCCTGTGCCTGTACACATATCCATAATGCTTACACCGGTATTGTCTGAATTTGCACTTTTCAAATCCATATATTTCCTTATATATTCCAATGCCTTCTCTGCCAATATTTCCGTGTCCTGCCTTGGAATAAGAGTATTCTCGTTAACGAAAAAATCAAAGCCCATAAATTCCTGATGCCCCGTAATATGCTGAAGCGGAAGCCTGCTGCATCTTGCCTTTATTAATTCAATATATTTATTTTCTAATGATATATTATGATTTTCATCAAGCTGATGAAGGAAATATGATGTTCTGTTCATTTCAAACACATATTCAAACAAAAGCCATGCATCAGTGTCAAAATCCTCTATTTCACAAAATTTTAAAATTTCCCTGCCACGGTTTAAAATATCTATATAACGGCTCACTCTTCCATAGCTCCCTCACTTAATGCACTGTCAATTCCCATATTCCTCTGATACTCTCTCCAATCAAACACAGCTTCAACAGCCCTTATTCCCACCTCTATCATATCGTCATCAGGCTCCTTTGTTGTAAGCCTCTGCATAAGAAGCCCCGGAGCACTTAAAATCCTCACAAATAAGTTATCACTTCTTCCTGCCAAACGTATAATCTCATAGGCTATACCTGCTATAAGAGGAACAAGCAAAAGTCTTACTCCTACTTTAACAAGTCTTGTGACATCTGACGGCATCAGTGCTGAAACAAGAATATATGCTATAACACTTATAACCATTACAAATAAAAGAAAGCTTGTTCCGCACCTTCTATGCTGTCTTGAGCTTATACGAACATTATCAATATTTAATTCATATCCGTTTTCAATACAGTTAATACATTTATGCTCCGCACCGTGATACATAAAGGTTCTTTGAATATCCTTCATTCGTGAAATTAAAACAAGATATAAAACAAATATTAATATTCTTGCAATTCCCTCTATCACTGCCAAAAGTGCATTTGAATTAATGCTCATTATCCATTTAAAAAATTCAGATACATAATAAGGCAAAACTATAAACAGTGCCACTGACAGCACTATGGAAACAAAAACAGTAATCCCCATAAGAAAGCTCTCTGCCTTTTCCTTAAATGCAGACTTTGCCACCTTATCTACAGTTTTATCCTCGGCCGTCTCTATTTCCTCATCAAAAAACTCTGCCGAATAAGTAAGCGTCTTTATTCCAAGAACAAGGGAATCAACAAAGCTGAATATTCCCCTTATAAATGGAAGGTTTAATATTTTGCTTTTTCCTGCTATCCCTTTGTATTCCTTAACGTCTATCTCTATTTCCTTATCAGGCTTTCTAACGGCGACGGCATACTTATTTTTATTCTTCATCATAATACCCTCAAGCACTGCCTGACCGCCTATCCCTGACGATTTCTTCTCCATGTCTTACCTCTCATCTGTATATTACCTGTGTTATTGTTAATATTTACCATTTAGTTTTTAGAAAAAAAGGTTGAGAATCACATCCTCAACCTTGTCTTTTACTGCTTATGCTTCTGTCTTAACGCCATACTTACGATTGAACTTATCAATACGTCCGCGGGCAGCTGTAGCCTTCTGCTGTCCTGTATAGAATGAATGGCACTTAGAACAAATTTCT
The DNA here is from genome assembly GCA_944384155.1 of uncultured Lachnospiraceae bacterium. GTDB lineage: Bacteria > Bacillota > Clostridia > Lachnospirales > Lachnospiraceae > CAG-303. The sequence goes on along the minus strand of CALWSG010000059.1, from coordinate 62,402 downwards.
ACGTGGATATTCTCCTTTGTTGAGCCTGTTACAAATGTGTTTCCACAGTTACACTCAACTGTTGCCTGATAATATGACGGATGTATTCCTTCTTTCATTTTTTTCACCTCTTCTATATACTTGCGGAATTGGACTTTACCAATTACGTCTTTTCTAACAACTATAACAATATATCATATGAATGTAATAATTGCAAGGACTTTTTACTGATTTCTACTTAGACTGCTTCTCACCGGGCAGTACTTTTTTATCCTTCATTAATGTTTTCATAATTATGGAATATATATCCTGACTGGCGTCTCTCCAGTTATTGCACATTATCTCTGCCACATCTTCAGAGGGGACAGAAATATTTAAATCTATAAGATTGCTGCCCCCCTCCTTTATCTGGCAGGTAACTATATAATCCTGATTATTGGCCGCCAAATAATAATCAGATGTTGTACCAACCTCATTTCTCATCTCATACTTATTTTCAATAAGATATATATCCATATCATCTACAACTGCCACCGGAATTTTATCCATAAACAGCTCAATGGTTTCTATTCCTGAATCTGTTATTCTATAATATGATGTATTTCTCACCGTTTCTGCAGATATAAGCTCTGCCTCCAGCAGCTCTGTAATAACCTGCTGAAAAACAAAATACGTGGCATAATCCTTATCCAGAAAAAAATTAGATATTTGTGTGTTAGTCAACGGGAAATTAACCTTATTAAGCATATACAGCGTCATGAACTTATATAAGGTCATTGAATCTATTGCCATGCTGCTTTCCTCCAACTTTTAAAAACACTGCTGCTTGTGAACATTAGCCCACTTACTTCCCTGTATAATATTTCTCCTGCTAAATTCCCTGTTTATACTGTTTAAAACCATTCTCTTATTGCCTGTCCACAAAGGCTCAATAAGCAGTTTCTTCGGACCATCCCCAGTCATCCGATGAATAACAATATCTTCCCTTAAATACTCAATAAGCTCCAACAGTATATCTGTATACTCCTCCAATGAATAAATATGAAATTTTTCCCTATTATATATTTCAGCCAGACTTGTTCCCTTAAGCACATGAAGAAGCTGAAATTTTATTCCCTTAATATTAAAACCGTTAATATACTTAACAGTATTTATCATGTCTTCTCTTGTCTCACAGGGAAGCCCTATAATCATATGTACTATACATTCCACATTCTGCTTGGCAAGCATTTCAACTGCATCTTCAAACACACTGTTATCATACCCTCTTTTTATATATTTTGCACTTTTCTCATTTGATGTCTGTAACCCAAGCTCAACCCACACAGGCTTTATTTTGTTTAACTCTCCTATGAGCATGGCTCTTTCCCTGTCTATACAGTCAGGTCTCGTTGCTATTGAAAGGATTTCTACCTGTGGATGGCTTATTGCCTCCGTAAAAATTTTCCTCAGATAATCCATATCTCCATATGTATTTGAATATGCCTGAAAGTATGCTATATAGCCGCTCCCCTTATACTTATTTTCTATCTGCTTTTTTCCCTCCTCTATCTGATTTGTAACAGACATAAGCGGAGAAGGTGCAAAATCCCCGGAACCTCCGGCACTGCAGAAAATACATCCTCCTGTTCCTAATTTTCCATCTCTGTTTGGGCAGGACATTCCTCCATTTAAGGAAATCTTATAAATCTTATGACCATATACCTGCTTTAGATAGCCACTAAGTAAATTCACTTTCATTTTTAATTATTGCCGATATTTTCTCTGACTGCATTGCTCACTGCTTCAACCACTCTTTTGTCAAAAGCTTCCGGAAGTATAAATTCCTCACTCAGCCTGTCCTTATCCACAAGACCTGCTATTGCCTCTGCAGCAGCTAACTTCATTTTCTCCGTTATCTGTTTTGCTCTTCCCTCAAGTGCCCCCTTAAATATTCCCGGAAAGGCTACAACATTATTTACCTGATTAGGAAAGTCGGAGCGTCCCGTACCTACAACCTTCGCTCCTGCCTCCTTTGCCACATCAGGCATAATCTCAGGAACAGGATTCGCCATAGCGAAAATAATGGCATCTTTATTCATGGATTTTACCATATCTGCCGTAACGATTCCCGGAGCCGACACTCCCACAAATATATCTGCCCCTTTCATGGCGTCCGCAAGGCTTCCCTGCTTTCCCTCAAGATTGGTAACCTCTGTCATTGACTTTTGCATATAATTCAAACCTTCAGTATTCTTTGATATTATTCCGCACTTATCACAAAGCATAAGATGCTTAAATCCATACGTAAGCAAAAGCTTTGATATAGCTATACCGGCAGAGCCTGCACCATTTACCACTACCCTGCAATCCTCTTTATTTTTTCCCGTTACCTTCAGACTGTTAATAATTCCCGCAAGAACTACTATTGCCGTTCCGTGCTGGTCATCATGAAATACGGGAATATCAAGCAGCTCCTTAAGCCTTGTCTCTATCTCAAAGCACCTTGGGGCAGATATATCCTCAAGATTTATTCCGCCAAAAGCAGGCGCTATATTTACTACCGTTTTAATAATTTCCTCCGTGTCCTGAGTGTCAAGACATATAGGAAATGCATTTACTCCTCCAAACTCCTTAAAAAGTACTGCTTTTCCTTCCATTACAGGCATTGCCGCCAATGGTCCTATATTGCCAAGACCAAGCACTGCCGAGCCGTCTGAAACTACTGCCACAGTATTAGACTTAATTGTATATTTGTAAGCACTATCAGGCTCTTTAGCTATAACCTTGCATGGCTCTGCAACTCCCGGAGTATATGCAAGTGCCAAATCCTCCCTTGTCTTTATTTCACATTTAGATTCTGTTGAAATCTTTCCATTCCATTGTTCATGCAACATTAGTGCTTTCTCGCTGGCTGCCATTTTTTTACTTCCTTTCATATTCTTATTCCAAATTTAAATCAGTATATCTATATTATCATATTTTTTTATTTTATACTATCTTTTTTTTTTCAAATGCTGTATACTATGATTATATAAGCATTAATCTTATTATCGTATACAGTATTTTCGCTGTATTTACCCATCGAAACATTGAAAGGATGTATATTTTATGAGAGAAAAATTACAAACATTACCTATGACCGAATTGCGGGAAATAGCAAAGGCTAATGGCATTAAAAGTGTTACCACTATGCGTAAGGCAGCCTTAATTGATAAAATTATTGAAGTAACAGATAATACTGACACAGCTTCTGAAAATACAGAGCAGTCTTCACCGGCAATCCCCGGATATTCTGCAACAACTGTTTCCCAGGAAGCTCCTGCACATACTGCTTATACACATACTGCAGTGGAATCTTCTCCACGTATTCAGGCATATTCTTCTATGGATAACGCTCCGCGTCAGCACACATACAATGCGGGAGAGTCTGTAGTACGTTCCCAGTCTTACACTGCCGGAGATTCAATTCCAAGACAGCCCTACACTGCTTCGGCTTACACAAGCAGCTATGAGCCAAGACAGCGTTCCTACACCTCATATGAACGTCCTGCACGCTCATACGACAGAAGCTACGGCACACAGGAAGGCAGAAGCTATACTCAGGACAGAGCCTTTGAACGCCCTCAGGAAAGCAGAGTCTACACTCAGGACAGAGCCTTTGAGCGTCCTCAGGAAAACAGAAGTTATTCTCAGGACAGAGCCTTTGAACGTTCTCAGGAAAACAGAAGCTACACTCAGGACAGACCGGCATATCGTGACAACCGTACATACGAAAGAAGTACGGACGAGTTTGACCCTAACCTTGACAGCGGTATTGAAGCCCACGGTATTTTAGAAGTTATGCCTGACGGATTTGGCTTTATCCGCTGTGAAAATTATCTTCCCGGAGATAACGACATATATGTATCTCCAATGCAGATTAAAAAATTAAATCTTAAAACAGGTGATATTATATTGGGAAAGGTTAAAGTTAAAACTCCAACAGAAAAGTTTGCAGCTCTTCTCTATGTAACCACTGTAAACGGATATAATATAAATGAAGTACTTACACGCCCATGCTTTGAGGATCTGACTCCTATATTCCCTAATGAAAAGATAACCATGGAAACAGACAGCCATAACACGGCAATGCGTATACTTGATATTGTTTCTCCTATTGGAAAAGGTCAGAGAGGCATGATTGTATCTCCTCCTAAAGCAGGAAAAACAACACTTCTGAAGGAAATTGCACGTTCAATTACCGTAAACAATCCTGAAATGCATATGATTATTTTACTTATAGATGAACGCCCTGAGGAGGTAACTGACATTAAGGAGGCCATAGAAGGTGAAAACGTGGAGGTTATCTATTCTACATTTGATGAGCTTCCTGAACATCACAAGAGAGTATCCGAGATGGTTATTGAGAGGGGCAAACGTCTTGTTGAGCATGGAAAAGACGTTGTTATTCTCCTAGACAGCATAACAAGACTTGCAAGGGCATATAACCTGATAGTTCCTCCAAGCGGACGTACTCTTTCAGGCGGTCTTGACCCTGCTGCACTGCATATGCCTAAAAAATTTTTTGGTGCTGCAAGAAATATGCGGGAAGGCGGAAGCTTAACCATTCTTGCCACAGCCTTAGTGGAAACAGGCAGCAAGATGGATGATGTAGTATTTGAAGAATTTAAGGGAACAGGCAATATGGAGCTTGTGTTAAACAGAAAGCTTTCTGAGAAGCGTGTATTTCCTGCCATTGATATATTAAAGTCAGGAACAAGACGAGATGATTTGCTTCTTTCAGAGGATGAGATAGCTGCTTCAGAAATCATTAAAAAGGCTTCAAGCAATATGAGACCTGATGACTCTGTGGAGGCAATATTAAATCTATTTGCCAAAACATCAGACAACAAGGAATTCTGCCAGACTATCATAAAACAAAATATTTAAAAATATTTAATTTAAATATATTTAAATTAAATATTTTTAAAAGCGGGTATATATTGGTTTATTTGTCACCAATATATACCCACTTTTTTTCAACATAAACCCTTTAGCTGTTTTTTTCAGGCTCCTGCCATTCCACTATGCTATCTATCAGACTCCATATTTCCTCTCTTCCCTGCTTTGTCTGTGCTGAAAATGGTATAATAACAGTTTCCTTGCCGGCACCAAGACCTTCCCTTATAGCTTTAAGCTGCTTTTGAAGCTGGCTTCTCTTTATTTTGTCAAGCTTGGTGGCAATAATAATAGGTTTATATCCGTAATGCATTATCCAGTTATACATATCCCTGTCGTTAGCCGATGGCTCATGGCGTATATCAACAAGCAAAAATACTGCCCTAAGCATTTTGGAGCCGTGAAGATAATTTTCTATCATACGTCCCCACTTTTCCTGAATTTCCTTTGACACCTTGGCATATCCATATCCCGGCAAATCAACACAATACATAAAATCATTTATATTATAAAAATTAATGGTCTGTGTTTTTCCCGGCTGTGCTGATGTCCTTGCAAATGATTTTCTGTTTAAAAGTGCATTTATAAGTGAAGATTTACCTACATTTGACTTTCCTGCAAAGGCTATCTCAGGCTTTGTATTTTCGGGCAGGCTGCTTGTAATACCGCAGACATTTTCAAGGGTAAGGTTTCTTATTTTCACACTATTGCCTCCTTAATAACCTGTTCCATATTTTCAACATACTTAATGTCAAGTCCTTCTTTTATCTCAGAGTCTATCTCTTCAATATCAGCAGTATTCTTCTTTGGAACAAGAACAGTTTTTATACCTGCCGTCTTGGCTGCAAGGAGCTTTTCCTTTAAACCACCTATAGGAAGCACTCTCCCTCTCAAGGTTATCTCTCCTGTCATTGCCACTGCAGCTTTAACTTTTCTTCCCGTTATTGCAGATATGACAGCCGTTGCCATTGTTATTCCCGCAGACGGTCCGTCCTTTGGTACCGCCCCCTCCGGAATATGAATATGAATATCATTTTCTTTAAAAAACTCATCTGATATATTATATTTTTGTGCCATGGAACGAATATATGAAATTCCTGCCTGTGCCGATTCCTGCATTACTTCTCCAAGCTGTCCCGTAAGGATGACCTCCCCTTTTCCCTTGTATGTATTTACCTCTATTTCTAAAGTGTCTCCTCCAACACTGGTCCATGCAAGTCCCCTTACTATTCCTACCTCATCTCTGCCTGACGCCTTGTCTAAGGTATATTTTTCCTTTCCGAGATATTCCCTTAAATTTTTATTTGTAACCTTTATACTGTCAGCCTCTCCCTCCAGTATCTCCTTAGCAGCCTTTCTGCACACCTTTCCTATCATTCTTTCAAGATTTCTCACTCCTGCCTCTCTTGTATACGATCTAATAATGGCATTAATGGCACTCTTTGTTATTGTCAGCTGGGAGCCTTTCAGACAGTGAGACTTCTTCTGCTTGCTCACAAGATGCTCTCTTGCTATATGCTCCTTTTCATTCTCAGTATATCCTGAGATTTCAATGACCTCCATTCTGTCTAAAAGTGGTCTTGGAATTGTATGCAAATCATTTGCAGTTGCTATAAACATTACATTGGAAAGGTCTATAGGTATCTCTATATAATTATCCCTAAAATGGGAATTCTGTTCACTGTCAAGTACCTCCAGCATTGCACTTGCAGGATCTCCCTTATAATCATTACCCATTTTGTCTATCTCATCTAACAGCATAAGAGGATTATTTACACCTGCCTGCTTTAATGCGGCGGCTATTCTTCCCGGCATTGCACCTACATATGTTTTTCTGTGTCCCCTTATCTCTGCCTCATCTCTCACTCCTCCAAGACACAGCCTTACATATTTTTTGTTAAGCGCCTCTGCTATTGACTTTACAATAGAGGTTTTGCCTGTTCCCGGAGGTCCTACAAGACATATAATGGGACTTACTCTTTTGCCGTCTAAATCCTTTCCTTTATTATTCTTAATGGCAAATGCCCTCACTGCCAAAAATTCAAGCATACGCTCCTTGACCTTCTCCAAGCCGTAATGATCCCTGTTTAATATTCTCTCCGCATTTTTTATGTCAAGATTATCCTCAGACATATTATTCCATGGCATCTCAAGAAGTGTTTCTATATAGCCCCTTACAACATTGCTTTCTGATGAGCCTGATGAAAGATTTTTAAACCGCTTTATTTCTTTTTCTATTTTTTCCTTTACCTCATCTGAAGCATTAAGACTCCTTAATTCCTCAAAATATGTGTCAGCCTCCGAAACAGTATCCTCCTCGCCAAGCTCCTGCCTTATAAGCTTCATCTGCTCTCTTAAAATATATTCCTTTTGGTTTTTTTCTACCTTCTCCTTAACCTTCTCCTGAAAGTCCTTTCTGATTCTGCTTATATGTATTTCATCAGATAAAAACTCCGTCAGCAGCCGGTATTGCTCCCGTACAGTATCCGCCTCAAGAAACTGCTGCTTACTATCGTAATAAAGAGGAATACAGTTTATAGTCTGCTCCATAAGACTTTTTACGTCTCTTGTCTGGATAATATTTCTCACAGCATCTTTATTAAGCTTAGGATTTTCAAATACATACTGTCCTAACAGCTCTTTTATTACACGGCACATAGCCTCACCCTCCACAGGGTCTACATCCTCCATTTCCACTTCAAGACATTCTACATCTGCCTTTATGTAAGGAGCCTCATCATAAAGCTCTGCTATTTTCCCTCTTTTACCATCATCTACCAGTACTCTTATTACTCCGCTTGGCAGCTTAATCAACTGTTTTATCTCTGCTACCACTCCCACTTTATATAAATCCTGCATCTGAGGCTCATTTTCCTCACTGTTTTGCTGTGCCACAAGAAAAACCTTTTGGTCATCCTTCATTGCCGCCTCCAATGCTGCTACAGACCGTTTTCTAAGCACATCAAAATGAACTGCCATACCCGGCAGTATAGTCAGACCCTTTAATGTAATTACAGGTATTCCATATACCATTTCACCCATACTAATCCTCCATTCCCAAGCTGTCTATCCCAAATATTTTCCTGTAAGTTAAAATTACAGGGAGACATTTTTCAACATCTCCCTGCACCTGCCTAAATTATTTATGCCTGCTTAAGTGCCTTTTTTTTATAAATCACCTTAGGCTCTGTACCGTTTACTATCACATCTCTGTCAATAATACATTTCTCAATAGAATTATCTGACGGTATCTCATACATAATATCTGTCATGCTGCCTTCCATAATAGCCCTTAAGCCTCGTGCTCCTGTTTTTCTCTCCACTGCTTTATCGGCTATGGCCTCCAGTGCATCATCGGTAAATTCCAGCTCTACATCATCTAACTCAAACAACTTTTTATACTGCTTTGCTATGGCGTTTTTAGGTTCCTTTAATATCCTTACTAAGTCTTCCTTTCTTAGTAAATCCAATGTAACTATGGCTGGTACACGTCCGATAAATTCAGGAATAAGACCAAACTTCATTAAATCCTGAGGCATAACCTTGTGAAGAAGCTCATCTTCCTCCTCCTGTGTTCCTGTTCCTATCTCTGCATTAAAGCCTATGGATTTTTTATCTATTCTTGTTTCAATAATCTTATCCAGCCCCTCAAAGGCACCACCGCATATAAATAATATATTAGTAGTATCTATAGGTATAAGCTCCTGATGAGGATGCTTACGTCCTCCCTGAGGCGGAACTGAAGCAACGGTTCCCTCAAGTATCTTTAAAAGTGCCTGCTGCACACCTTCTCCCGATACGTCTCTGGTTATGGAAACATTTTCCGACTTCTTTGTAATCTTATCTATCTCATCAATGTAAATAATTCCATACTCTGCCTTTTCCACATTGTAATCGGCAGCCTGTATAAGCTTAAGTAAAATATTTTCAACGTCCTCACCTACATATCCTGCTTCTGTAAGCGCCGTTGCATCTGCTATGGCAAAAGGTACATTTAAAAGCTTTGCAAGTGTCTGGGCTATATATGTTTTTCCTGAGCCGGTAGGTCCAAGCATCAGTATATTACTCTTTTGTATCTCAACATCAAGGTCTCTTCCAGACATTACTCTCTTATAATGATTGTAAACTGCCACTGACAAGACCTTTTTTGCTTCATCCTGACCTATAACATATTCATCAAGAAATTCTTTTATTTCCTTTGGCTTCAGAAGATTTATTTTGTCTATCGGCATGCCATCCTCTTCATATTCTTCCTCAAGCTCCTCCTCAAGAATGTCTGCACATATATCTATACACTCGTCGCATATATATACACCGTTAGGTCCTGCAATAAGCTTTCTTCTTACCTGATTACTTGGCTTACCGCAGAAGGAGCATCTTAACTGCTTTGCATCTATATCCTTATCCTTTCCTGCCATAAATGTCCTTTCACCTCTTTCCACCATTAATACATTTCATTTCCGCCTTATTTTAGGCTTCTCTTTTTTCAATTACTATATCCACCAGACCATATTCCCTGGCTTCTTCTGCTGTCATATAGTTATCTCTCTCTGTATCTGCCTGAATAACCTCCAAAGGCTTGCCTGTGTTCTTGGCAAGAATCTCATTTAACTTCTTCTTTGTCTTTAAAATCTGCTCACAGGCTATCTGTATCTCAGTAGCCTGACCCTTGGCACCGCCAAGAGGCTGATGTATCATTACCTCTGCATTAGGAAGTGCCATTCTCTTACCTTTTGCACCGCTTGATAAAAGAAATGCACCCATACTTGCAGCCATCCCTATACAAATAGTTGAAACATCACACTTAATATAATTCATAGTGTCATATATAGCCATTCCTGCCGTAACAGAGCCTCCCGGACTGTTTATATATAAATGGATGTCTTTATTAGGATCCTCTGACTCTAAAAACAACAACTGCGCTACTACTATACTGGCTGAGGCATCATTTACCTCCTCGCCTAAAAATATTATTCTATCCTTTAAAAGCCTTGAATAGATATCGTAGGATCTTTCCCCCCTGCTTGTCTGTTCAATGACATATGGCACTAAACTCATACTTATACCTCCATATCTACAATATTTTTATTATTAGCCCTGTACATTAGCAACAATAAAATCTACTGCTTTCTGTACTCCTATATCCTGCTTCATAGAATCTTTCTCTGCATCTGTTATCATTTCCTTAAGCTTATCTGCTTCCATTTGATACATTGATGCCATTTTATCTATCTCAGCATTTATATCTTCTTCCGTTATATCAAAATTTTCCGCCTTAGCAACTGCCTCAAGGACAAGTCTGCTTTGAATTCTCTTTAATGCCTGAGGTCTCATCTGCTCAAGCATTTTGTCTGATGTAAGACCCGTAAACTGAAAGTACTGCTCTATGGAAATTCCCTGAGACTGGATTCTTCTTGCAAAATCATCTGCCATCTGGCGAACCTGAAGATCTATCATTGGTTCAGGTATATCCATCTTAGAGGACTCTATCAATGCGTCAACAGCCTTGTTCTCTATCTCTGTCTTAGCTTCAGCTTCCTTCTTCTGTGCAAGCTTATTCTTTATATCCTCTCTGTACTCAGCTAATGTATCAAACTCTGACACATCCTGTGCAAAATCATCATCTAACTCCGGAAGCTCAACCTTCTTGATTTCCTTAACAGTAACCTTAAACATTGCAGGCTTTCCTTTTAAATTCTCAGCCTGATAATCTTCCGGGAAGGTAACATTTACTTCCACTTCCTCTCCGATATTTTTGCCGATTAACTGCTGCTCAAATGTATCAATAAATGAATGAGAACCTATAGTAAGAGGATAATCTGTTCCCTTGCCTCCCTCAAATGGCTCTCCATCCACAAATCCTTCAAAATCAATAGTTGCAATATCTCCGTCCTCTACGGCTCTATCTTCTACAGGTATGGTTCTTGAATTCTGCTTTCTCACGTTTTCAAGCTCTGCGTTTATATCCTCGTCTGTCACTTCCACAGAAGGCTTCTCAACCTTTATTCCTTTATATTCTCCAAGCTCCACTTCAGGCTTTGTTGCAACCTCTGCCGTAAATATAAAAGATTTTCCCTTTCCAATCTGTACTACATCTATTTTAGGCTGTGACACAATATCAAGCTCGCAGTTAGATGCTTCCTCTGAATATGCCTCTGGAATAACTTCATTTGCAGCATCCTCAAAAAAGATTTCCGCACCGTACATCTTCTCAAGCATCTGACGAGGAACCTTTCCTTTTCTAAAGCCCGGAATGCTCATTTTACCCTTATTTTTCTGATAAGCCTTCTCTACTGCCTTTTCAAATTCCTCTGCTGAAACCTCGATTGTAAGTTTAGCCATATTTTTCTCTAATTTTTCAATTTGTAAACTCATGTTTTTAATTTCCTCCTTAAACGCCTATAGCATCAGTGTATTATATCATAAGCTTCCTAAATTGTCCAGCACTTATATTTTCTCATTTTCCAAGGTTTATTACTGAATTTTTTTAACCATATCATCTGTAATTACTGACTTATCATCATAGCGTGCCTGATTATATGTTTCAATAAGTATATCGTTATTATCTTTCATATATTTTTCCCTTGCCATAATGTCTCCTGCCTCTATAGGCGTCATTGATTCTTCTATTTCTATGCCATTCTTTATTGCGCCTGTTACCCTCTTTTCATACAGAAACCTTACCTTTTCCACATTGTCCATATACTTATACCGCTTATGCTTCTTTTTCTTCTTTTTATCTGCATAATCACCGCCTGCCTTTTCTGTCACATCATTATAGCCCTTTATCATTTTCACTGTATTAAAGGATTTTCCATGTGACAGTGACAGCTTATCCATTACCTTTTTTATAAATTTAAATACAGCCCTTGTAAAGCTCACCATAAAGGATTTTATTCTTTTTGCACATTTCCGTTCACTCTCCATGGATATACAGATACAGTAAAGTGCCCCTATATCAAAAAATATACTAAGCACAGAAAGCATCTGCTGCATAAAGCCTTTTGTATGAAGAGCAGCCCACGCTGTTATAAGTGCTCCTGCCAGAAACACCAGCCCCGTTATACGTCTCTTTGTAAATATATCTGAAGGCTTAATCTTCTTCATAGACCGTTACCTCCTTTAAATCTATTACATATACTTTATTTCCCATGCTTTCAAGTTTTTCTATTCTCTCCTGTATACTTAAGTCAGTATATGCAGTAAATATAAAAATTTCCGTATTGGATATAAAGGCATCTATGTCCATGTTAAATACATATCCTATGGAATTACCGAATACAGTTCTTGTTTCTGCCAATGCTTCCAGTATTTCTATATACTTTCCATAGCCTGCACCTATTCCTATTCTTACAAAACGGCTGCCGTCTTCCATTTTGCAGTTTGCCCTGTAGCCTATCTGCCAGCCCTCTCTAAGTGCCTCCCCTGCTATATATGCCACATATTCCATTGATTTTTCCATTATATTCTGAAATGCTTCTGCCGATATACCTGTATTTCCGGCCTCGAAGTTAAGATATATTATCATTCGCCTACCCATAACAAACTCACATTCATTTACCATAAGCTTTCCCGATTTTGCCGTTGCCTTGTGATTTATGGTATTCATGGCATCACCGTAATTATATTCCCTGACTTTCGCAAGTGAAAAGACATCTTTTATTACAGGTCTTTTTGCAACGGCATTTGTATATATACAGTTATTTATTGTATTTATACCGTCAATTTTAAGCTCTCTCGGATATACCTTAAGCTCTGCCGTACTGTCAAGAAAAATCTCTATTCTCATAAAGCTTATTTTTGCAGATTCCAGCCGGTATAATCCCCGCTTTTTACATATTATCCTGTGACGCCTTCTTATTTTGGTATATGGCATAATAAAAAAACGGCTGATAAACTCCTGATATGTATCAGTTTCTCTCTCCGTATCATATAATGCTGCCAATCCCGGCACATAAAGCTTTGATGTTATATGTGTTTCCACGTCTACCCTGAACATAGGCAGTATAGAATGATTTGTAAATTCCTCTATAAGATAAATTTCCTGCTCCTCAAAGGCTCCTTTTTCCGAAAAATATCTTTTATACTCAAGATTTTTAAAACAATACCATCTTAACAGTCTGTATGCAGCATATGAGGCACAGATTAGCAATGCCAGTATAATGGCTGCCTCCACAATATATATAACAAAACGTATTATATCCTCCGTTCCCGTTACATCCTGCTCTAATAAAAACCCCATATCCTTACAGCTCCTCTGTAGGAACAGGCACCTCACTCAGTATCTGTTCCATTACCCGATTCTCAGGATTTTCCTTTATTCTTTCACTGTTTTTAAGAATCAGCCTGTGAGAACAAACAAACGGAGCTGCTTTTTTTATGTCATCGGGAAGAACATACTCTCTTCCGTCCATAGCTGCAAGACTTCTTGCAACTGATATCAGTGCCAAACCTCCTCTTTGGCTTATTCCAAGAATTACCTTGTCATTTTCCCTTGTCTTTTCCAATATATTTACAACATATTCTATAAGGTCATCATTCACTCTTATATTTCTTACCACCTGTGCACTACTTATAATGTCATCTTTATTAATCACCGGCTCAACATATTTAAGCATGTCCTCTCCCATATGAGTTTTCATAATGTTTATCATATGATAATGGCTTGGATAACTCATAGACAGCTTTACGGTAAATCTGTCTATCTGTGCCTCCGGAAGCGGAAATACTCCCTGGGTATCTATGGGATTTTCCGTTGCTATAACCAGAAATGGCCTCTCAAGATTATATGTAGCTCCGTCAACCGTAACCTGCCTTTCCTCCATAGCCTCCAAAAGTCCTGCCTGGGTCTTTGGTGTTGCCCTGTTTATCTCATCAGCTATAAGAATATTTGAAAAAACAGGTCCCTTTACAAACTGAAACTCAGATTCCTTCATATTAAAAAAATTTATACCTGTTATATCTGCCGGAAGCAGATCCGGTGTCATCTGTATTCTCTTAAACTGTCCATCTATGGATTTTGCAAGAGTCTTGGCTAACATAGTCTTTCCGCTTCCCGGCACGTCCTCCAGCAAAATATGACCCTCTGCAAGCATTGCTGCTACAACCATTCGTACAGTTTGGGTTTTTCCTATAATAACCTTCTCAATATTTTCCGTAAGCATATCTGCCATTTTTTTTACGTCTGCTGCATTCTCAATATTCACGACAATCCTCCATCCCCTATCTACTGTTTTTCCTCGTAAGCCTCAAGAACCTGCTCTGCACCTGTATTATATGTAATTATAAGCTCATATACTTTATAGTTTACTCCGTTTTTTGTAATATTAGATATATCTGTCCTTGTAGATACAATATATTTTGATGATGTACATTTAATCTTAACTGTTGAACCGCTTAAAAGCTCTATATCCATATATCCAAGTGTATAAGCTTTAGTCTTATCAGTGTTGCTGCTTGTTATTATCTGTCTCCTTGTTGTCTCCTTATTCTCTGTATTTGCTGCTGTCTGTCCGGAATTATTGCTGCTGCCATTTCCTCCCGTATTTCCATTTCCGCCTGAACTGCTGCCATTTCCTCCCGCATTTCCGTTACTTCCTGAACTGCTGCCATTTCCTCCCGCATTTCCGCTACTTCCTGAACTGCCGTTGTTTCCGCCATCTCCTGCATTTTGGCTGTTCTCTCCCCCTGCATTTGTATTACTGCTTCCTCCTGCGTCAGATGTACTTACGGTAGTCTGCTCACTTCCGCTACTGTTTACGTTTCCGCTTCCGTTATTATTCTGATTGCCGTTTTGGCTTACGCTTGTATTTCCGTTATTCTGCCAGTCCCCCGAAGGCTCTCTGGTGTCCTGTATCATAGTAACCTTTATGGTTTTTTCTATAGTTTCGCCGTCATATACAAACCTGTATACTGCTTCATATGTTCCCTCTGTATAGATATCTACCTTTGAAGCATCAATCCACATCTGAAAATCATCAAAGCTGTCAGCATTTGTCACCTTTACACCTGATGAATAATCTATGTCACTGCCTACATATGCCACAATGTCACTTATTACTATATTTGGCGTCTCACTTGAAAAATCAGCCACCCCTGACACTGTTCCCTTTTCTTCACTGTATTCTATTTTTACAGGCTCCCTTGTATCTTCTGTGTTGTTGCAGCCTGCAATCATAATAATCATTACTGCCCCACATATTATTCCTATTTTTCTCATGTTCTCCTCATTTCCCTGCCGTTAAGCATTATTTCTATTTATACTGTATTGCTCTTGCCAGTTCCTTTGACTCGCCTTCACCTTTAAGAATCTCCACAAGCTTTAATCCCAAATCTATTGCCGTTCCCATTCCCCTGCTTGTAATAACATTGCCATCTGCAACTACTCTGTCATGTACTGTTTGTGCTCCAAGCAAATCATTTTCAAAGCCCGGAAAACAGGTGGCTTTTTTTCCGTTTAATATTCCAAGCCTGCCGTATACCTTAGGTGCCGCACATATTGCCGCCAAAAGCTTTCTTTCATTGTTAAAGCGTATTATCTCATCACAAAGCCTGCCGCATTTGTCAAGATTATTTGTCCCCGGCATGCCTCCCGGCAAAAATATCCCGTCATAATGGGAGAAATCAATATCCTCAATTACTGCATCTGTCATTACAGTAATACCGTGTGCACCTGTCACCTGATTTCTTCCTCCCATAACCGAAATCATTGTAATCTCTATGGAAGCTCTTCTTAAAATGTCTATAACTGCCAGTGCTTCAACCTCCTCAAAGCCGTCTGCCATCATTGCCGCTATTTTTTTCATTATATTTCCTCCTTTACTGACTCAATGTACTGTTGTGATATTTGCTGCTAAAGGTCACATCTTCTCCAAACCAGACAGGAGGATTAAATTCTTCCGCTTCCTCTCTGCTTCTAAATTCCACCTCTGCCAGTATTAATCCCTCATGCTTTCCCTGAAACACATCCAACTCGATAGTATATGGCTTAAGGGGTATAAGATACCTTTTCTTTTTTATAATTGCTCCGTCTGCTTTTTTTAAAAGATGATTATAGCTTTCCTCTGTAAGGGGAAGATTATATTCCTCCCTTTCCATAAGCCCCTTCGACTTATATGTGAGATAATATTCATTATTTTGCTTTCTCACTCTTACAACAGGCTCTCTGCACAGATACGCCTGCTCTATTATAAGACAGGGATATTCACTGTAATTGACGGGAAGCTTATCCTTACAGATAAGATATTTTCTTTCTATTTCCACTTTTCCTTTCCTTTCTGTTAGAAACTTCTTATAGCATCATTCTCATCACCTAAATTTTTGTCTATTTTCTTTATAACAACATAATATCCGTAATTATCATTTACCCTTATATAAACTCTGTCATTTATATGCTTTCCAAGTATGGCACTGCCTATAGGTGATTCTGTGCTAATCATCCCCTTAAGGGAGTCCTCCCTTACAGTTGTTACAAGCTTAAAGGTTTCAGTCTCATCATCCTCCTCAAAATATAACTCTACCTGATTGTTAAGCCCTACTTCATCGTCATTTGATGTATCGGATATAACTGTTGCAGTCTTTATCATTTTTTCAAGATACCTTATGCGGCTTTCATTTTTATTCTTGTCCTTTTTTGCCGCATGATATTCAAAGTTCTCACTTAAATCACCGTGTGCCCTTGCCTCCTTCACAGCCTCCAGTGCTTCCTTTCTCACCACACATTTTCTGTATTCTATTTCCTTTTTCATTTTATCTATATCGCTTTGAGTAAGCTCATTATACATAACACTGCCTCCGTTTATATGTATTACTTTAGTAATGTATAGTTCAGTATATAGTTTACGATTAAACACAATTTTTTGCAAGGTTTATAATAAAACTCTTGACATTTGTTTTTATATTTTGTATTATTTTATGGCATGCGGATGTGGCGGAACTGGCAGACGCACTAGACTTAGGATCTAGCGGGCAACCGTGCAGGTTCGATTCCTGTCATCCGCATTAAAAAATGGCTTTAAACCTTGATTAAATTAGGTTTAAGCCATTTTTTCCATATAAAAATAAACTCAATATATCACAGACTATTTCTCATCCTTAACAGTATCTTTTTTTCCATTCTGCTTACCTGAACCTGGCTTATTCCCATGATTTTTGCCACCTCCATCTGTGTTTTATCCTGAAAATACCTAAGCTCTATAAGCTTTTTCTCATTGTCGTTAAGCTGCTCCAAAAGCTGCTTAAGAAGCATATGATTCAGCATCTCCTCATTGTCGTCCTTAGCCTTTGGAATCTTATCCACAAGACATATTTCATTTCCATCGCTTTGGTATATGGACTTGTATATTGAGTCAACCTCCATTCCTGCATCCATTGCAACAACTATATCCTCCACACTAAGCTCTGTTGCTGCTGCCAGCTCCTCCAAGGTTGCGTCTCTGCCGTACTTATTAGAAAACATCTCACTTGCCCTTTGAATTTTCCATCCGTTTTCCTTTATGCTTCTTGACACCTTTATAATTCCGTCATCTCTTAAAAATCGTTTTATCTCACCACTTATCATAGGTACTGCATATGTAGAAAACTTTACATCAAAGGAAAAATCAAATTTATCTATTGCTTTTATCATGCCTATACAGCCTATCTGAAACAAATCCTCCATATCATGGCCTCTTCCTGCAAACCTTCTGACTACACTCCAGATTAATCCTACGTTATCTGAAACCAATAAATCTCTGGCTTCTTTATCCCCATTGTGTGCCTTTATTAAAAGTTCAATGGTTTCCATAATGCCTTACCTCTGATTTATTTTGCTCCTATTGCCTTCTTCATTATAACCTTGGTTCCCTTGCCTACCTGTGAAATAACCTCCATCTCATCCATAAATACCTCCATAAACATAAATCCCATTCCCGAGCGGTCCTGCTCAGGCTTTGTTGTGTACAGAGGCTTTTTTGCCTTCTCTATATCCGGTATTCCCACTCCCTTATCCTCAACTATTACCGTAAGAACATTATCCTCTATAATACATTCAAGACCTACAGTTCCATCACCGCCGTTATATCCGTGTACAATAGCATTTGTCACTGCCTCGGACACCGCCGTCTTTATATCTGCCAGTTCTTCCAAAATAGGGTTTAATCTGGTGACAAATGCTGCCACTGTAACTCTTGCAAACTTTTCGTTTTCAGATTTGCTCTCAAACTCTAAATACATTCTGTTTCTATACATAATAACTTATACTCCCTTCGCTTGTTAAATGTGATTTTGTTTAATATTTTAAATTTCACTGCTTTTTTCCACTATTTTATAAAGACCTGAAATCATAAAAAGCCTGTCCACAGCTTTATTGACATTTGTAACGGCAATAACTCCCCCTACGTTTTTTAGTATCCTGTGTCTTCCAAGTATCACTCCCACCCCTGAGCTATCCATAAAGGTTGTATTTTTAAAATCAAATATAATATTTTTCACCTTGCCGTTGTATATCTGCCTGTCAATCTCCTCCCTTATTGATACTGAATTATGATGGTCTAATTCCTTTGTAAGCTCCACCACCATAGTATCTCCGCTAATACTATACTTTGTCAACTGTTGTTCCATAATAATCCTCCATTTAATTTTATATATAAAATAAAAGGATAACCTTATTTCGGTTATCCTTATCTTACGTAAAATGTATTCCTATTGAACATATTGTCTTGACCAGCCGGCAAATTCTGAATTAGGCGCAACCTGTATAACCTTGTTATAATATGCTATTGCATTCTCGTCTGCCTCGCCGTTATTTAACATAGTATAATTTTTTCCCAAATGATAAAGTATTTCCGGATTTTCAGGCTGTACCTTCTCACATACCAGAAATGCATCTATGGCATCCTGATACCTTGATGAATTTTCTGCCTGATATGCCTGATTATAATAGCTTCTGTATGCTTCTTCATATGTCTTTGACTTAAGCTCATTGTAAAGGTCTGTATATGTCTGGCTCTTGCCCGTCAAATCAGTAATTTCCATAAGCTTAAGCGCTGCATTTACATTATCGTCCCTTGCATATAAAACTGCCGCCTCTATTATGGCAGTATATGCACTTTCTATATCTTTCGCAGACTCTGCCTCCGTCACCTGTGCGGCAAGGCTTTCATTTTCCGCAGTTAATGCGTCTATATTGCTTTGAAGCTCATTAATTGTAATATTCAGCTTTGAAATATTATCGGAATAATCATTAATTGTTTCTTTATACTCTGCCGTTGCCCTGTTTTCCTTGGCAGGTGTTATAAGAAAATATACCATTGCGGCACCTATCAATATACCCACAATTATTGTGACAAACTGCATCACACCATAATTTATATCCTTATATCCTGTCTCCGGTATAATGACATCATTTCCGCTTAATGCCTGTCTTTCCTTCTCCTCTTTTACACGCTTTGTATCATTTCCCTCTGTAAGCTTTTCTATCTCTCCTAAATACTTCTTGCTTAATGTATTGTTGTAATCTATGGTAAGCGACTTATTAAGATACTTTTTTGCCCTTCCATACTCCTCTTTTTTCATATAAAGAAGTGATAAAAGCTGATATGCCTTTACGAACTTAGGATTTAAGTTTATTACCTTTTTTAACTGTATAATTCCTAAATCGTCACTTCCCTCAAGAGCATATTTTAACGCTGTATTATATTTTTTTATGGTCATATTCATTGCCTCAAGCCTTGTTGGATTAGACTGGGCGTCCTTTAAATATTCATCTGCCACATTCTTATCAGGCTGAATATTCTTGCTTATAACCCACTGGCTCAGCGCCTCCACAAATTCGCCCATCTCATAATATACAAGCCCTAAAAGATTTCTTGCCTGTATATTTTTTTTATCCATCCTCACACTTCGTCTGAGTAAATCTGCCGCACCTGACAAATCCCTTATTTTAGCCTTTTCCAAGCCCATATTATAATATGTGTTGGACAGCCTTACTATTTTCTTATACACAGCAACATCTGTCCCACAGCTATTGCAGTAATCTGTTTCTGACAGAACGCTTCCACATCTATAGCATCTCATTTAGAGCCTCCAATTAATTATTTCTTTTCCTCAGTTTCCTTCATCATCTCAAGCAATATATCCGTAAGGTCAGTTATGTTGTTATTATATATGGCATCCTCTGCCTCGTCTATCTCAAGGCTGGGATGAAATTTTTTTATTTCTTCATCAAAATTAATCATACTTTTCCTCTTTTCTTATATGCTTCTTTATTTCTCCTGCAAGGTACAAGGAGCCTGCGCAAAACAGCACATCCTTATCTTCCATTTCGCTTACCGCCATATCATATGCCTCCCCTGAAGCATCTGCACATATTACATTACATGCACCTGACTGTTCAAACATACGCTTAAGCTGCTTTGTATCTGTTCCCCTGCTGGTTTTCATACCTGTAATATATATTTTTTCCCATGCTGTGCCTTTCACCAGCATAGGTATCATATGCTCATAATCCTTTTCCCTAACTACTCCGAACAACAGATATTTTCTTCCCTCTGTCTTTATTATGTTTACTGCTTCTACAAATCTTTTTATGCCTGAGACATTATGTGCCCCATCAATATAGATATTTCTGTTATTATCTTTTATAAGCTCCATTCTTCCTGCCCAGACTGTATTTTTAATTCCCTCATAAATATTTGTGTCAGAAAGTTCACAAAGCTCATGACATCTTTTTTTCGCTATCTTTACCGCCACCCCGGCAAGTGCTGCATTTATAGTCTGATAGGGTGCCGGAAATGGAATTTTAAGGGTATCATTATCATAATAAACAGTATTTAGAGAAAAATCAATATATTTATCTTCTTTTTTTATTATTTTTATATTTTCAGGATAAACCGGATATACTTCCGAGCCTTTTTCCTTTGCCCGCAGCCTTATTATCCTTTCTGCCTCTTTGTCTGTTCCATCATATACTACAGGCACACTCTTTTTTATTATCCCTGCTTTTTCTTCTGCAATTTTTCCTATTGTATCTCCAAGTATCTCTGTATGCTCAAGACTTATAGATGTAATAACAGATACTGCCGGATTTTTTATCACATTAGTGGCATCAAGCCTTCCTCCGAGTCCTACCTCAATAATCCCACACTTAACATTATTCTTTTTAAATATTACAAGGCACATAAGGAATATAAACTCAAAAAATGAAGGGTGAACTATTCCATAACTTTCATTTTCCTTAATTACGTTATACACCCGGTTAAATGCCCATGTAAACTCACTGTCACTGACGTTTTCCCCGTCTATGCTTATTCTCTCATTTGCCTTGACAAGGTGGGGAGATGTAAACAGACCCGTATGTATACCTGAATTTATAAGAATACTGTTAATAAATGCACATACCGAGCCTTTTCCGTTAGAGCCTGCCACATGAAAAAATTCTATTTTTTCCTGAGGATTATCCAAAAGCTTAAGTATCGCCCCGGTATTGTCTAAGGTTGTCTTTTTTGAAAACCTTGGTATATTATACAAATATTTTATAGCTTCATCATATGTCATTTTCCTTTTTCCTTTTACCAACAAAATGTTAGGGTGAAAGAAATCTTTCACCCTAACATTTTATCACATTGTTTTTTTTATTCAACTGTTTGCTGTCGCATTATTTGACATTTTTATCATTTAACAAGATGATTAAGTCTTTCCTCTACCTGCTTCATCATCTGAGAGTATTTATTTTGCTTTTCCCTCTCCTCATTTATCTTTGCCTCAGGCGCCTTATTTACAAAGTTAGGATTTCCAAGCATACCTTCAACTCTCTTAAGCTCCTTTATCAGTCTTTCCTTTTCCTTTGTAAGACGTTCTATCTCCTTGTCTATATCTACAAGCTCCGCAAACGGCATATATATAACTGCCTCAGGAATAACCGTTGATACTGCGTCATCATCTATTCCCGTTTTGTCTGACTGTATTACAACTTCGCCTGCATAGCCAAGGGTTCCAAAGAACACACTGCCTTTTTCAAATATCTCCTTTACCCTGTCACTTTCTGACACTACAAATACCTTTGCCTTTCTGCTTGGCGGCACATTCATATCAGCACGAAGGTTTCTTATATTTCTCACTGCCGTCTTTATGATTTCTATAGCTTCCTCTTCATCTTTAAAGTTATATTCCTCCTTATATTCAGGCCACTTTGAAATCATTATTGATTCCTCTTTGTCCTGAAGATTGCAGAATATTTCCTCTGTAATAAACGGCATATAAGGGTGAAGGAGCTTTAATGAATTGATAAGCACTGTCTTCAAAGTATATATTGCTGCATTTTTTGTAGTATCCCCATCATTGTAAAGCCTTGGCTTAACCATCTCAATATACCAGTCGCAAAATTCCTCCCAGATAAAATCATAAAGCTTTGACACTGCAACACCAAGCTCATACTTCTCCATATTTTCCGTTACTTCTTTTACAAGAGTATTCATCTTGGAGATTATCCACTTATCTGCATCTGTAAGCTCTGCATCATTTTCATTTACATTTTCTGCCTTCTCAAGATTCATCATTATAAATCTTGATGCATTCCATACTTTGTTTGCAAAGTTTCTGCTTGCCTCTACTCTCTCCCAGTAGAATCTCATATCATTTCCCGGCGCATTTCCTGTTACAAGGGTAAATCTTAACGCATCTGCACCGTACTTTTCTATTACCTCGAGAGGGTCTATTCCGTTTCCTAAGGATTTACTCATTTTTCTTCCAAGAGAATCTCTCACAAGCCCATGTATAAATACTGTATCAAATGGTACCTGCCCTGTATTTTCTATACCTGAAAACATCATTCTCATTACCCAGAAAGGAATAATATCATATCCTGTTACAAGAACATTTGTAGGATAGAAATATTTCATTTCTTCTGTCTTCTCAGGCCATCCAAGTGTTGAAAACGGCCACAGTGCTGATGAGAACCAGGTATCAAGTGTGTCAGGGTCTTGTCTCATAGGCTTTCCACACTTAGGACAAACTGTGTGATTCTCCTTCGTAACTACAGTTTCTCCACATTCGTCACAGTAGAATGCAGGTATCTGATGTCCCCACCAAAGCTGTCTTGATATACACCAGTCTCTGATATTTTCAAGCCAGTGAAAATATGTCTTTTCAAAATGAGGAGGAATAAATCTTGTCTCACTTTTCTTTACCGCATCTATGGCAGGTCCTGCCAAAGGCTTCATCTTAACAAACCACTGCTTTGATACTCTTGGCTCTACTGTTGTACCGCATCTGTAACAGGTTCCCACATTGTGGCTGTAATCCTCAACCTTTACCAGAGCTCCTTCTGCCTCAAGGTCCTCAACAATTGCCTTTCTTGCCTCATATCTGTCCATTCCCGCATATTTAGGGTAATCCTCTGTTATCCTCGCATCATCTGTCATTACATTGATAATAGGAAGATTATGTCTTGCACCCACCTCAAAGTCATTAGGGTCATGTGCAGGAGTAATTTTAACAACGCCTGTTCCAAAGTCCATCTCTACATAATCATCTGCAACTACAGGTATCTCCCTGTGTACTATAGGAAGAACAACTGTCTTTCCAACAATATTTTTATATCTTTCGTCCTTTGGATTTACTGCTATTGCAGTGTCTCCCAAAAGTGTTTCCGGTCTTGTTGTGGCAAGATTAATATATCCGCTTCCGTCAGACAGTTTGTATCTTAAATGCCAGAAATGTCCTGCCTGATCCTCATACTCAACCTCGGCATCTGATATGGAGGTAAGACACTTAGGACACCAGTTTATTATCCTTTCTCCTCTGTAAATCAGCCCCTTATTATAAAGATTTACAAACACTTCCTTTACAGCCCTGCTGCAGCCTTCGTCCATTGTAAACCGTTCTCTGTCCCAGTCGCATGATGAGCCGATTTTCTTAAGCTGGGATACTATTCTTCCTCCATACTGCTTTTTCCAATCCCATACCCTGTCAAGAAACTTTTCCCTGCCAAGATCTTCCTTTGATAAGCCTTCCTTTTTAATTGCCTCTACTACCTTTGCCTCCGTTGCTATAGATGCATGGTCCGTGCCGGGAAGCCACAGTGCCTCATAGCCCTGCATTCTTTTCATTCTGATAATAATATCCTGCAATGTATTGTCAAGTGCATGACCCATATGAAGCTGTCCCGTAATATTTGGAGGCGGCATAACAATGGTAAATGGCTTTTTGTCCTTTTTTACCTCTGCATGAAAATACTTTTTCTTAAGCCATTTTTCATATGTCCTTGTCTCAATATCGGCAGGATTGTAGGTCTTTTCCAATTCCTTTTTCATAGTGTTCCTCCATTTCAAAGCTATTTATAACAGGCTTATTTGTGAGTTTTTACACAAACAGCCCTGTGAAAAATCTGATAAAATAAAAGCAGAGCAAAAGCTCTGCCATTTATTTTACTTTATAATGTCATACCGGCTTTCACATCACAAGGGCGAAATGAACGCGGTACCACCTTGATTTTTACTTATCTTATCCTTTAACGGTGACGAGCCGTCATATCCTACCTCCAATGAAATTTAAACACTGCTTTCTCGGATATGCTGTTTCAAAGCTACCTTCAAAGAACACTGCCTTAAATGACCTTTCAGCCGATGAGCCATTCTCTCTTAAAGGGTTATTCTCCTACTCCTCTTTGGCATTACATTTATATATTTATAAAAGTAAGTTTACGCAAGGTTTCTGTATTTGTCAACAGTTTTTTATAAAAGCTCTTTTCTTTCTGTATACCTTTTTCCCAAGACTGCTGTTAGTATAAATACTGCCATAGATATTATAAGGGAAAATTTAAGCTCTGCTCCGTCCTCTCTTACCAGTTTACTCCTTAAAAGCATGAAATTGTTGCCTATTGCATACCATTTAAACTCAAAGGCTGATGTCACCATAATTATTATGTTAACTACCATTGCCGCCATAGGAGACGCCAAAAGCTGTATAAAAATCTGAAGTCCGGTTATTGCAATGAGTGTAACACAGGGCAGCAGTACCGTATACATAACAATATCCTTATTGTCTGCTGCCGTAATAGGACTTTCCATAATATTGTTTATCCCCTCCGTCCAGCCTATGCTCCCATCACCCCACAATATATTTATGAAAAAAACACATATATACAGAGTTATCATGTATAAAACAACACTGGATATTCCCCACACACACTTACCAAGCCACCAGTAAGACATATTTTTCATTCGCAAAACCACCAGGGTTCCTCTTCCCCTAAATTCATTTTTCACATACCAGCCATGGATAAGGCTGCACATTATTATAATGGTCATATATTCAAGGGGGATACGAAAGTTATTATCCTGCCCCAAAAACTCCATGCAGCCCTTAAACATTACTATAAGTATATTTAAAAATGTTACCTTTTCACCGATAAACTCTATAGTTTGTACTGCCTGAAGGGACAGCATAATAAAAGGAACTGCGGCAATTAAATAAACATAATATCTTTTTAAAATTCCCTGTCTTAAATCATACCATATGGCATTTGCCACTCCGTGTATACCCTTTAACCTGCCCTCCCGCATATTAATCTCCTCTTTTTCTTAACTCCAAACTCCTTATTTTTTACAAAAAGCCAGCCTGCAAATACCAACAGCGCCAGTATGACCATTGGAACCACTAACTGCTTAAACCAGTTAATATTGTCTGTCCATATTGTAAAATCTGCTGAAAAATATTTATGAAATATACCGGTTTCCTCTGATGTAAGGCATATGGCAAGCACAGCCAAAATACCTGCTATGTGGGAGCCTGTAAGCCAAAACATAAGGTACTCCCCAACTGCACATATACATATTGAAAAAAACATAGATATAAAAAATACCAATAGAATCAGAGGATAAAAAACACTCTCCACAACACTTCCCCCTGTCATCTGCCAAAAATATGTATAGGGCTGATTCCAATTAAACTCACAATATGAAAATAGCTTGCCGCACAAACCTGCCGTCACTGTAATCACACCTGTTAAATAAATACTTATAACAGATATTTTCTTTACAGTTGCAAGCCATACACTCCTCACTTTTGTGTACCTTACTATTCTGTTCCTGCTAAAATCGTTTTTAATAAAAAACATTACTGCCATAACTGCAAATGGAATAATAACTCTTTGCCTTTCATACGAATATATGGCAAACACATCTACATAACATATATCACACAGCCACCTTTTATACAGCATTGTAACTGCCACAAGAGCTGTCATAAGCATAACAGCCATAAACACCCCCTCGCTGTTTTTTAATATTGCTTTATTTATACTCTTTATTTCTTCTCTGCAATTTTCCCATCTTCTATGCATATAATCTCATCTGCCAATCTCTCCATTTCTTCCTTATCGTGACAGGCTATAATAATAACTGCGCCACGCTTTCTTTCGTTCTCCAATATATCCTCCACAAGACCTACTCCCTCCTCGTCTATGGCATTTATAGGCTCATCAAGAATAATAATGTCAGGATGCTCCATGACCGCTGCAGCTATTCCAAGCTTCTGCTTCATTCCAAGAGAATATTTTTTATACTTTCTCTTATCCGACGGCTCCAATCCCACTGCTCTTAAGGTTTCTTCTATTTCTTCTTTACCTATTTTCTTCTGAATAGATGCCAATATCTCAAGATTTTCATAGCCTGTGCAATTTGCAAGAAATGACGGATTTTCTATAAGTACGCCGATACTTTCGGGAAAGGACATATCCTTTCCCAATACCTTGCCGTCAATTATAACGCTTCCCTCAGTAGGTCTTATAAGTCCGCATATAGCTCTCATAAGCATAGTTTTCCCTGAGCCGTTTTTGCCTTGAAGTCCGTATACTATTCCCTGTTCAAATCTTACATTTATATCCTTAAGCACAGCTATACCCTTTATAACCTTGCTGTAATTTTTAACCTCTACATACATAATGCTCCGTCCTTTCCCATTGTCACCTATTTCTTAAAGCTTATATATTCCTTATAAGGATAGTAGCTCACAATTACCTTAACGCCTTCCTTTAAAATATCCTCCTTTGACTTTCCCTCTGTCAGATACTCGGGTATTTTGAAGGGCAGCTCAATATCTCCCTCAAAGTCTCCGTGAAAAATATCCTCGCTGAAATTAACTACCTCCAAAAGTATTTCGTCAATTCCATTTGCATCAATTCCCGTTTCTATCATCCATGCATACACCGGATTACCGTTCACTAATATGTCATGACCTGTCATATTGGTTATATGTAATGTGACTACCACATACAGATAGTCTTCCTTATTCTCATCATAAATAAGACTTTCCTCACATTTATCATACCCTTCTGCAAACTCCTCATATTCATACAGCTCTATTGACCTTCCCTTTATATTTAATCCGTAATATTCAAATTCTTCATTTATGCTATAACATTTCTCTTCAGGAGAAGGGTATGCATCATTTATATCATAGACAAAATATCCCCATATTCCAAGCAATGCTATTACTGCCACCGCCACAATATATTTACAGCACCTCATTCTTTTTTCCTCCCACTATAAATGTTATTATGGAAGCCGAAAGCAATGCTATAATCATAACACATACCTTCCAAAACTGTATTGGCACAATGCCCTGATTTGCATATATTATCATCAAAGGAGACCATTCCATATGACCTATATATTGAAAGCTAAAATGCAGGATATAATATATAATAAAGGGAATAAACAATACTAAATACTTTGAGAAGGCAACCCATGCTATGCTCACTGCAAAGCTTACTATAAGCCCTGAAATCACAAAAATTATTGCCAGATAAACAAACACATATAAATACGGCATACTGTAATAAAGCTCACCAAACATATTCTCGCTGTCCATTCCTATGCGAGACACTCCCGGCTGAGGCAGTGTTGACGGAAGCAGTGCCATACATATCATAAAATTAATTATAAGAGGTATAACAGCCACAAACCCTGCCGTCAAAAAATTTACGGCATATGACGCCCCATAATATCTTATACGGTTTTTCCTTGTAACAATGTGACGTATGTATCCGCTTTTTAAGTCACTGTAAAAGTTGGCTCCCCCGGGAATAACAGCTAACAGGGGAATAACTGTATAATATATTCTCTGAAATTTCGATATTCCAAACAACATCCCCTTATCAAACACTGTATCAGGGTACTCCATTATTGCCCGTCCTTTAAGAAACTTAAGCTCGGGAATCACATCAACAATTATTTCCACAAGGCAAATTACTATGCCTGCAAGCAGTGCTGCATACGTAAAGGGATTTTTAATCACTCTTTTTAACTCCACCTTAAACATACTATTCCTCCATAGCCTTTAATTATTATCTATCTCTAAGCTTATATACCTGTCCGCAGCATTTTCAGGCTTATACACGTAATCCTCATCCTCATTAATGTAAGCTCCCGGCGCTGCACCGTTATATAAGTATAAGTCATTGTCTAACTTTAGTGTTTCTATCTTAAAGCACAGTGTTGTTGTTATCTCCTGTCCTCCCTCTAAGTAAAACCAGTAAAAGCCTGTCTCATTATCCAGCTTTTCACCGTAATCATAATCAAAGCCCGTTGAGAGGGTCAATACTCTGTTATCGGGAAAGTCAAGCTCTGTGCCCTTGTCAGATTTAATTCGTTCGCATATGCCAAAGTCTGCTATACACATTTCCAGAGTATTATCCGACAGATTCTTCAAGGATATATTAACTGCCACGTATGACATCTGCTCCTCAGGAATAACATCTATAGCTATATATTCTTCCTTAGAGGCTGAATTGTTAAAATATTCTGAAATTTCACCCTTGCTGTCATATGACCTTGCCCAGTTTACCCCAAGCTTTAAGTCTCCGCCTGTTCCGTATATATCCTCCTGGTAATAAATTGCCTTTTCATCACCATCAAAAAAGTACTGCTCATTAACAAAGCCTGTATAATCATTGTCTGCCAGTCTATCCTCCGTCCAGTACTCACCCTCATCTATATGGCTCTCCCATGATGATGTCTCCATGGTATCACTTTCTCCCGTCTCAGCTAATATTAATGCACTTTTATAGCTCTCTATCTCCCCCGACTCCATCTTTTCCCTGTAGTCACAGCCCCATAAGCTTACTAAAGCAAAGAACACTGTTATACAAATACTTAGTTTTTTTGCCATATAATTCTCCTTACTTTTCACACTGTCACTCTGTCCCCTAAATATTTAAAGATTCGCATTTGGGGCATAATATTTAAGTTTTCCCTGCCCCAAAGCAAATCTTTACTTACTAATCACATGTGCATTTATTTAACTTTAATATGAATCTGCACTCCACACTCCCTTGTATGTAACGTATGTGGCTGTAGTATTAAAATATACGTTTGCCAGCCTTCCCCCTGCCTGATATATATAATTTGTCATATATTTTGACTCTCCCCTTTTCAAAACATATGTAGGTGCGGAATAAGTAACTCCATTCTGTGTATACGTCATATTTCTAAATGAGCTGTCTGTAGATTTTTTTCCGTATGGTGTTACGTAAAATGTTGCACTATAAGCACCTGTCGATGATGATACGCTTGTACAGTTTATAAACACTTGGGAAGCGTTATCCTTAGCCCTTCCTGCTGTGGAAACATATCCCGAACCGCTGAGGGCTACGGAAAATGTATAACTTGCAGTTGCATTATTAGCAAATATTGCTCCCGGTGTAAGCACGCTTACACATATCACGGCACATATTGCACATTTAGCTAATTTTTTTAATAATTTTTTCATAATAATCTCCTTAGTAAGTTTAATAAAAATAAGCGCTTATTTTTTTTATACTATCATACCCATTTTTATCTTTTCAACATACATGGAAATTTTAGACAGTTTTAGGGCAAAATCGGAAGCATAATTACAATCTTAAATGTATTATAATGCTCCTTTTCTGACTTTTCGCGAACCATTATATCAACATAACCGTTATTTTTATCTGCTATCTTCTTTATGCTTGTTATGCCTATGCCATGATTTTTACCGTCAGCCTTGGAGGTTTTATATACTCCGTTAATTTCTTCGGGAAGTGTATCGCAAAGGTTCTCTATGCTAAAGCTGAAAAATCTTTTGTCATTAGTCATATATCCCTTTATCCATATTTTTCTGCTCTCCATATCCTTTATCTTTTCCGATGCCTCTATGGCATTGTCAAACATATTTCCCACTATCTCTATTATGTCTATATCTGATATCGTTCCTGTATTTACATCCTTGTCTATTTTAATGTCACATAATATGCCCTTAAGCTCAGCAGCATCCTTTTTTTCCGATAATATGGCATTTAATATCTGATTGTCGCAATACATTATCTTTGCAACTGAATTAAGCCTGTCATCTATACCTCTCAAATAATTCTGCACATACTCATTATCTCCTGACATGGCATATATTACGGTAAAGTGCTGCTTTATATTATGTATAAGCTCCATATATTCCTTATTGCTTTTTTCTATTCTTTTATAATACTTATGCTCCATCTCCGACTGAAGCTTTTCCACGCTTCCTACATATTCATTGTATTTTATTGAAGCATAATTTTCAAGCATATTCTGAACTATTATATTTGATATAACTATAAAGAATATAGATAAAAGCAGAAGCCCTGAACTCCTTTTTACAGCATATTTATAGACATCAGAGTTATACAGGGATACAAGCAGTAATATGGAAGATGCAGGAACTATAATAAATATTTTAAATGTATCTCCGTACTGCTCCCTGCCATAGCTTTTTTTGCTTTTATATATCATAAACAGCATCAAAAGAAATGTTACTATTTCGATAAATAACGTATCTACATATATACTCCACCCAAATACTCCTCTTTCTCTGTCTATGTTTGAATTTATAATATACAAGAAATAAATTATCAAATGTCCCGCAAGGTAAATCAGGGAATACATAATACCATAAAATACCCTTTTATAAATATTGCCTGCAAATAAAAGACAGCCATACAGCAGAACCGCTGCTGTTTCTGCAATCACTATTAATATTCCCTCTCCCTTCATTTCCATAAGAAAAATGATTATACCTATACAAATATCTCCAAGCACAATAAGATTTATACAATTTTCCTTTACATGAAATATTTTATTAAACAGCGTATGTATTATTATAGTTTCAAACACTGCTATACAAAAACACATTACTATATCCTGCACATTTGCCTCCTGATTACTTTCATCTTAACCGTATACTAATCTCTGCAATTTATCTTAAAATGACCTCTCATAAATGAGTCCTTATATTTCTTTGATACATTAAGTTCCTCTCCGTTTTCTACTCTCACTACCTTTCCATGATCAATAAATGCCGTTACTGCACTATAGTTTACCATATAACTGTTATGTGCCATGGCAAACCCCATATCCCCCAGCTTTTCCTGCAGCTCCGATACACACTCCTTTACACTTATTATACTGTCATCCCTCAGATGCACCTGACTTCCCCTTTTTAACTTTGATATGTACATAATATCACGAATATTTACTCTTATACTTCCCTGTGCGGTTTGAAGGAAAATATGCTTTCTTGAATTCAGCCTGCAGCACTCCTCTAACGTACTTTTCATATCCCGTATTATAGCCTCTTGGCTGTCATCCTTCATTATATATCTGTAAGCATTTAATCTGAAATCTGCCGGAACAGGCATATCATTTCTTGTCATTATGCATATAATCACATCACTGTTTAGTTTTCTTATTTCTCTGGCTGCCCTTTTTCCCGTTATTCCCCCAAGCTGCACATCCATAATAATTATATGGTATTTTTCGGGTTCTTCTTTTA
Organism: uncultured Lachnospiraceae bacterium; assembly: GCA_944384155.1. GTDB lineage: Bacteria > Bacillota > Clostridia > Lachnospirales > Lachnospiraceae > CAG-303. Next base: position 30,701 of record CALWSG010000059.1, on the reverse strand, counting down.
CAGCCGCCACAATATCTTCTCCTGAAAAGTAATATGCTATCTCTATCTTTTCTTTTATTCTAAGCTTCACCTCAGCTATACGTATATATTTTGTTATGTTTTCCATATCCTGCTTTACATCATCACAAACTGCTATCCTTATCATTTCACACAACCTCTAATAAAATACATTACTAATATCCTAATCTTAATAATTAAAAAAGTCAAGTTTAATCGAAAAATGTCACCCTTATGATTTTTATTTTAATCATAAAAGTGACATTCTTACACATATGCAATATATTACCCTCTGTAATAATACTATCTGTTATATTTTCCGGTAACCTTAAGCCTTGACATTGCCCTTGCCAATGATGCCTGTGAATGGTAATATTCCCGTATACTCTGCTTCTGGCGAAGCTTCTCCTTCGCCCTTTCCTCTGCCTCCTGTGCACGCCTTACATCAATCTCATCCGGATGCTCTGCACTGTCTACAAGCACCAAAACCCTGTTATTCATTATCCTGGTAAAGCCATAACCCACAACAGCCTCTTCTTTTGCTCCGTCATCTCTCGTAAATCTAAGCTCTCCTATAACAGTGGCAATAACCATATTTTCATGGTGGGCAAGTATTGCCTTCTCCCCATCCTCCACAGGGATTACAAGGCTTTCAGCATAGCCGTTATAGAATTCTCTGTCACTTGCTATTATTTTAAGCTCAAAAGTACTCATATCTTCCGCCTTTCTAGCTTAATGTCTTAGCTTTCTCAATTACATCATCTATAGTACCCACATTAAAAAATGCCGCTTCAGGATAGCTGTCCATCTCTCCGTCAACTATTGCCTTAAAGCCTCTTATAGTTTCCTTAAGAGGAACATACTTTCCCGGAACTCCCGTAAAATTCTCTGCCACATGGAATGGCTGTGATAAGAACCTTTGTACCTTTCTGGCTCTGTAAACAGTAGTTTTATCCTCCTCTGACAGCTCCTCCATACCAAGAATTGCTATGATATCCTGCAATTCCTTATATTTTTGCAGGACTTCCTGCACTCTTCGTGCAGTTTCATAATGCTCCTCCCCCACTATATCTGCCTCCAGTATACGTGAGTTGGACTCTAATGGGTCTACCGCAGGATAAATTCCCTGCTCTACTACCTTTCTTGACAAAACCGTAGTGGCATCAAGATGTGCAAATGTTGTGGCAGGAGCCGGATCCGTAAGGTCATCTGCCGGTACATATACTGCCTGTACGCTTGTGACTGAGCCTTCCTTTGTAGAAGCAATTCTCTCCTGAAGCTCACCTACCTCTGTTGCAAGAGTAGGCTGATAACCTACGGCGGAAGGCATACGTCCAAGCAGTGCCGATACTTCTGAACCTGCCTGTACAAAACGGAATATATTATCTATAAAAAGCAGTACATTCTGATGCTCCACATCCCTGAAATACTCTGCCATTGTAAGACCTGTCTCTGCCACACGCATACGGCTTCCGGGCGGCTCATTCATCTGTCCGAATACTAAGGCGGTCTTTTCAAGTACTCCTGATTCCTTCATTTCACTCCAAAGATCATTGCCTTCCCTTGAACGTTCTCCAACACCTGTAAATATGGAATATCCTCCATGCTCTGTTGCAATATTGGTAATTAACTCCTGGATAAGAACTGTCTTACCTACACCGGCGCCTCCAAAGAGTCCTATCTTGCCGCCCTTTGCATAAGGTGCCAGCAAATCAATAACCTTAATACCTGTCTCTAATATTTCAACAACGGGACTCTGTTCCTCAAAGCTTGGAGGCTCTCTGTGAATAACCCATTTTTCCTCATTCTCCAGTGTTTCTCCTCCGTCAATGGTATCTCCCAAAACATTAAAGAGTCTTCCAAGTGTTTTCTTGCCCACAGGAACCTTTATGCCTGTTCCTGTGGCAGTCACCTCCATATCTCTGTGAAGTCCTTCGCTTGATGAAAGTATAATACATCGAACCACATTGTTTCCAAGATGCTGTGCAACCTCCATCACGCATTTTTTTCCATTATTATCTACTGTAAGAGCGTCCTTTATAAATGGCAAATTCTGATTTTCTTCAAATTCCACGTCTACTACAGGTCCTAAAACCTGCACTATTTTTCCCTTAACCATTGTCTTTAAGACCTCCTTCCTGTTATCTTTTCTTTTTACTTTTCTGTGCCTTAGCACCGCCTATAACTTCAGTAATCTCCTGTGTTATTGCAGCCTGTCTTGCCCTGTTATATACTATCTGTAATTCCTTAAGCATATCCTTTGCACTGTTTGTAGCCGCCTCCATTGCCATAACCCTGGAATTCTGCTCACTTGCAAAGGATTCCACAAGTGCACCGTATATGAATCCCGTAACATAATTTTGTCCTATAGCATTTACAACACTTTCAGGACTTGGATAAAGAGATATTTCCTCATTCCTTTCACTTACAGGTATTTTTACTCCGCTCATTTTAAAATCCTGCTTTTGAAGAGGAAGAAGCTTTTGTACCTCTGTTTCCACAGATACTGCACTTACCATTCTTGTATATATAACATATACTTCGTCAAGCCTTCCCTCCTTATATCGGTTTATAATTCTCTCCGATATGTTTCTCGCACGGCTCAAGGAAGGATTCTGTGCCGTATAGTGGAAATGAGTACTGACAGGGATTCCTTTTTTTTCAAAGTAATGGCTGCCTATCTGACCTACAACATAAAGCTTCCCGTTTGGCGTTGCATTCATAAGCTCCTCAGCCTTTTTAATAACATTATGGTTATAGGCACCTGCCATTCCTTTATCTGCCGTAATCACTATGTAGCCTATTTTTTTCTCACTTTCAGGTATCTTGTCTGTCTCCTTAAAATAAATATGCTCTATATCAGGCATATGTCTTAATATTCTTGTCATAGTGTTGCCAAGTGTATAAAAGTACGGCTCAACTTTTTCCAAGCGTTCCCTTGCCCTTCTCAGCTTTGTGGTAGAAATCATATACATGGCATTTGTTATTTTCATGGTATCCTTAATGCTTTTAATTCTGCTTTGAATTTCTCTTGCATTTGCCATAATTATGCCTCCATATATGCTTTTCCTGCCTCTATTATCCTTGTCTTTAATTCATCACTTAACGCCTTTGTGTTTTCTATTTCATCTACTATATCCTTATGATTTTCCTCAAAATATTTCAGCAGGCTTCCCTGAACGCCTTTAAGCTTCTTAACATCCACATTTAAAAATACCTTATTTGTGGCAAGAACAAGTGTAATAACCTGCTCATGAAGGCTTAAAGGATTACAAAGAGGCTGCTTTAAAAGCTCCATAAGTCCTTTTCCATACTGAAGCTGCTCCTTAGTACCCTCATCAAGGTCTGAACTGAACTGGGTAAACACCTCCATCTCACGGTATTGTGCCAAATCAATTCTTATACTTCCCGCTGCCTTTTTCATTGCCTTTGTCTGTGCAGCACCACCTACACGGGATACTGACAGTCCTACATTAACAGCCGGTCTCATACCTGAGAAAAACAAATCGCTCTCAAGGAATATCTGTCCGTCAGTTATGGATATAACATTGGTAGGTATATATGCCGATACATCTCCTGCCTGTGTCTCTATAATGGGAAGTGCGGTAATGGAACCTCCCCCTTTTTCATCACTTAAACGGCTTGACCTTTCAAGAAGCCTTGAATGAAGATAAAATACATCTCCGGGATAAGCCTCACGTCCGGGAGAACGCTCCAGCAGCAGTGATAATGCACGGTATGCCACTGCGTGCTTGCTTAAATCATCATATACTATAAGAACATCTTTTCCCTGATACATAAAATGCTCAGCAAGGGCAGTTCCCGAATATGGTGCTATATACTGCAAAGGAGCCGGATCACTTGCTGTAGCCGATACTATAATAGTGTAATCCATAGCACCATGCTTTGACAGAGTGTTTACTATCTTTGCCACAGTTGATGCCTTCTGTCCTATTGCAACATATATACATATAACATCCTTGCCCTTCTGATTAATAATTGTATCTGTAGCTATTGATGTCTTTCCCGTCTGCCTGTCACCTATTATAAGCTCTCTCTGTCCCCTTCCTATAGGAAACATTGAATCAATGGCAAGTATACCTGTCTCCATAGGTTGATTAACTGACTTTCTGTCTATAATGCCCGGTGCATCATTTTCTATTGGGCGATAATCCTCGGCAGGTATATCTCCTTTGCCGTCTATAGGTGCACCAAGTGCATCTATTATTCTTCCCACATAAGCACTGCCTACAGGTATGCCTGCCTTCTTCCCCGTACGCGTTACCTTTGTGCCTTCTCTGATGCCTGTATCCTTACCGAAAAGTATACAGCCTATCTCATTTCTTCTGATGTCCTGAACCATTCCTTTGACACCATTTTCAAATATTACTATTTCACCATACATAGCATGGTCAATTCCATATACGGTAACTATACCATCACCTACCCATATAACGGAGCCAACCTCATTTGCCTGTGTATGCATCTGGTAATTTTCTATTTCCGTTTTCAGAATAGATATAATTTCTTCTGAATTAATGGCACTCACCTTATTCACCTTCCATCTGCTAAATATTTTTTAAGTGACCGGTCAACTGTGATATACGCCCTTTAAGGCTCCAGTCATACTCAATATCATTTACCCTTAAGACAAAGCCTCCAATAAGACTTTCATCTGTCACTATATTAAGTCTGACGCCTGACTTCCCGTATTCACTCATTAAAAAGCTCTCTATTTTTTCCTTTTGCTCCTTTTCAGGAGGTGTAACGCAGATAAGGCTTGCCGTAATGATTCCCTTTTGTTCATTAACGTAAGCGTCATATGCATCAAGTATTTCTTCTATATAACTTACGCTGCCGTAATCGCAAAGCAGCTTCATAAAATTATGCATTTCCTCCGGAAACACTCTGTCTACTATATTATGCTTTGCCTTTTTTGACACTGTGGGATTTTTAAGTGCTTCCATAAGCTCCTCACAATGTATAAGCTCCATGGCTTCTTTTACTGCTTCGGGAGAAATGCCTAATTCATATAAAACTCTTCCATAATTTTTTGATAATTGAGTCATATATTTAAACTCCTTTAATTCTTCTCGCTTTTCCCGCTGCCTGCCAAAAATTCATCATAAATAGGGCTGTTATCTAATTCCCTGCTCTTGTCATTTACTATCTTCGCAGCAGCAAGCATTGCTATCCCTGCAATCTGACCTTCAATCTCTCTTAAAGTCTTTTCCTTGTCTGCCGCAATCTTCTTGTTTGCATTATCGATAATATAGGAAGCCTGATTGTTTGCATTTGCAATTATCTCCTCGTACTCTGCCTTTGCCCTCTCATTGGCACTATCCAAAATACGTGATTTTTCTGCTTCGATTCCTGCCATGCTTTCCTCCCACTTATCTCTGAGAAGATTTGCCTTGTCTTCAGCCTCTTTTGCACTTTTAAACTGATTGTCTATCATTTCCTGCCTTTTTTCCATTATACTCATAACAGGCTTATACAGGAACTTTCTCATTAACGCATACAAAATAACAAGATTTATAATAGTAAATAAAAGATTCCAATCTATTTTAAGCATATCTTGTTCCTCCTGCCCGGCATTTTAACTTAAAGCCGAAAACATTTTGCTCCATCCTTAATGATTACAGCTTTAATACAAGTAATAATGCAATAACAAAGCCATAGATAGCCGTTGCCTCTGCCAGTGCACAGCCTAACAGAAGTGATGTTCTTATTTTATCTGATGCTTCCGGCTGTCTTGCTATTGCGTCTGCTGATTTTGCTGTTGCAATTCCTATGCCTACACCTGCTCCAATACCTGTTAATACTGCTATACCTGCTGCTATTGCTAATAATGTCATGATTTTATCCTCCATTTTCTTTCTAAAAGTTAATTTTATCTTAATACTATTCCATTGCTTCTTCTATAAACAGTGAAGTAAGGAAAACAAATACGTATGCCTGTATAAGTCCGTCAAACAAGTCAAAGTAAAGACTAAAGGGAACAGGCACCCCTATTGGAATAACTATCTTAATTAATTCCATAATGACAAATGCACCCAGTACATTGCCAAAAAGTCGCATACATAAAGATAACGGCTTTATAAATAATTCCAATATATTAATCGGTAATATAATTGGAATAGGCTGTGCAAAGCTCTTTAACCAGCCCTTTACACCCTTCCTGTGTATGCCGGCATACTCTATAATGAGAATGCTCATAATTGATAGTCCCAGTGTTACGTTTAAATCCTTTGTCGGCGGCTTAAAGCCGAAATAGCCTATAAGGTTGGAAATGCCCAGATAAATTATCACAGTCATAAGATATGGAATATACCTTTTTCCGTGTTCACCTACCAAGCCGTATAAAAACTTATGTATACCGCCTACAATGGCTTCCAGTGCAATCTGCTTTCTTCCCGGATTTTCAATCTTAAGATTTCTTACCAGTATGATGCAGACCAATGTCAGCACTGCCATAATAATCCATGTCACTACGGTAGACTCGGAAATCTCAATTCCTCCAAATATGGGAATTGTAAAAACGGTTTCACATTCCAGTTCCTCCATAAGCTCCTCTGCCAGATTACCCGTAATATCACATCCTTTCCATAAATGTATTTTTTTCTTTCCCTTGCGTGGTATTGTAACTCTACTGTTTTCCAAAGTCAATTTGTAAATTTAATTTTTTTATTTTTTGTGCATTAAGTCATTGCAGGCACCCTGTATACTTCTTTTTTTAGCTGGATTTTATATCCCTTTTGTGATATGTTTAATAGTAGTTAGTGCTATATATACCCTTATACTGCATAAACTGATTTTACCAAAGGAGGATTTATGGAATGAATAGCTTACTTTTATTAGCAGGTCTTTCACCTCTCATAATTTTTTCCGTTATCTATATGATAAAGAAAAGAATATATTTATTTCCAGTGATTTCACTGCTTTTTTCATGTATCGCCATTATTGCCTGTCTTTTTATACCCTCAGACAGCAATAAACAAACATCAATGTCACCCCTTCGTCTTAATTATCTTGCCAATATAAATATGGTTTCAGGTAACACGGACAAAGCAGAGGGTTATTTAAATACCCTTTACAAATCGGCAGGTGATACATATGAGGGACTTCTGTCTTATATGAGACTTAGTATATTGCAGGGAGATATGGAACGTGCAAAGATAATGGCTAAAACCCTCTCTGTGTATATGGAAAAAAGCAACACAGGATTAAGCGGCTTTGAAAAGGACTTTGTGGAAAGCGCCGTCAATGACAGCTTCATATCATCAGGAGCACTCCTGGCATCACAAGCTATGTATGCAGAGCTTGAAAATGCAGGCGTCAATCCTGCCGACTACGGATACAGCCAAATCTCAGACAGTGACATTTCATCTGCACTGAGCAGTGAACAGCAGCTTAAGGAAAACGTCCTTAACAGCCTTCAGGAAGATATTGATGAATACAGCCGTGACGATTCCTCAGGAACGGTTTTGCAGTCTGCAGTAAACAATGCTGCAAAAATCAATGAAATATACAGCCAAATGACCGGCTCATCTGATGATTCATCATCTTACATAATAGAAATTAAAAAGCTTACAAGACTTCTTCATGCTGCCTATATAAATGACGATGAAATTTTTACTCTTCCGGAAGTACGTGATGCATATATTCTCGGACTTGTAACTACAGAAGAATACGATTCTCTTATTGAGTACGGCATAGATTCTAATGACAATACTGCTATTGCAGCTATTGCTAACCTGTACATCTCCGGAAAGATAACAGACAGAGATTTTCCATCAGACTTCTGTGATTCGTCAGACTATTCTAACGTAATAAAAAGATGTAAGAAAATTTTTAATGATTTAGACAGAGAAGATTATACAAATGCTGAAATTGATTCCCTAAAGGACTTTGTAGAATCGGCAGAAATCAAAAATAATCAGCCTGTACTGTCTGAGCTTGAAAACAGGCTTACTCCTGAAAGTGCTGATTCCGCAAATCAGGCAGATATGTATATTCAGGATTCCGGCATAAACAGTGAGCTTTTGGACAAGGAGGCAGCCGCCCTGAGTCTTGAGGAGGCATTAAATCATATAAATGAAAGTGATAATGATAGACTTAAAACTGCCCTTGAGGAAATTAGCAGCATAATAGATAACTCATCATCCACAGATAATATTACAAATCTTAATGACTATCTGGAGGATGCATATAAAGCTTCACTTCCTCTCGATGACAATACCATAACCGTACCTGAATCATACCTAAACACCAGCAATTCATATGTAAACCAAAAACGTGCCATGATTAATATCGGCATTGTAAATACAGAGGATTTTCCGGAAATCAAGGCATATGTTTCCACAAGCGGAACTAATCTTACAGACAAGGATAATCTTATCTTAACAGATTGCGGTATGGTTATAGAAGATTACACAATTGAAAGAGTTCAGTATGACCTTGCACAGATTTATCTTATATGTGATAATTCCGGCAGTATGGAGGGGAATATTGATTCACTCAAAGCAGCCGTGGAAAAATTTGTTAATACAAAAGGCAGTAAGGAAGAAATTGGAATAATCACATTTGACAGCTCTGTTATTATAAACACCGGGCTGACAAATGACACTGACACACTGCTCAGTGCTGCAGATGCTTTTAACTCTTTTGGAGGCACCAACATGGGGGCAGGAATTGATGCAGGATTTTCCGGCATTTCATCAAAGGACAACTCCTTTAATGTTTTCATTGTTATGACTGACGGTCAGGACAGCTCATATTCCTCTCAGTCATTGTTAAACCAGCTTAGACAAAAATGCATCGATAATAATGTTATTCTTTATACTATAGGCTTAGGTGATGTAAGTGCAGACTATCTTAGCAGTGTTGCCGATGCCGGAATGGGAAGCTTTATATACAGCAGTGACAGTGTTCAGCTTGAAGAATTATATTCTTTTATTCATAATCAGCTTGACAACGTATACCTTGTCACATATAAGGCAAAAGATACTGTTACTTCCCATAACAGAGTTCTTACCATTGAAAATACGGCGGATGGTTATATAGGAAAACGTGAATATTCATTAAACTATGAAGATGACTTGGAGTCTGATGATGAAAACGGATTAAGTGATAATCCCGACGGCATATCGGTATCACGTCTTGGCATAAGCACCATAATAAAGGGAGCTTCAGAGCCTGCTTCATTTACCATTCTTGGTTCCGGCTTTGATAAGGCGGACGGCATAGCTGTTTCAATATCAGGTGATAAGGAATACTCTAATCTTTCCTGCACTGTGACAAATGATAAGAAACTGACTGTCACTATTCCATCAAATACTTCTTACGGAACATATAATGTGACGGTAAACATAAACGGAGGGAAATATTCCTTAAAGGGATTATCCATACTTAAACCGGGGGCTTCATCTTCAATATCCTTTGGAGAATACACCTTTACTGCAATGTCAATATCAACTGAAGGAAATACTACGTATCTTAAGGGCAATGTGACAATGAATAATTATCTCCATTTTAACGGTGATGTCACGCTTACAGGAAGCTTAAGCGGCAATACTATTGTGTTAAGCGAGTACAGCGGCTCTTACATAGTATATAACGACACTCTTCCGGGACTTTTGGGAACATTTTTTGACAATACCCTATATATACCTGCCATGACAAATGTTACCCTATATAGCTCCGGTGATACATATGATAAGTGCTATATACATGGCAAATCATACTATGGTCCTCTTGCCATATATGACCCATATATGGAGCTTCATTCAGATTACATTAAAATGACGCTGAAGAATGTATCCTTTGACTTTCCTCTCTTAAATAATCTGCTTGACTATGTTGAATCACCAATATCCGCTACAGGAGAGGAAAAGTCTGTAGTTCTTACAAAGGACAAGGCAGGAATTATTTATAAGCTTGAGTCTGATGCAAGTATCGGAAACTTAAAGCTTGGACCTGCAAAACTTGAAACAGCTTCATTTACTCTTAACATAGATACCGCAAAAAACGATTACGGTCTTGAAATGTCTGTAGGCATTAAAGGAATATCTGTTTTCAAGGATTCCGATGGAGTTAAATTCGGCTTCGGAATAGGAATTAAAGGCGGTAATTTCGACTCCCTTGAGCTTGGTGCCGACATAGATGTTCCTATTATTGCCTCACCGCCTGTATCACTGGCAGATTTCAACGCCGGAGTTGAGGGATTGTCCTCAGAAACTCAGGATTCCTCCTTTAGTGCCAGACTTTTAGGTGCCACATGGTATGGACAATGCGACGTAAACTTCTTTAAGCTTAATCAAATTATACCAGGGCTTGATTCCCTGCTTGGCGATATACTTGATATTACTATTCTATCCTTTGATGATACAAAGCTTAGCCTTAGAATAAGCAACTTTAATATATCTCTTGACACTACGGCAAAGCTTTTTGAAGTTGCAAACCTTGGACAGTTGGAAGTTGATTTAGGTAATTACAATTATAAGAATTATCTTTTGGGCATTGATTCAGAGGCAGCAGGTATTCACATAAAAACCTCAAACAGCCTAAATCTTGATTTTGGCAATAATCTTAAATTTAACGTAAGCGGTTTTGCACAAATAGATATAAACAATATGTTTGCAGGTGTTATGAGCAATGGAAAGGTAAATTACAAATTAAAGCTTTTCAAACAATTTACCGGTGACCTTGAAGGAAACTTCTTAATAGGCATACATAACAACGCTTCCCAGTTTACCATACTTGTAAAAGGTGATAATTACTCAAGCGGCAATGACGCCGGAGTAAGGGTAACTTTTACAAAGGGCGACTGGTTTCCTGCCGTAACCCTTTACTAATTTAAGAAGCTTACATTTCACAAGCCATGCAAATAATGGCTCTGGCTTATTGGTGCCGGAGCGTCACAAATAAGCCATAATAAAAACCCTGTGACATAAACGCTCTGGAATGGAGATTTATATGGAAAAATTAAAAAAATATACATCAGTCTTTCTTATATCAATAATTACCGTAATGTCACTGCTTATGACTGTATCCGGTGCGGAAACGGAAGCTGATTTATTTAACAATGATACAACCCAGGATATAGCCGTTTTTATTCAATACGAGCATAATGATATATCCTTTAAGCTTATATCTCCCTCAGGTTCTGAGATAACAAAGGATACGGACACTGAAAATATTACTGTATTTAGCGGTTCTTCCTCAACAATCATATTTATAGGCAATGCTGAGGCTGGACAATGGAAAATTAAATATGATAAAGGCTCCAATGAAAGCATAACAATTCACGCGGGAATCCAAGATTCTTCATTTTGGATAACCTCATTTAATAAAGGGGATATAGCAGACGGTAAAATTCCGGTAACCTTTAGTGTGACAGGCTCAAAAGCTGAAACCTACTCCTACTCTGTTATGATTACAACAGATACACAATCCCTCACCGGAAAAACACTGGCCACAGGAACGGGAACCGTAGGTGAAACTATTGCCGAGGACATATCCCTTGACAGTGTCAGCACTTACAGTGAATATTACTTACTGCTGTATGTATCATACAGCCAAAACGGCTCTGAAGTATTTGATTACAGCTACAGCAGCAGCTTTGATTACACAAATCCCGAAACTCCTGATTCAATAGACGACGCAGATATTACCATATCACATGATACCAGGTCTGTGACGGCTGATTGGGGCAATTATATAGGATATGATACAGACAGTGTATTTGTGGAATATTACATAGACAATGAGCAGATAAGTTCACAGGAATATCCTGTATCAGAGGGAACAACAGGCTTTTTTACTTATGAGGAGGATTCAAAGACTCTGTCATTAAAAATAAGCGTTAAAAATAATAATGGGATATCATCCGGCTTTAAGTCATTTGACATTCCTTTAGATGACAGCAATTCCATATCTCTTATCATACCTGAAAGCGGAAAAACCGGTTCTGAAATATGGTCATTCCAATATAAAAATGCCAATGACACGGAAGTTACCTTTAATATAAACGGCGACGCCCAAACATACACCCTTGACGGTGACGGAAGCAAATCACTTACTCTTCCGGAAACAAGAAATACTATAGAGATTTCCTATATTGACAGTAATGGCTACACTCATATATATAACAGAATGGCTAATATCAGCAATACTGCACCTACTCTTGAGCTTATTAAGGAATTAGATGGCGTAACTACATCAAATGATACTATTATTATCGCAGGAACAACAAGCGGCTCATCACTGACTGTAAATGATGAAGATGTTAATATAGATAACGGTGTATTTTCATATGTGTATGAGCTTAAGGATGGAAAAAATTCCATTGTCCTTACGGCCTCCTCAGGTGACAGCAGTACTTCTCTTACAGCAACCGTAACAAAGAAAACTGCCAACATTCTTTCAACAGACAGCAGTAATTATAATCCTTTTATTCCTTTAGGAATAGGTCTTTTATTATCCGTGGCAGGAATAACAATTACTCTGCTTATGACTCGAAGGAAAAAGAAAAAAAGCAATGCTGTAAATATTAACCACACTGCCAACACCACTCCTGCTGAAAGCAAAAGGCAGAAGAAAGGCAAAAAGGCCGGTTTGCTGCTTCCGGCAGCAGACATTATATGCTGGATTCTTTCAGTCTTAATGTGGATACTGTTTATTGTAAGAAAAATATTTGAGAACAGTACGTCTTATATAGAGCTTGCATATGAATCACTGAAAAAGGCAGATACATATCTGATTGTTACCGTATGCATCCTAATAGGAGCAATAGTCATTACCTTAATTGCCATAATTCTTACAATTATTCTTATAATAATAAAAGGCAGAAAAAAACGTCAGAGCTCTCAAAATATGTATTATAATGTTCCGCCTTACACAGACTACAATAACTACAATAACTATAACAGCCAAAATAATAACGGCAATAACAGCACCCAAATTTAAAAGTAATTCCTAAGGCAGAAGTCCTCCACTACGGTTTACGGGACTTCTGCTTTTTTACATATTTTTACATAAATTCTGTCATATTCTTTCTGTACCATTTAGGCAAAAGATTATTCTGACACCTTTCATTTTTTCTTTCTTTTATATAAAGAGAATCAAGAAAGGTCTTCCATAGCTCCTCATAATTATCCTCTTCATAACACTGTAAATTCCGGGAATTTCTCCCTGATATATTATCATAAAAGGCACTACTGCGGTCAAAGGCATCCCCTGACACTATTATCCAAGGCTGAAAGCACTTATGCAATGCCGCCTCCCTGTTTGTCTTATCATATATTATCCAGTTTTCATTTGGATATCTTTCATCAAAATGAGCTCCTATTAAAGGTATTACTCTGCACTTAGGCTCTATGACACTGTATAATGCTTCTCCCATATCCTTAAATCTTATATGCTCTATAAACCTGTATGCCTCATTTCCTGCCTTTCGTGAAAGCTCCATAACCTTCATAACATACTTATCTCCCAGCATATTTACTACACCCTTACCCAGCTTAAAGCCTCTCACCAGAAAACCAAATACTAATGATGCTCTTTCCTCGTCATAGTGACAAAGTGCTTTTATGACCATATTATATGCCTCCTCACCTATTTTCTTTCTTATGGCTGCTGCGGTTTTAAGAGATTTGTCATAGTCCTTTGGTATATCTATATACTCAGCAAACATATAGCTGTTGTAATTACATGATACACAAATATCTATATTATCCCTATATTCTCTGCTCTCCATGCCGAACCTTTGATTTTTTATTACAAAGCCTTCATAAACCGCAGTCAATATTCCATCTATAGTACCATCACACAGTAAAACTAATTTTTCTTCCATACTAACCTCCATTCCGGAGCGTAACAAAACAGCCAAAGCCAAGTTGTGCATAGCTTGTGAAAAATAAGGTATCAAGCTTATTTTTCTCACCAGTCCTCACAAGATATAAAGTCACTAATATTCATTTGGGTATATGTTACACTGCTTCCACCTGCAAGCATACTATGAGGAGGCTCATTATATATAAGGTGATTTGTTATATATTTCTCCTCAAGCTTTGTCTGATACATCATTCTTCCTTTGCAGGTAATAAAATAAAGTGCCCTTTTTAATACCACTCCCATCTTTTTTATATCATCAAAGGTTAAACTGCCGTGCCGTCTTGCGGCAATTATCCTCTTGGCACTTTTAACGCCTATTCCCGGGACTCTCAACAGGGTATAATAGTCGGCTTTATTTATCTCCACCGGAAAGTGCTCCAAATGTCTCACTGCCCAATCACATTTAGGATCTATCTTATCATTAAAATAAGGGTTGTCCTCCGATAGCAGTTCTTTTGCCTTAAAGCCATAAAATCTTAACAGCCAGTCTGCCTGATATAATCTGTGTTCTCTTAACAGCCCAGCACCGTTTACTGTTGACGGCAAATCCGCATCATTATTTACATTAATAAATGCCGAATAGAACACTCTTTTTAAATCATAATTATCATACAATGCTTCCGTAACATTTATAATATGATAATCACTCTCATCTGTGGCTCCTACTATCATCTGTGTACTCTGACCTGCCGGAACAAAATATCTGCTTTTTGTTCCCACATATCCCCCTGTAAGTGATGTTTTTTTTCCTATATTCACTTCATTATGGGGAATATGGGACTCCGGACCATTCAGAGTATATTTATTAAGCCCCAGCCTGTCCTCCAGTATGTTCCTGCTCTCCTCAAGATATTTTGCATCATCTATCTCCATACGGGTATATTTATTGTCTATACCATTCATATGTCTGTTATTTTCTATACCTGTCTGTATTTCCTTCATTGGAGTCAGTATATTTTTTCTGTTTTTGTGGGGTGCAAGCTTTTTTAATCCGTCTGCTGTGGGAAATTCCAGATTAACACTCATACGGTCTGCCAGATACCCTATGTTTTCAACCAGAATGGAATCGGCACCCGGTATTGCCTTTACATGGACATATCCGTTAAATCTCCACTCCTTTCTAAGCTTATATATTGTTTCATACATAAGCTCCATTGTATAATTGGGGCTTCTAAGTATACCTGAGCTTAAAAACAATCCCTCTATATAATTTCTCCTGTAAAATTCTATTGTAAGTCTGCAAATCTCATCAGGTGTAAACGTTGCCCTTGGAACATCATTAGATGACCTGTTAATACAATATTTACAGTCAAATATACATTCATTTGTAAAAAGTATCTTCAAAAGAGAAACACATCTGCCGTCGGGAGTAAAGGAATGACATATGCCGCAGCCCACTGTACTTCCCATGGTTTTTCCGTTTCCTTTTCTGTCAACTCCGCTTGATGTACACGCCACATCATACTTTGCCGCGTCACTTAATATTCTAAGCTTTTCCTCCATGCTGATATTTTCTGCAAGTATAGTACCGGATACAGGCTTCCCTTCCCTGCATGCATCCACTGTCATATGCTCTGTACTTTTATCTGTATCTGTTCCATTTAATTCCATTGTTATCACCTCTTATTCCATAACGCATTTGTGAACAAACGTTCTTAATGCCACTATATCACAGAACGTATGTTTTGTAAAGTGTTTTATTATTTTAGCCTCCCGATTTTTAATTTATACTGCCAAAAGCACATACCATACCATGCTTACAATTAATATTATTATAATTTTTAATTTATAAATACTTCATTTAGAAAACACAATTTAGCCACATTTTTTGTTTACTATATACTCATCAAAAGCAATTAAGCTATTGATAATAAATTTTTTCATATTTTCATAACTCCCCCTTTGACCCACCGGCTGCAACCGGTGGGTTATTTTTTTACAGTCAAACACTCTGTTATGGATTTATTATTTCCTTAAATAAAAAGCAGAATTAGAAAATACCGGCTATCTTCTAATTCTGCTTAATTAAATCTGTATTTGTTAATTTACCTTTCTGCTTACCGGAAATTTTATTCAGCAGTAAACTCTGCTTCGTAAATAAGCGTTCCCTCCGCGTCAATATACTTAATCTGTACCACAGGGTCTTTAACATCCACTATATCTGAAAGAGATGCTGCAAGTGACGTAAATTGTGAGGATTGTGAAGCTAATCCGCTTTCAAGAGATTCTACCATAGTCTCCCTTGTATCATCATCTACAGTAATTGTTGTGTAGGTATAGGTATAAATCAGCTTGTTGTCTTCACCTGTTATATCCATTTTCATGCCCTGACTTTCCAATGATGACATAAGGCTTTCTATGGCAGACTGGAATTCTTCGGAGCTTACATACTCATCTATACTGCTGTATGTGTATTCGTCTGATGTATTATCATTATACACATCATCATACAGACTGTCATCATAATCGTCTGCATCATCATACAGGCTGTCATCATAATCATCATATATACTGTCGTAATCTGTATTTCCTTCCTCAAGGGCGTCTATGTTCTGTGTTATCATATTCATAATGGCTTCCGTGTCTTCTTCGGAAATCAGGTCTGTAGGAGCCTTTATATCTAAATCATCTGCCTTTACTGCTTTGTATTCAAAGCCCACGCCTAATTGGTCTGTACCTTCCTTAACTGATGCCGTAAAGCCTAACTCCCATACATCATCTTTATACATTGTTGTAATAACAATCTCAAAGTCTACATCACCAAGCATTGAATTTACATCATATGACTTTAACAGCCCTGCTGAAGATTTTAATGTATCACCGTCAACAACCTCTGTTCCCAATATATCTGAAAGCTTTTTGCTTATATCATCACTTCTTGCTGCAACAACATCTGCAAGTCCTTCAACAATACCGTTTATATTGTCATTGTTAATAGTGAGCTTATAAGTATCTCCGTCATTTGAATATGCAGATTTTGCTCCCTTCTTGATTCCCTTGTCAAGTATATCTGCAAAATACTCAATAAGCTCCTCTGCCTTTTCCTGCTCTTCACTTGAAATATTATATTCAAATAAATCCAATGATGTATTTCCGTTTATTTCAATCTCTGTCAGATTTAAAATATCCTGAAGCATATCTTTAGTAACCTTAAGATATGCTCCCTCCGGAAGTGAGCTTTCAAACATCTGTGAAACATCTTCTCCTGTAAGCTGCTCTGCCATATCCGCAACGCCCTGAACCAATGTTTCAACTCCTATGTATGCTGTATCATCTACTAATATAAGCTCAAATATATCAGTATTTACCGCATCATTAATGGAAATACCCATAGTAGTGTCTCCATTGCCGTTTTCCTTATCTGCATTTCCCTTTAACGTAATCGCCAGCTCTAATGCATTGTCCTCTATACCTAATATGGATTTTAAATCGTCATCTAACTGTCCTGAAAATGACTCTCCCTCAACGGAAAAACTAATCTTTCCTTCATAAGTGCAGCTGCCTATGTTCATTCCTTCCTCAATGGAAGTTTTAAATGAGCCTGTTTGTTCCTGTTTCTCATTGTCATCATCACTGCCGCATGCCGTAAGCATTGCTGTTGTCATTACAGCTGTCATAAAAATAGCAGCCAGTTTTTTTAATTTCATATTGTTCCTCCATTCTTCCTACATATAAACACATTTATGCATACAACTAGTTTATATTACAATTAAATTATTTTGTCAAACTTATTATATAATAATTTATAATTTTTTTATATATAAATTTATGACATATTATTAACTTTATTTTCCATAAATTAAATTTTCAGTGTGGAAAAAGGTACGGCACACGCTTTTGCCGCTATAAATCAGAAATGGTAAAACTAAATTTATTTTAATATTGTTTTTTCATTATAATATGATAAAATTCTATTTATAAACGGAAAAGGAGCTATTTGAAATGGGAAAGAAAGCTACAAAGGCAGCAGGAAATATGTATTGTATGGCAAGGTATGAGGCAGGAGAAAAAAACAATGACTTTGAAAGCAGAGAAAAGGCCTCCGAAATCATGGGAATGGACAGAACACGCCTTGCACGTATAGAGCTTGGAAAGATAAATCCATATCCTGAGGAGGTTCTTGCCATGTCAAAGGCATATAACTGCCCTGAGCTTTGCAATTCATACTGTGCCAAGGAATGCCCCATAGGACGTCTTACCGTAAGAGAGGTTGTAATCGATGATTTTGACAGGCTTGCCCTGAAGGTCTTAGGCTCTCTTAAGGATATTGACGATATAAGAGCCTCACTTATAGCTATTTCCGAAGACGGTGTCATAGATGAAACAGAGTGGGAGGAGTTTAATTCTATTCTTGATTCCCTTGATAAAATATCCACAAATGCTGCAGCACTTAAAATATGGGCTCAAAAAAACATAAAAGTCATTACACACCCTCACAGTCAAAGCTAGGGATAAAGCTTTCCGCTGCCGTATCCCCCTCCTGTATATATGCATTTTGTATTCCAAGCTCTATGGCATAATTTACAAGCCTGTCATATTCTCTCTTTGTAACTTTTCTGTTTATCTCAGGATATTCATCCATGCCTGACACGGGAGTATACTGATTCATAATACTAACATATATATTATTTCCATATGTGTCATAAAGATATTTTATTATTTCTTTTCCCTCAGCAACATGCCCGGGAAGGAGCAGATGTCTTACTATAACCCCTTTCCTCATAAGACCTTCATTATTAAATCTACAGCTTCCTGTCTGCTTCACCATACAGCTTATGGCATCCTTTGCTGCCTTTGGGTAATCCTTTGCTTTTGAATACCTTCGTGCCGTTTCTTCCCTTATATATTTAAAATCCACAAGGAAAATATCTATAAGACCATTTAACATATTTAAAGTTTTACAGCTTTCATATCCGCTGCTGTTATACACAATGGGAATTTTAAGCCCTTTTTCCCTTGCTTTTACGATTGTATCTCTTATATGAAGTGCATAATGTGTTGGAGTCACAAGGTTTATATTATTTGCTCCCTTTTTCTCAAGCTCCATGCATATATCCGAAAGCCTGTCCACGGATACTTCCTTTCCACAGATTCCCCTTGATATACTGTTATTCTGACAATATACACACTTTAAATTGCACCCGGAAAAAAATATAGTACCTGAGCCTGACCTTCCGGATATGCAAGGCTCCTCCCACATATGCAGTGCAGCTCTTGATACGTATATTCCTTCCCCACATACACCGCACACTCCTTTTTCCCCGTTGATTCTGTCTGCATTACAGTTTCTGGGACATATACTGCATTTACTCATACTAACCTCCATTCCGGAGCGTTTTATGCCTGCTTATATTTTGGTCAATATAATCAAATACCCTGCTTATATTACCTTCCGCAAACATTTTTATATCTGCATGGTCACATTTTTCCATAAGCTCAAGAGTACATCTTTCCTCCCCGGCTATATTTTTTATAATATCATAAAGGTATACAGACTGACTGTATGGCACAACCGTATCTGATAATCCATGCTGCAGCAGGGTATACGGTGCTTTCTTTGTCACATGGCAGCCAGGATTGGACAGTAATATTTCATTACTTGCTTCACTAAGGTTTCTTTTTCCGAAAAAATTTTCATATACCCACCTGTCAAGCCTTTTGCCAAGATAATAATTATAACAGCCATACCATAAAACAAGTACATTTACGGAACTGTCACAGCCCCCTGACTCCCTTTCCAGATATCCCGTATCATGGCTTAAAGCTGCCAATGATGCAAGATGTGCTCCTGCCGAGCCTCCCCAAAGTGCTATTTTATCAGGATTAATATTAAGATAAGCACTGTTTTTCTTTATGTATCCTATTGCCTTTTTTATCTCTGTGACTGCCTGTGGATAAACTGCCTTAGGTGAGAGGGTATACCCCAAAGAAATACACACATATCCTCTTTTTAGTCCTCTTAAAAACGGTGCAAACTCTATGGAGCTTTTCTGACCGAAATACCATGCACCTCCGTGAACCTCTATAAACACAGGAAACGGACCTTCTCCCGTATCAGGATAATATATATCCATTCTGGCATCTTCTCTGTTATCATACTGTATATTTTCCATATATTTTAAAGGATATTTTTTCTCCCCCATTCTTGTCCTCATATGAGGTATCATATCCTCTGCCGTTTCAATACTGCTGTTATTAAACCTTTCTGCCGTTTCCCTTATTGCTTTTTTAATCATATCTGATGCCCATGTATTTTCCGCCATTCTGATTCTCCATTCCGGAGCGTTTATTAAACCCTCAATGCTTATTTGTGACGCTCCTGCACAAACAGCACTCTAACCAAATTTACATGTATACTTTTATCATATTATCATACACCTTTTCTAAAAACAATATCTGCCGATTCTTGAGTTTGGGTATTTTTAATTTATGGAAATTCAGGCTGCCAATTATAAATTATTTAGAAAGTATGTTTAAGATTATTGTTTTTATTCCATATTTGTATTAAAATAGCTACATGAATATTTTAATTTTATCCTGTAACACAGGTGAGGGACACAACGCAGCCGGTCATGCTGTAGAAGAAGCGGCTATCTCCAGAGGGCATTCCGTAACCTTTATGGATGTTATGATGCTAAAGGGAAAACGCACTTCTAATATAGTTGGTGGTGCATATGTAAATATCGTTAAGCACGCACCTATTCTTTTCGGACTTGTATATAAGCTTGGTATGCTTATAAGCAACAGATATGTGAAATCTCCCGTATACGGAGCCAACTCACTTCTTGCAGGTCCCTTAAAGAAATACATAGATGAAAATAATATTGACATAGTGATAATGCCCCATTTATATCCGGCTGAAACAATAACATATATGAAGCGTCACAATATGATAACTGCAAAGACAATAGCCATAGGTACCGATTATACATGTATTCCGTTTTGGGAGGAAACGGACTGTGATTACTACGTGATACCTCATAAGGATTTGGCTTATGAATATATAAAAAGAGGCGTTCCGGAAGATAAACTGCTGCCTTACGGCATACCTGTAAAGCAAGCATTTTTATCAAAGCTTCCAAAGAATGAGGCCCGTATTAAGTGCAGACTGCCAAAGGATGTTCCTGTCTATTTAATTATGAACGGAAGCATGGGGTTTGGAAAACTTGTTATTTTTTCCGCAGCCCTTGCAAAGCAGTGTAAAAACGGGGAAAATATTGTAATTATATGCGGTAATAACAAGAAAATATATTCCGTCTTATGTAAGCAGTTTAAAAATAACACAAATGTACACATTATAGGCTACACCAATCATGTATCAGAGTATATGGATTCCTGTGATGTTATATTTACCAAACCGGGAGGACTTACCTCCACGGAAGCACTTGTGAAAAATATTCCTATAGTACACACATCACCTATTCCGGGCTGTGAAAGCAAAAACAGGATATTTTTCAGCAAACGGGGACTTTCCTTTACCTCCAAGCATATACTGCAGCAGATACGCCTTGGAATATCACTTGTTAAAAATGAAAATTTAAAAAATTCCATGATTGAAAGACAGGCACAGGAAGCAAAAAAAGATGCTGCCGCAAATATTATAAAATTTTGCGAAGATATTATAAGTAAGGAGGCTTAAGCATAATGTTTGCTTATCTTATTTTTACAATAATAGGCTTTGTATCAGGAAGTATATTATATGCCTACTGGATTCCCCTTATCTTCTGTAATAAAAATGTACTTACAGCAAGCAGTGACGGAAATCCCGGCACTGCCAATGCATATAAGGCAGGAGGCTTTTTCACAGGCACCGCCGTACTTATTATGGAACTTTTAAAGGGGCTGGTTCCCGTATATGTTGCATCAAGGTACACAGATATAACATCTTTTTTCTTTATACCTGTAATGATAGCACCGGTGCTTGGACACGCAGCACCGTTTTTTGACATACAAAAAGGCGGCAAAGCTATTGCCGTCTCTTTTGGCGTCCTTTTGGGTATTTTCCCTCATGTAAGACCTGTGCTGTTTTTGGCAGCCACATATATTGTATTTTCACTTGTGCTTGTTGTTAAGCCTCACTTATTCCGTTCAATACTGACATTTGCAGTATTTTTTATTCTTACATATCTGTTTACATCTGCTGCTTCCATTAAAATATCATGCTTTATAATATCCGTCATAGTTATCTTAAAGCATATTAAAAAATATCATGGAGAAAAGTTTTCCCTGTCATTTCTTGGCTTGAATTTAATATAGCCTATCTTGATTTTATATCTATAATAACATATTCGGCGGGAGCACTTGTTTTTATAGGGTAGCCCCATCCTGCAAAACCTGATGTTACCAATGCCTGTGTATCATTAATTTTTGTGTATCCGTATACTGCATCATCAAATTTCATTATTTGAAACAATATATTGGCAGGCCATATTTGTCCCGCATGGGTATGTCCCGACAAAATAAGGTCACTTCCCGCCTCACTGTTTTCCTTGTACTCCGTGGGTTTATGGTCTAAAACCAATATAAAATTGTCCATATCTTCATTATCTAAAAGTTCTGATATGGTTTTCCTGCCGGAATCTCCCGTTATTGACGCATCCTCTCTTCCTACAATGGTAAATTCATTATTAATTGTGTATGTCTCATCTGACAATATTGTTATTCCTGCCAGACTTATAGTATTCTCAAGCTCCCTCTCTGTATACAGCTTATTATCACTGTAAGGCTGCCTGTCATGATTTCCATACACGAAATATGTTCCGTACGTGCTTTCTATTGCTCCAAGAGCTTCAAAAACCTTTTCCATATCTTCCTTGCCGGTATTCTCGTCAACTATATCTCCGCAAAGCACTACTATATCAAGATTTTTGCCGCTTATCTCATCACACTTTTGCCTAAGCTCCTCTATATCCACTGACACTCCAAAATGTATGTCCGCTATAAGAGCCGTTCTGTAGCCCTCCTCCCTTATGGATTTATCCGTATATATAGTATAATCGGTTTCCGTAACATTCATCATATTGAAATATCCCCATATAAGAAGCACCGCAGATATAAGCAGGGGGATTATACCGCTGCCATACAGTTTTTTCCATATATTCAGAGCATTGTATTTCTCCCCTGCTATCTTCTTTACTATAAAATTAACAAACTGTACTGCCATGGCTGCCACAACTATATGCAGAACTATTATTGCCGTAACACTGAATATATTTATACACATTGCCGCTAGGCACACCGATGCTGCAATAATTAAAATTTTTATGCTTTTTTTCTCCACCGGTGCATTAAATGTGGCAAATATTCTTTTTATAAAGAAGTACATATATAATCCTATAGGCACCATAGCCACCACTAATATTATAAATATTCGTCCCATCTTCTTCTCCCTTGATTATTTATTATAATTTTTCTCTGCTTATAATAACACTTAAAGTCAAGTTTAAGTCAAGATATTTTTACACAGAATGTTATCCCAACGCCACATCCAGTATCATCATTGCTATAAATCCTAATGCAAAGCCTATGGTTGTTATGTCATCCTTCTCCCCTCCGGAAGCCTCCGGAAGCAGCTCCTCAACCACAACATACAGCATGGCTACTGCTGAAAATGCAAGAAGATAAGGCAGAATAGGGGTAAAAATACCTGCAAGCAGTATTGTTACAAGAGCTGCTGCCGGCTCAACGATGCCTGATAATGCACCATATAGAAATCCCTTTATCCTGCTGTGCCCCTCTGTCTTTAGAGGCATTGATATAATTGCACCTTCCGGAAAGTTCTGAATTGCAATACCTATGGTTAGTGCCATGGCTGCCGCCATTGTTATTTCTCCGTCACCTGAAAGCATACCTGCAAATACTACTCCTACCGCCATGCCCTCCGGCACGTTGTGAAGTGTAACAGCCAGTGTAAGAAGAGTAGTTTTTTTCATATGACTTCCTATACTCTTTGAACCCTCCGGCTTGTCATTGCCGGCATGAAGATGGGGAATTAACCTGTCCATAGCAAGAAGGAATATGACGCCGGCCGCCAGCCCCACAGCAGCAGGAACAAATGCAAGCCTTCCCATATTCTCTGACATATCTATTGAAGGTATTATAAGAGACCACACTGAAGCTGCTACCATAACACCTGATGCAAAGCCCAGCAATGACTTTTCCACAACCTCACTGATTTTATCCTTTAAAAGAAAAACACAGGCTGCCCCAAGTGCCGTTCCTGCAAATGGAAGCATTAATCCTATAAAAACACTCAATTTATCTTCTCCTTTTCTAATTTTTATTATTTAGTATTACTATATTTTACGCCATATGCCTTTTTTCATTACTTTTTTTGCAGTGTATTAAATAAAGAGGCAATCCCACAAATATTATGCCTCCTGCCATATTTCCCAGTGTTACAGGAAATATATTATTTACAAGAAAGCTCTGCCAGCTTAATTCTCCTATTTTATCCGCCGTGTATCCGTACAATTCTATTGCCTTCTCCACATACGCACTATTATCTGACGCAAAAATTCCTGCAGGTATAAAATACATATTTGCAACACAATGCTCATATCCGCTTACAACAAATACCATAATGGGAAAAAATATTGTAAGCACCTTGCCGCTTATCTCCTTTGCCGCAGATGACATAAGGACTGCCGCACACACTAATATATTGCACATTATTCCTGATACAAATGATGTTCCAAAGGACATTGATATTTTACCTACTGCAATTTTAATGGTATATGCCCCCAAAAGACCTTCCGTATAATCAAGCTGCCCGCTTTGGGATACTAAAAATGCTGTTAATAAGGCTCCTGCAAAATTAGCGGCATACACCACTAAAAGTACCTTTATCATTGATAATAATGTATATTTTCTATCCAAAACACCTATTATCATCATACAGTCCCCTGTAAAAAGCTCACCGCCTGCCAGTACTATCATCATTAATCCTACAGGAAATACTATACCTGACATAAGCTTTGCAATGCTTCCATTGTCCACTCCGTGTGATACCATACTGCTTGCAGCTGCACCCATGGCAATAAATATACCTGCCATAATTCCCAATAATATCATTTTTCCCACAGGCATATTGGTCCGTTCCTTACCTGCTTTCATTATTCCTTCTGTAGCCTGTTTAGGCAATGACACTGTCTGCTCTGTATTTGTCATTTTTCTTTTTCCTTTTCTTCCTCATATTTTTTTAAGCGTTTTATAAGAAATTCTCTGTTCCCTTAGATGAAATTCTGCTTAACTCATCACAAAGGAGATTGAAATCTATAGGCTTGCTGATATGTGCGTTCATGCCTGCTTTTGCGGTTTCTGCCACATCCTCTGCAAATGCATTAGCTGTAACCGCTATAATAGGAACCGTTTTGGCATCATTTCTCTCAAGGCTTCGTATCTCCCTACATGATGTACAGCCGTCCATAACAGGCATCTGCATATCCATAAGAATTATATCTATTGAATTTATTTGTGAGGCTTCAAATATCTCCAATGCCTCCCTGCCATTCCATGCCTGTATCACCTTTGCCCCCATCATGGTAAGAAGCTCTGTTGAAATCTCCATATTTATCTCATTATCCTCTGCTATAAGTATGGTTTTTCCTTTTATCATTACTTTATCTGAAGCCAGATTATCCTGTGTAGTCTCCTGTTCCTTCTCCACTATTTGAAGAGGCAGTGTAATGGTAAATGTGCTTCCCTCCCCGAGACGGCTTTCTACATCTATCTCTCCGCTCATTTGCTGAACAAGACTTTTTACAATAGACATTCCAAGTCCTGTTCCTTGTACGTTAATTGGTGAAAATGTTGTTTCCCTTGCAAAGGGTTCAAATAATTCCCCCAAAAACTTCTGTGACATTCCGATTCCCGTATCCTTAACCTTAATCTGATATTTTCCGCGATTATTTTCACATGCCAGCTGCCTTAAGGTTACCGTAATATCTGCCCCCTCGTTACTGTACTTTAAGGAATTTGAAATTAAATTATTTAAAATTTGATTTAACCTGAAGGAATCTCCGTAAACCATAGTCTTTTCAATATCAATAACCACATTAAGGCTTTTATTTTCCGATTTTGCCTGCTCATGAAAAATAGCTGCCGAATCCTCTATACACTTTTTTAAATTCATGGGCTTATACTCTAACATCATGCCTCTGCCAAGCTCCAGCTTTGACATATCAAGAATATCATTAATAAGATTTAACAGCTGATTTCCCGACATCTGTATCTTATCCATATATTCCATGACTTTTACCGTGTCATCAGGATTTCTTTTTGCAAGCTCCGTAAGACCTACTATTGCATTAAGAGGCGTTCTCATATCATGAGACATATTACTGAAAAAAATACTTTTTTGCTTTGTCATTTTTTTCATGGATTCCAAGGTACTCTCCAAGAGTGTACTATGCTGAATTTGCCTTTTCTTCTCACTGTCTATCTCCCTAAAGCACATAAGAACTTCATTGAGACCAAGTGATTCACTGTATATAATTCTTATACTTACCCATTTATATTCATCCCCAAATCTTCTCTTATAATCACCGCCAAACTCATATATATGACTGTTTACAAGCTCCTGAATGTTTTCAATGGAAAAGCTTTTCTCAAATTCCTTGTAGGTTTTTTCCTCCACAAACCCTTTCACCACATCTATAAGCTTTTGATATTGCCCTGAATCACCCAAATATTCCTTAACATCATCTGACGATTTTATTGACAGGTATGTTCCGCTTTTATAATTAATGCGGTAGATGGCATAATAAGTATCTCCCAATATCTGGAGCGTCTGTACTGTATATTTTATTTTTCTTTCCCTTATATACTCTCTTATAAGAAAGGCCGCTATTGTTATAAAAATAATAACTCCTATTACTGCTATTACAAATATAAAGTTGTCCATATCCTCCTGAAAAATCTGCTCTAATGGAATTGTTATCACTGAAAGCCAGCCATTTTCCATGTAATAATAGTATATTCCTCTTTGCTTTCCCTCCAAGTCTGTAATAGATGAATCATACTTTAAATACTCTCCGTTTTCAATGCCCTCCCTAAGATTTTTTGCATATTCCCGGGTACTTTCATCATCTATGGATAAATCACTTAACATATAAAGAAGTTTTCCGCTGCTGTCAAACAAAAAGTATGAGCTGTCAGCCGGAATGGATTTCTTGTTTTTATACATATGAAAGTTTTCCAAAAGTATGTCCGCGGCAAAAATATTGTCATCATCATCTATCTTTACTGATATTGTAATAACATATTTTCCTGTAATAGCATCTTCGTAGGCATCTGTAAAAATTATGTCTCCGTCTGCCTCAATAGTTTTTTCATACCATTCAGTATCCGCATAATTATAATTGTCATCACCTATCCACGGCTTTGCGGCAATAATCTCCCCGTCAACTATTACATATGGGTCGATTATTGCTCCTCCAAACAATCTTTCCACCTGAGAAGAATATCTTGAAAGCCACTTCTGTATATCCTCCCCGGTACTTCCATTGGCAATATTTTCACTTATATAATTAGCCCCAAGCTGCATAAACATTTTATATACGGATATACGTTTCTCTTCCTCGTCTGCATAGCTTTGCGCAAGATAATTACCCATAACATTAGCATTGTTTAATATCTTATCTCTGATAAGAATAATACCCCAGCCAATGAGGAAAATTATAACCATCAAAAGAGCAATGTTTAACTTTATAGGAAGCTCTGTTTTTGAATATTTTTTCTTGCTCATTTATATTTCTCCTTGGGATTTTACTGTTTAAATGCGAAAGTAAACCTATAAGATTTATTTAATAATACTATAAACCATAATTATTGGCAATGAAAATAATTCTTTTATCTATAGATTTTCCTTGTAAAGCATCAGTAATTACACTATAATGAATTTATCATTAATAACGGAGGACATATATGAATTACGCCGATTTAACAAATGCCGGCATGAATGTTGATGAATTTTTGAAACGCCTTATGGGTAAGGAATCGTTACTTAATCATTTTATAGCTTCCTTTTTAAAGGATTCTAATTTCTCCCGGCTTAAGACTGCCATTTTGAATAATGACACTGACAATGCCATTGCCGCATCTCACGCACTAAAAGGTATTTGCGGCAATATGTCAATAAATACTCTTTTTGACCTTTTTACAGCTCAGGTAATTTTACTGCGAAACGGTGAATGGGATAAGGCAATAGCTATGATGCCTGAGATTACTGCTGTTTATGAGAAAATTACAGCTGCATTCAATAAATGGCTGGAGCAGCAAACAAATTAATATTATACATAAATTTTTTAAAGGAGAATACTATATGAGCAGCCTACGCAAAAGATTATTAATTGTAGATGATTCCGTTATCGATCGTGAAATTTTAAAGAATATTTTGCAGGATAATTTTGAGATTATGGAGACTGACAACGGATACAATGCCCTTGAAATAATTTCAAAAAACATTCCCCATATTGATGCGGTTCTTCTTGACATTTCAATGCCTGTCCTTGACGGCTTTAACGTACTTAGACTGATGAAGGAAAACGGAATTGACAAAACTCCCGTGATTCTCATCACTTCTGAAGCTACAAAGGAAAATGTACAAAAATCCTCTCAATACAGCAATGTTTCCCACTTTATAAGCAAACCTTTTAATGCAGGTGTTATACTGCCAAGGCTTCTTACTATGTTTAACATTGACGCTTCCGGTGCAAGCACCCCTGAAAAGGATAGTTATCTTTCCAAATCCAATACAGAGGAAATATCACAATATATTGA
The DNA here is from genome assembly GCA_944384155.1 of uncultured Lachnospiraceae bacterium. GTDB lineage: Bacteria > Bacillota > Clostridia > Lachnospirales > Lachnospiraceae > CAG-303. The sequence continues at coordinate 2,027 of CALWSG010000059.1, read as the reverse complement.
AGCACTGAGAGAATTGTTTAAAGCCTGCCTTATAAACAGAGGTATGGATGACAGCAGATACATTCGTACTTCAGATTTAATGGAAATTGTACTTAAAGAATATTCCCGTTCATCTGATGCTGCAGGCTTAGATAACAACAACATCATGCTTATCAGCCAGGCTGCTTACTTTTATGATATTGGCTCCATACTGATTCCTTACAATCTTATGGAGGAAAAGAATTTAACGTCAAACGACAGAGTCCTTTATGAAAGCCACACCTCTCTTGGAGCACGGCTTGTACAGCTTAACACTTCTCCTTCATGCAGCCATTTTATTAAAATATGTGAGGATATGTGCTTACATCATCATGAACGATTTGACGGCCAGGGATTTCCTAATGGCTTAAAGGGTCAAAATAATTACTTTTACACTCAGCTTTGCCGTTTAATCTCTGAATTTGACAGTATATTCATTGGCAGAAAAAGCTTTAATGAGTATCAGTTTGATTTTGTTCTTAAGGAAATTACCATTGACAGCGGTATATTTGACCCTAAGGCAATAGATTTATTGATAAAATGCAAGGAATCTGTGATACTTTATTACAGCAGTAGCTCAAGTGATATTTTTAATAATATTTTTTAACTTCTATTTTCTGATACTCCGCTGTGAACTACGGAGTATCAGACCGGGAGAAAAGCCAGCCCATTATTTCTTCGTCATAGGCGAATAGGCCGCCTCCGCTGTGTTCCCCCGCTGCATTTCGTGCTGTAAAGTATTCATGTTCTTTAATGTCCAAAACAAGCAGCTCATCAATTTTATCTTCCGTCAATCCCTGCTGCTCATACAGTTTATAAAGTGTATCATATGCCTCCATAGTTGGCTTTGAACCATAGTATTCATCATTTCTGCCAATGGCAAAATACACAGGCAGCCGGTTCTCTGCCACAGGCTCATATTCTCCATCCCACTTTGAACTGACATGCAAATATGCCGTAAATAAATCAGGACGTTTTCCCATGACGATTGACATGGTTTCTCCCCAATCACTAAGCTGTGGAGCTACAATAATCATCTTACTGTTATATTTTTGTGCCTCAAAGCCAAATTCTTCTGATTGTATATTAGCAGCTACCCCTTGAAAATACAGCCCTTCATAACCCGGAAGTGTAAAGTACAAGGCATATGGCTCACTTCCGTCATAGCTTTGCGGTATATAAACATTGTAATGAATATCACCATAATCTGGTGAATGAAGCACATTATCAATCATAAAGCCCCGATATTCTTCAATTCCCTCTGTAACATAACCCAAATCACCGTCATATAACCGTGTGTTTGTAATGTGACCACCAATAAACAAATACCGGCCTGCAATTCCAACCATCAACAGTACAGCTATCACAAACAGCCATTTTTTTCTTTTTTTCATACTGCTCCTTTCTCAAACCGCAAGGTTTATGAAAACAGCTTTTTATAACCCAAGCTCCTCCAGCCATGCCTGAATAGTTGCTTCAGAAGCTCCGGAAGAAAATCTGCCGCCTTCCAGCCAGTTTCCTGTTCCTGCCGCCTCAGCCAGCAGCTCACCGCTTTGACCCAAACCCGAGCTTGCCGAAGTGCAGAAAGGTACTACTGTTTTTCCTGTAAAATCATTTGCTTCAATAAATCCGTCTACAGGCCATGCAGCAATTCCCCACCATATAGGATAGCCGATAAACACAGTATCATATGATTCCCAATCCGGGACAGTAGCTGCCACAAGCTCCACATCTCTTTCATCAGGATTATTATGCTCATATACCACCCTGCTGCTGTCATCTGTCCAGTTTAAATCATCATCACTGTACTCCTTATGATTTGTTCATTTTGTTTTCCCAAAATGCTGCAGCATCGTCCAGCCACCCCTCTGCTACTGTGCCTGTGCCCAAACCAAATCCATGATTAAGACCTGTGTATTTATGAAATTCAGTGTCAATGCCAATAGCACTTAAATTATTAATTCGGGTCTCCATGGTACGCCAGCTTGCAATTCCATCATTTTCACCTA
>CALWSG010000058.1 GCA_944384155.1 uncultured Lachnospiraceae bacterium | reverse complement strand
TCCATTCTTAAAGTCATATTTCCTTTCGTTGCAGCCATATAAATGCACTCCTTTCATCTCTTTATAATTTGCACTATTATTATACTCAATATTCATGCGTTTTGCAAGTGCTTTGCAAATATTTTTTTACTTTTACAACCTCACCCAAAAGCTCGAAAAACGCCCTTATGGGCGTTTTTTATCCTCAGCATATAAAACCATTTGAACAGATAAAACGCCTCACAAGGCCTCCTGGGGCCATTCTACGGCCTGTCCTTAAACGCCTCGACCAGCAGATCACTCATTTCCTGAGACGGAGCAACTTTCACTGTAATATGCCCGCCCTCAAACTGCACTTTTGATGGCTGATATTCCCACCATTTCCGAATGGTTTTCGGGTCAAGGCCAGTGTCCCTATGGCAATCGGCTTTCCGTCCTTCCGGGTGCTGCTCCCGCCACTTCACAGCTTTTAAAAATTTTTTGAAGTCTTTTTTCCGTTTCACCAATATACTTATCCATTACTGTAGATAAATCTACTCTGTACAGCGGAAGCTTAAGCTCATTGGCTATTGCCCCTGCCGCCATGGTTTTCCCTGTTCCGGGAGGTCCTGCAAAAAGTGCCGTAACATTTCTTCCATAATGGTATTTTTCTCTCATATTCCATTTATAAAATACCTTATCACTATACCTTATATAATTCATAAAACTCCACAGGCTTTTTCTTTGTTTTTGTGAAAGCTTTATATCATCAAAAGAATAGTACTCCTGTACCTTTTCCACTCCGTCACAGTCTATATCACAAAAATCATTTTCCCTGACTCCGGCTCCCCACCTTTGTGCTGTCTCTGCAAGGAGAGTATCTTTTTTTGTTCCTTTATATTTTTTTACCGTATAATTAATTATGGGAAAAGCAGATGAGCCTATATTTTTTCCTATTACATATATATGATAATTAATGTCAGGGGAAATTATATTACAGTTTTTTTTATCTCCGTCCCTCTCATGGATATAGTAACAAATATCTCCCCTATAAAACAAAATCTCCCTATTTAACAGACTTTTATATAAATCTTCATTATCCTCCATTTTATCCAAAAGCTTATCATAATCTGCTAAAATCAATATCCTTCCGTACTTTTTATACACTGCTTTAAGAAGGTTTATTCTTTCTTCTTCCGTACCCTCACCTGAAATCTGTACAATCACCTGCCTTCCTGTATCCCGTACCTCACTTAAAAATTCCTTTAACCTGTCTTTCTCACCGGCATAATAGTCTTCATTACATTCCTCCTTCAAACAGCATACATTACATATCCCTCGTAATTCATAACATATCTCATCACTTCCCAAAAGATACATTACCAGTCTTTCATCTGCATAAAATTCGGTGTAAAGAAAATTTTCTACCCGGCTTTCTATTTTCAATATTTTTTCCAGTGTTTCATATCCCTTTTTCATTTTTTGGGGAGAAAAATCAAGCTTACTATTTCCCCTAATCAAAGCGGTTAAATGAAGTGTCACCCCCTGCCCTGTACATTCACGAAGAATTTGATAAATTGGAGGATAAAAGTATTGTGCCAATGCTATATTAAATAAACTAATGAAAAAAGGCTCTTTTATAATACTCTCAATGTGCCTGTAACGCTGTTTGGAAATATCTTTGTTACTGCAATTCCACATATCCAATTCCTTAATAACGTCACCCTCCGCTATTTCCACACCAAAAAACTCTGCAATTTGAAAGATAGTTTTTGCCGCCTGCCGGGTTACTTCGTTCATACACATCACCGTTTAATTTTACAAATCAGATATTTATGTTTCATATAATTAATCTATCATGTTTCGACATTTTTTTCCACACAAACCTAGCCATAATTAAACCGTAAAATTCAAAGACTTTCTCTAATTTAACTTATATACGGCATAAAGCAGATGCCTGTATGAAGTATACTGCTCATACAGGCATCTGCCTCCACTCAATGGTATATTTACTTTTCTCTATCTTGCACCTCTGCCAAAGAATATAACTCCAAATGTCTTTAACAGAATTTTTATATCAAGTCCCAGACTCCAATTATCTATATACTGTAAATCAAGCCTTACAACCTCTTCAAAATCATCGATGTCACTTCTGCCGCTTACCTGCCACAGCCCTGTAATTCCGGGCTTCATGCTGAGCCTTCGCTTATGATGCCCCTCATACTGCTTAAACTCATCTACCGTCGGGGGACGTGTTCCTACCAGACTCATATCTCCTTTGAGAACATTAAAGAACTGGGGAAGCTCGTCTATGCTTGTCTTTCTTATAAACTTACCCACCTTTGTTATTCTGGGATCATCTGTCATCTTAAACATAAGACCATTCATTTCGTTTTTATCCATAAGCTCTTTTTTTCTGGCCTCTGCATCCTTATACATTGAACGAAACTTATATATATAAAAGTAGCGTCCGTTTTTTCCCACTCTCTTTTGCTTAAATATTGGTGCTCCCGGTGATTCTATCATAAGCACCGGTACAACAAAGATTCCTGCCACAATAGTGATAATTATACCTATGATAGCACCTGCTATATCCATAAGTCTCTTTAACAACAGCTTATTATCATCATGAAATGCATTTGCAAATGTTACAACCGGAATATTACCAAACATTCCAAGTGTTTTGTTAAATTCATTAAATTCTCCAAATTTGCCTATGCTTAAATGAACCACAAGACCCATATCCTCCAGCTCCATAATAAGTGTTCTCAGGGATTCTCCGCTGTCATAATTAAGGCTTATAAGAACCTCATCCACAACCTCTGTTCTGCAATAATCTATCATATTTTCATATCCTGCCACCACCGGTATCCCGTCTATATGCGTATCATCAGGATTGGCGTCCACCAAAATAATTCCTGCTATTTTCATCTGCCAGTGATATTGATAATTTGTCTCTCGCAGTACATTTTCCACCCTGTCACTTGTGGTAATAAGAACAACCTTATTTGACTTTCTGCCCATCTTTCTTATTTTCAACAGATAAAATTTAAGCAGCATATGCATAATATACATAATAATTATATTTATAACGGGTATAAGCAAATATACTCCTCTAGGGATAGAGTCTTCCCCTCCCTTAAGAAACAAAAGCACTCCCAAAACTGCAGTAAACAGGAGATTCATTTTAAATATATACTTAAATTCCTCAAACCTGCCTCTTTTTATAAAGTCTCTGTTTACATTAAAAAATAAAATAATAAACACATATGATATAAGAATGGAACCTATTTCACCGCTTAATATATCGCCTAAAAGACCTATATTATCCATTCTTTTATAGAATAACAGCCATATACAGCCTGCTGCTATATAGCTTAGAATAAGCGAAACAGCATCAACGACATACAGCATAAGATTTTGTATTTTTTCCTTTGATTGATTCATGGTAACTCCTCACCTGTTATATAATTTCAAGCTTTTCAAGTCTGTTCATTGCCGACTCTATAACCTTATCCATATCATAATATTTGTACTCTGCCAGCCTTCCTCCAAATATTACATTTTTTTCCTTGTCTGCCAGCTCTTTATATTTACAGTACAGCTTTTGGTTATTATCATTATTAACAGGATAATAAGGCTCCATACCTTTTACCCATGCGTCTGAATATTCTTTTGATATTACGGTTTTAGGCTGTGTGCCAAACTCAAAATGTTTATGCTCTATTATTCTTGTATAAGGAACATCTCTGTCTGTATAATTGACCACTGCATTTCCCTGATAATTAGGTTCATCAAGAATCTCTGTTTCAAATCTTACGCTTCTGTATTCCAGTTCCCCGTATCTATAGTCAAAATATGCATCTATGGGACCTGTATATACCACTGTTTCTGCTTTACTGTTCCATTTTTCCCTGTTCTCCAGATAATCTGTATCAAGAATAATATCGCAGCCCTGAAACAGCTTATTTATAATTACATTATATCCCCCTATCGGAATCCCCTGATACAAATCATTAAAATAATTGTTATCATAGGTATATCTTACGGGCAGCCTTTTTATAATGAAGCTTGGAAGCTCCTTGCATTCTCTTCCCCACTGCTTTTCCGTATACCCCTTTATAAGCTTTTCATATATATCCCTTCCAACAAGACTTATTGCCTGCTCCTCCAGATTTGCAGGCTCTCCCTGAATGTCCTCTCTCTGTCTCCTTATTATTGCCTCTGCCTCCTTAGGAGTTTTTATATTCCATAATCTGCTGAAGGTATTCATATTAAATGGCAAATTATATATCTCACCTTTATAATTGGCTATAGGGCTGTTTGTGTACCTGTTAAACTCTGCCAAACCATTAACAAAATCCCACACCTTTTTATTTGAGGTGTGAAAAATATGAGCACCATATTTATGAACATTTATACCCTCTATACTCTCGCAGTATACATTTCCTCCCAAATGATTTCTTTTCTCCACAACAAGACACTTTCTGCCTTTTTTTATCATGTGATATGCAAATACGCCGGCATATAAACCGCTGCCTACAAGCAAATAATCATATTTCATGGCAATCTCCATTCCTAAGCAATAAGCCGCAGGGACTTTTTAATTACTTTTTTCTTTTTTCAGTATAGCAGAATACAAGCCTTTTTACAACTATAAGTTATTACACAAAATTCCAAAAACATGCATATTTCTATAATGCAAAGAAATAGCTGCTGCGGTTAAAGATAAAGCTTTTCCCTGCAACAGCCTTTAAATAATTATGCTTTATATAATATTTACTGTTTTCCTTTGTCACATATACTGCCTATATAATGCATATATTCTTTCCTTGCCTCCTCGCTGGATATAACATAATCGTGTATTATAATTCCCCCTACTTCTCCCTTAAAGGTTCCCTGATAGATATCTCCTCCCACAACAACCCTCAAAGGATTCTCTATTATATGGACATCTTTTCTTGTTGCCGAAAGATTTCCATTTATATAAAGTCTGCTCTCCTGTTTTTTACTGTTGTATGTTGCCGTAATATAATACCACTTATTTTCATTTATCTCCTGGCCTATTGCATCATGCCACTCATCCTCATACATTGCATCCTTAACTCTGAACATTACTACACCGTCCCACGCATAAGGCATTATGCTGCTGAAACCGTTGGAACACTCCACATAAAATACTGCCTGCCACAGTTTCATCTTCTCGACCTTTACAATAAGTGATATAGTATAATTCTTTCCGCTTAAGAGCTGCGATGGAAGCTCAAGAGTGTTTTCCAATGCAACAATGTTGTTACCCGGAAATCTCACAACTTTTCTTCCCAGCTCCTTGTCCTCCACAAATTCGCATCCACTGCCTATAAATCTTCCTTCATTTTCTCCGTTTTGGTCTGTAAGCTTTCCGTCAAAAATATACTCGTATGTGTTTTTCCTAACGGAAATATTATCAAGAGCATATTCATAAAAATTAACAGGCTTTAGGGGTTTTCCGAAATATGAGCCTACCCCTACATCACAGCCGTATCCGGTAATATAATCAACTTCCTTTTTTGTATCTATCCCTCTGGAAATTACCTGTATATTTAATTCTCTTGCAAGGGAAATTATACTCTTAACCATAATAGCATCTGTTCTATTGCTGCCGGCTCCCTTAATAAGATTTCGTTCTATAATCCACTCATCTGCCATACTGTCATTAGCATTAAGAAGTGCAGATTTGTTATTTAACATTCCTTTTGTACAGGAAATCTCAAAACCTGCCTTTTTTATCTCTGTGACACTTTCCTGCACTCTTGGGTGTGATTCAATTTCCGTAAGTCCGATACAGAATCTCTCAGGTCTTAAACCATAAAACCTTACGATATCCACAATTTTATTAACAAATCTTTTTCCATACAAATGCTTTGCAGACATTCTCATATATACGTTAAGCGTCTCAAGAGAAGTGTTCTTCCAGTTGCTCACAATCTTACACAGCTCCTCGAACATTTGCATTTCCAATTCAACTATAAAGCCGTCTTCCTCTAAAATGTCTATAAAATCATCCGGCTTTCTAAGCCCGTCCTTGGGATGCTCCCAATATATCCCTGCCTCTGCCCCGTCCATTCCTGAGGTCACCATATTCATTCTAGGCTGAAGATATATCTTAAACTGACCACTGTTAAGAGCACTGTATTTATCCCTGTCAACGGACATTTTATATGCTACCTGCTTTTCAATATCATTATATATTATGTACTTGCTTTTGCCATTCTTTTTTGCCTGATACATGGCAACATCACACTTAAGAAGAATATCGTCCAAATCGTCCCCTGATGACTGGTCAAACATAATTCCAATACTAAATGATATAATGGAACTGACATCCACACTCATCTCGATTTCATCAGCAGAGCCTATAATCTCCTCTGCCATATTTATTACCTGCTCTTTAGGTGTATTTCCGTTTATTATAATGGCAAATTCATCACCGCTTAATCTTGCAAAAAATGGATCACCTATTTTTTCCTTTACCATATGGCTCACCTTTACAAGAAGCTTATCACCCATTTTATGACCATATGTATCATTTACCTTTTTAAAATTATCAATGTCAATAAACATACAATGTACTGTTTCTGATTTTAACTTCCAGCCAAAATATTCATACATTCCCCTCCTGTTTGGAAGTCCTGTCAGATAGTCTGTTTCTGCTGCTTTTCTTACATCTGTCTCAGCATTTTTATTCTTGTACAGCTCATTTTCCAACTCCTTGTATTCAAGAAGAATCTTAATGGCACAATATATTTGTTCTTCAATATATGGCTTTTGTATAACAAGAATCTTATTATCCTCCTCAATGTCTATCTGAATAGCTTTATCATTTTCAGTACAAAGTATAATATACATCTTTTTTGCAAAAAGCCTCAATACATCAAGCTCATAATTATCCTTATCAATAATAACACAAGAATTTCTTCCAACAATATTATTTCCACTTGTTACATTTATAAATTCAATATTATCCAGATAATCCCCATATTTCGATGCACTATTTACAAAATTATAAAGTTTTGCATCATCACTGATAATAAACACCTTCTCCATAATATATCCCACTTTCTAACAGTTTTTGTTACTGCCGCCTGCTTATATTGCAAAATATCTTCCTAATATTATATTAGTATTAATATAATTCATTCTTTAAAATTTGTCAACATTTATCTAGTACTTCCGATACATTCCTCGAGTCTGTCATTCTCCTTCTCAGGATGTTTTTTATCCTTTACAAGCAAAAAGGACAGAGACTTTCTCTCTGTCCTAATGTATTGCTTAAATTCAGTGTATATTTTTTGTAAAACAGAATTAGTTCTGTCCGTAATAAGCATTTGCACCATGCTTTCTGTAATAATGCTTATCCTGAAGCTCCTGAGGTGCCGGCTGAATTCTCGGATTAATGGTTTCAGCACGGTAAGCCATCTTGGCAACCTCCTCAAGCACTACTGCATTATGCACTGCCTCATGTGCATCCTTACCCCACGCAAAAGGACCATGATTCTTGCAAAGTACACAAGGAACAGCCATAGGGTCTTTTCCCATTCTGTTAAACTCATTGACAATAAGATGTCCTGTATTTTCTTCGTATGCACCCTCAATTTCTTCCTTTGAAAGACATCTTACACAAGGAATCTCGCCATACATATAATCTGCATGTGTTGTTCCATAGCAAGGTATTCCTCTTCCTGCCTGTGCCCAGCTTGTAGCATATGATGAATGTGTGTGAACAACACCTCCAACCTCCGGAAATGCCTTGTAAATTTCAAGATGGGTTGCTGTGTCAGATGAAGGCTTATACTTTCCTTCCACCTTGTTTCCGTTTAAATCCATAACAACCATATCGTCAGGAGTAAGCTTATCATACTCTACGCCTGAAGGCTTAATTACAAAAAGACCTTTTTCTCTGTCTATCCCACTTACATTTCCCCATGTAAATGTAACAAGACCATACTTAGGAAGATCCATATTAGCCTCGTAAACGGCTTTTTTAAGTTCTTCTAACATCTTTTTATTTCCTTTCCTTAATTCCTTACATTTTAAGAGAATCTACTGCTGCCCTCTCGATAGGAAGACCCGCCTTATATCTCTCAATAAATTTGTCAAATCCCTTTACATCTGCTGCATCAGGCTCCATTGTCTCTCCCTCTTCACCTGCAAATATCTTATTATTAAGGAAGTCATCCAAAGTCTCACCTTCCTCTTTATTAAGCATATAAGAAGCGAGAATTGCAATACCCCATGCTCCTCCTTCACCTGCAGTTGACATTACTGTCACAGGAGAATTGAGTGCAGCAGCAAGGAAGCTCTGTCCTACGCCCTTTGTCTTAAAGAGTCCGCCGTGACCTGTTATACGGTCTACCTTTACGCCTTCCTCCTTCAGAAGAATGTCAAAGCCAACCTTTAAAACACCAAATGCTGAGTAAAGATTTGCTCTCATAAAGTTTGCAAGATTAAATGTGCTCTCTGCCGAACGCACAAATAACGGACGTCCTTCCTCAAAGCCTGTAATATGCTCTCCTGAAAAATAATTATATGCCAAAAGTCCTCCGCAGTCTTTATCTCCCTCAAGAGATTTATTATAAAGAGTTCCAAAAAGCTTATTCATATCAACTTCCATTCCAAAGCTTTCTGCAAACTCCTTAAATATATTTACCCACGCATTAAGGTCAGACGTACAGTTATTGCAGTGTGCCATAGCTACAGGAAGTCCTGTAGGCGTAGTCACTACGTCTATCTCCTCATATGCTTTTGCAAGGTCATGTTCAAGTACAACCATACCAAATATTGAGGTACCTGCGGAAACATTTCCTGTACGTTTGGAAATACTGTTTGTACATACCATTCCCGTTCCTGCATCACCTTCCGGAGGACAAAGAGGAATGCCCGGCTTAAGTGTTCCTGTAGGGTCAAGTAATTTTACTCCCTTATCTGTAAGGACGCCTGCTTTATCACCTGCAACAAGTGACTTAGGAAGAATATCATATAAGTTCCAGCTAAATCCCCTGTCTGCTATAAGCTTATCAAACTGTGACACCATATCTTTATTGTAATCCTTGGTGTTCATATCTACAGGGAACATTCCTGAAGCCTCGCCTACTCCTATTACCTTTTCACCTGTAAGCTGCCAGTGTATATATCCTTCAAGTGTTGTAATAAAATCAATATCCTTTACGTGAGGCTCATTATTTAAAATTGCCTGATATAAATGTGCGATGCTCCACCTCTGTGGAATATGGAAGTTAAACAGCCTTGTAAGTTCTGTTGATGCCTGCTCTGTAATAGAATTTCTCCATGTACGGAATGGAACTAAAAGCTCTCCCTCTTTGTTAAACGGCATATATCCGTGCATCATTGCGGAAAATCCTATAGCTCCTATAGTTTCAATATCAACTCCATACTTTTCTTTTGCATCCTTTGCCATATTGCTGTACGCATCCTGAAGCCCTGTCCAAATATCCTCCAGCGAATATGTCCAAATGCCGTTTTCCAATCTGTTTTCCCAGCCATGATCACCGGAAGCGATTGGTGCATTGTCTGCACCAATCAATACAGCCTTTATTCTTGTGGAACCAAATTCAATACCAAGAGCTGTCTTTCCGGAAATAATGGCATCTTTAACTGCCTGACTCATTCATTATCTCCTTTGAATATGATAATTTAATTATTTTACAAATTTATAGTAAGCATCATTCCACTTTAACTCGTTCTTTAATGCTTTAAGGTCAGTTCCCTCGTCGATAACAACACTCTCGATTCCCATAGCATCTGCCCAGTCAACCATCTGCTCTACAGTCAAATCATAAGAGAATGCTGTATGATGAGCACCTCCCGCTAAAATCCAAGCCTCACAGCCTGTAGCAAAGTCAGGCTTTGGTGTCCAGTATGCTGTACCTACAGGCAGCTTAGGCATTGGCTTTTCTACCTTCTTACACTCTACTGCGTTAATAAGAAGTCTGAATCTTGTTCCGAGGTCAATAAGTGAAGTTGCAACTGCCGGACCTGTCTTAGATGTAAACACAAGACGTGCAGGATCCTCCCTGTTACCCATTGAAAGAGGACAAACTCTCATTGCCACATCACCATCCGCACAGCTTGGACATACCTCGAGCATATGAGCCTGAAGAATTCCTTCCTTGCCCGGTACAAGATTATATGTATAATCCTCCATAAGTGAGGAGCCCTTTGCATCCTTTTTATTTGCTGTCATTAACTTCATTAAGCGAACCATTGCTGCAACCTTCCAGTCACCTTCCGCACCGAAGCCGTAGCCCTTCTGCATTAATCTCTGAATAGCAAGTCCCGGTAACTGCTTTAATCCTCCCAGCATTCCAAAGTGTGTTACAACTGCCTGATAGTTATTCTCAGTTAAGAACTTTTCAATTCCTATTTCCTGCTGAGCCTGTACTGCAACGTGTCTTCTGAACTCGTCCGCATCTCTTCCGTCATCAATCACCTTATATAAGCTGTAGTACTCATCCACTAATGCATCCACATCACCCTTAGATACTGCATCTACATATTCTACAACATCATTTACACAGTAGTGGTCAATTTCCCAGCCAAATTTAATCTGTGCTTCTACCTTGTCACCCTCTGTTACTGCTACATTGTTCATGTTATCACCGAAACGGCATACACGGATATGGCTTGACTCAATAACTCCGATAGCTGTTGTCATCCACTCACCGATTCTCTTCTGCACATTGTCATTTGTCCAATGTCCAACGATAATCTTTCTGTCTATACCCATACGGCTAACAATATGTCCGTACTCTCTGTCACCGTGAGCTGACTGATTCTCATTCATAAAATCCATATCTATTGAATCATAAGGAATCTCCTCGTTAAACTGTGTGTGAAGGTGGCATAAAGGCTTCTTATATTCCTTTAATCCTAAAATCCACATCTTGGCAGGAGAGAATGTATGCATCCATGTAATAACACCTGCACATTCAGGATCATTGTTTGCATCATTAAATGTCTGTCTGATAGATGCCTGACTGATTAATGTAGGCTTTAACACGATTTCATAAGGTATGTCAGATGAAGCATTTAATCCCTCAACTATCTTTGCTGAATGCTCTGCTACCTTCTTTAAGCACTCGTCACCGTAAAGATCCTGCGAACCTGTACAGAACCAGAATTTGTAAGTTTTGTTGTTTAACATCTCCGTTAAATCCTCCTTATATAAAATTTTTGTTGTTATATACCTACATTATAAACTTCAATGGACATATCTACAAGCTGTTTTTTTATTTTTTTAATGTTTTTTCTTTTATTTTTTTCTCTTATTCCACCCCCAGATATTCACAAATTCCCTGACACAATGCATCTGCTACCTTTTCCTGATATTCCTCACTTTTAAGCAGCTCCGCCTCTCCATAATTTGACAAAAAACCACACTCTGCTATAACCGCAGGACATTCAACATTTATAAGTATATAATAATTATCATTTGCTTTTGCCTTTCTTCCGTTTTCCTTATCAAGATTTTCTATCAGCTTATCCTGAATTGCCAAAGCTGCCTTTTCACCCTCCTGTGAGTGAGAATAATAAAATACCTGTGCTCCCTTAACCCCCTCTGACTGATAATTATTTTGATGAATACTCACAAGCAAATCTGCACCGCTTTCATTGGCAAGCTTGCATCTGTTTTTCATATCAACTACCTTTTTATTTGAATCTGCATCTCCGTACAATCCAATATCAGTATCCCTAGTCATTATGACGCCTATATCCTTTTTCTTAAGCATATCCCTAAGCTTAAGTCCTATGGCAAGATTTATATCCTTCTCCGCATCTCCCAGAACAGACACGGCTCCTCCGTCTATTCCTCCGTGTCCCGGGTCTATAACTACTACCTTCACTTCATTATCATCTGTATTTGCCCTAAGTGCCGGCATCTTTCCTGCAAATATATATACAAGCACCAGCATTAACACTGCCATTAATATTTCCAAAACATGATGCTTCCCTGCAATTTTATAACCGCTTATTTTCATATGCAATACTCTCCGTTCGCAAGCAACCGCTAAAAATAAAAGCCATCGCTTCAAATACTTTTTTACATTATATTTGACATGACGATGGTTTTATTCATTTATTTTAATATTAATTCTTGTATTATCTGCTTAAGTATTCCTGTATTACACTCCATATTTCAGGCTTCTCAAATCCTAACTGCCAGCATGCAACACCTGCCAGCCCGGCTTCCTCCATAGCTTCAAGCTTAAGCTCTATTGAACGCTCCTCCTCAAGCCATATTCTGTATAAAACGCCGTCCTTTGTATATTCCCCATAATACTGGCCTATATCCTCGAGCCAATACTTCTCTATTCCGTTATCTGTCAGTGACTGTTCTGCTGCTTCCATTCCCACTGCCCTGCTTGTAAGATAATAATTTCCATTTACGGAATCCTCCACAAATACACCTGTTCCGTCAGACAAATCCTCCGGTGTCTCAATCCATATCCTTGTGTAAAAGGGAATAGCATTTATTACCCTGTCTGCATCTACACTTTCTATGGTATTGCTGATTCCGTTTCTGACATAACCTATTGATGCCACACTGCCTGCACTGTCACCGCCTCCCCAATGCTCATCATATCCCATAACAATAATATAGTCCAAAACTTCTCCTATATCTTCTCTGCCATAATACTGATTGTAGCTCATAGGCACATACAAATCTGCCGACAGCACTATTCCTTTTTTCCTGCATTCTATAGACAGCTCTCTTATAAACTGCACATACTCCTGTCCATATTCAAGACTTATATTTTCAAAATCAATATTTATTCCGTCAATATTATATTTTTCAACTTCTTCCATAATATTATTTATAAGATTTGTTCTCGACCGGGTACTGTCAAGAACCTCTCTGATATAATAATTGCCATTGTCATCATACTCGAAGTCATTAATAAGTGCCCAGACTTCAAGACCTTTACTATGTGCAGCTTCCACATACTCACCCGACGCAAATGATGATATCCCTCCCGTATTGTCAGTCACCGAAAACCATGTAGGTGATATCACATTTAATCCCTCTGTATTTTCTGTCTTTTCATCTATTGCACTGTTTCCTGCACTATTTGTCATAAGATGCCAGCCTAAGCATATTTTTTCTTCCTTTGTAATGTGTGTATATTCTTCACCCTGATAACCGCTTATTCTCTCAATCCTCTCACCTTCTCCAACCGACTCTGTGCTTACATATCCTCCTATTCCGCTCTCAGTTATAACGGAAATCCACTCTTCACCATACTCTTTTAAATAAAGTGTCTGCTCCTTCTTTATATCCGTCATTATTCCACTATCAGAACCGGCCTCCTTATACAGCTTCGTGTCACTATTGGCTTTATATGTATTTATGCTTCCCATTTCCGTAAACACAACTATTCTGTCAGGAGCTTCTTCTACCTTATATATTACATCTGAATTTTCCATCACATACGTAAGCTCAAGATAAATCTCACCGTTATATGTTATGGCATTTGTGCCGTCATCTATATCCTGGGTTATTATATCTGTTGGTGTTGTATATCTAATCTGATTATTGTCTTTGTCATAAAAAAACTTACTGTTTATTCCGTCTGCAACCGACTCCTGAGGCAGATATATTTTTTCGTTTACGGTTACCGCTGTGCCTAAGGGTTCACCCTCTACAACTATTCCATAGGTTCCCTCTCCCTGCACACCATAATACTCCGATAGGTCTATATATTTGTCATTTCCGTCTCCCGCTTTTTTTCCACAGCCTGATAAAGCTGCGAAAACCACTGTAATAGCTGATACCATCCATATATATTTTTTCAAACTCATTCCGTGTACCTCTCTGTCTAATTTAGCATTTTATCCTTATTTTATAATATCATACTAACAGATAAATTACAATGTACCATAATCTTCAAAAAGCACAAGGGAGCCTTATGTGGCTTCCGGCTCCCTCTGCAGCCCTCCCTCCCGGAACATTTTCAGCTTTATACCTAAGGAACATCCTGAATCTTATGAAACTGCTTCCCTCGGAATAATATTTTGTGTATTTATGTATAAATCCTTATAAACTGCGTTCCTCCCATATTATTGTTTTCGTGAAATAACAATATTTATCAAGTCTG
The DNA here is from genome assembly GCA_944384155.1 of uncultured Lachnospiraceae bacterium. Classification (GTDB taxonomy): domain Bacteria; phylum Bacillota; class Clostridia; order Lachnospirales; family Lachnospiraceae; genus CAG-303. The sequence goes on along the minus strand of CALWSG010000058.1, from coordinate 20,360 downwards.
AAATTATATATTATGCATTAAACATTTTGTTTACTGTTACTATTCTTTATATGTCTATTCTTCCTCCATTTCTCCGCTTCCCATATATGTCCCCATAAATTCATAGAGATTGCTTTCCAATTTATGTCTTTTTTCTGTATCAGAGAATTCTTTAAGCTCATCTACAATATTAGGATTCCAGTCTGACAGCTCTGTTACATACATATTTACCGGATAGTTTACCACAGACATCTCCTGATAGCCGGTAACATATATGGAAGCATATATTTTTGCACCCCGGTATATAGTCGTATCCACATATGCACTTGATATCATTAAAAGTTCTTTTTCCGTTGCATTTATAAAAACTCCTGTATCTGTTCTATCCTGTATGGTCTTTCCCACTGCTACGATATAATCCTCACCATTTGGAAATGATATTCTTATATCAAATACATCTCCCTTTTTCACACTGTCAGGAATCTGAATATAATCAAACATATATGTTCTAAGATTGTCCTCAATTCCCGTATCCTCATACACCATAGATGATGTAACCAGCATTCCTTCAGTTATATCCTGTCTTAATATTCCCCTTTTCACATTTTTACTATCCGTGTCTGAAATAATCTCCTTGGAATAAAAAGTTACTGTATTTAACTCATTGGTTTCAAGTATATCACCCTTTCCCTTATCCTCCGATGCAACATATACGGTATATTTTTTATACTCCCTCCTCCATTCATTATATTTTTTGTCAAGTGATATATATTTTCCCCACACACCAAAAAGAACTGCCCCCAAAGGAATAATTGCCGCCACAGCACCTATAAGTGCTGACGCTATAAGGTTTTTCTTTTTCTGCCTTATTAATGCCATCTCCTTGTACCCCTTTCGTTATATTATAATCAACAGGCGTCTGCCATTTTTTAATCACAATATTTTTTCAAAAAAATCAAGCTGACCGTTTTCTATTATATACGGATTATCTATTGGAATTCTCTTTATTCCTGTAACTGATTTTGTTCTCAAATGAGTTTTTATATCCTCCATATCTCCGCTTATAATATGAAGCCACCTGTCGCTCCCCGGCAATTTCTTTATATAACTGCACACCTCTAAATAGTTTTCATATCTCCACGGATTTACTGAACCCATAACAACCTTTGCAGTACATCTTAAAAGCTCCTTTTCATACCTTTTGTAATCTGCACCGAAATCCACAATTACATAATTATACTCCTTGTGGCATATAAGTCCCAAGTCTGCCATATGGTTCATATAATAATAATCAATATCAAACAGTTTGAAATAAGTCATTTCTTTATCTCCGTAAAGGGTATGTACCATAGCCTTAAACGCCTCACCTTTGCCTGTTTCCACCACCGCTGTCCTCTGTCTCTTTATTCCGGAAATATATGACGCCATTGCTGCTGCCATGGTAGTAACGCCTTCCCCCTCTTTACCGGAGATTATGGCAATAGTCTTTAATCCGCTTACTGAAAGACAGTCTTTCCCTTTTTTTATTCTTAACATTATCCTTCTCCCTTTTATAAATATGATTTATTATCTCCAATGCCTCACTTGTTTCATTTTTCTGCCAGCAAAACGGACTGCTTCCGGGAGAAATATACCCGCAGAGTGCAGGTACTTTTAAAGATAGCCTTTTAAAATCATTCTCACTGCACATATTAAGAATTATTATTACCCTTATTCCCTCCTGCCTGAATTTTTCTGCAAACGAAAGAACTTTATCTGCCAATCCTTTATGAAGTATATCTGCATTTATTACCAGTGCCATGGCATCTGCGTATTTTTTCTTATGGCTGAAAATGCCTTCATCTCTCACTATGACTTCCTCATTGCAGCTAATCCGGACATTTTCCCCATACATAGGCTTTAGCCTGTATCCTCTGAAGACAAAATAACCTTTGTCATAAGCAACGGAGGCGTCATACCTTGCAAACTCCCTTACCGCATTACTTGGATTATTCTCCTCATAGGACGCATTAACTCCCATTTGCCGAAGTCCGTTCAGCAATGCCAATGAAACATAGGTTGTACCTGAACCGTGCTTAATTCCTGCCACTGATATTATATAAGGCGTACCCGAAGGCTTTTTATTTTCAACCTGCTTATCACAATATAAGTCAATAAGATTTTTCTTAAGGATAGCGGCACTACCCTGCCTGCAGCCAGGGTTTTTGCTTACGGCATCTGATATAATTTTTGCCAGTCCTTCACTTACGCCCTGATTACATAAAATCTGTACTGCGTCACCGGAGTTCCCGGCGTCCCTTCCTGTAAGCATATATAGAAGCACTGCCCCAAGACCGTATATATCTGCCTTGCAGCCTGACTCCATATCCTTACCAAAATCACGATTATACTGCTCAGGAGGTGCAAAGCCTTTTGTTGCCATCACATACCCGGCAGCCTCCGGCTCTCTGCTGCTTTTACTGTTTCCAAAATCCACAAGATAAATATCATTGTTATTTATCATAATATTTTTAGGCTGAATATCAAGGTGACATACCTTAAACGAATTGCCTGAATGAAGAAATTCAACTATTTCCGCAAGCTTTATGCCATATGATATGGCTGCTTCCATTCCAAATACTCCGTTTTTTCTTATATAATCATACAGATTATTTCCTTCAATATACTCCTCAATAATATAAAATGAACTTTCATTCTCCTCAACGTCACAGATTAGAGGAATATACCTGTAATTAAGCCTTCCAAGAATATAGGCTTCTTTTGCCAGAACGTCCTTATATACAGAATGTACCGATACTTCCTTTATAATTCTTTTTATCCCTATGGCACTATGCTCTGCCACATATACCTTACCCCTATTATCATTTTTTATGGTTGATAATATATTGTATTTGCCTGCCGCCACTCTATCCCTCTCTATTTTTATCCTCCTTTCTTCCGGAACACTGTGCATGCACATTTCTTTGAAACATCGTACAGGCTATGAGAACAACATTATTGTATAACATAATTAAATATTATGCAATAGTTATTTTATATTTTTGTAAATATTTTTTTGGTAAAATCTTACATTGTTTAATTCAAGCAGTTTTCCGCAAAATTAAATTTTTAAACTTAAGGTCATATTTAATAGTTTTTTAATTAATATTCACTTTACAGATGAATTAGTAATAAGCTATACTATAGTATACTAAAATAATTTATACAGAACAGGTGCATAATAAATATTGATTATTAGTCTTATTTTATAAGACAGATTGGAGTAGACTATGAAAATCGAGAAAATAAATGATAATCAAATAAAGTGTACTTTAAATAAATCAGATTTAGCCTCAAGGCAGATTAAACTCAGCGAATTGGCTTACGGCACTGAAAAAGCTAAGAGCCTTTTCAGAGATATGATGCAGCAGGCGTTTGCCGAATTTGGTTTTGAGGCGGAAGACATTCCTCTTATGATAGAGGCAATTCCTGTTTCTGCCGACTGCATAATTCTGGTGATAACAAAGGTAGAGGATCCTGAGGAGCTGGATACCAGATTTTCAAGGTTTGCCCCTTCCGATGATGATATGGATGATATGGACGTTATTGAGGATGACATAAACTCACCTGTAACAAACGACCTTATTGATATGCTGAATCAAGTGAAGGAAAAGGTTGCCAATGCAGCAAACGATTCCTTTGTGCCGCTTCCGGAATCACTTGGTATCAAAAAGAATGATAAAAAGTCAAAAGCTTCCGGTGATATATCTTCTATACCATTATTTAAGATATATTCCTTTGACACTCTTAATTCCGTTATTAATGTGGCCGGTCTTTTAAACGGCATATACAAGGGACAGAATTCACTGTACAAATCATCATCAGACGGAAGATATTACCTTATCGCATACAAGTCGTCTCATTCCCTTGAGGAATTTTCGGCTATATGCTGTATTATTTCCGAATACGGCAAGGGCGAGAACAGCACCGCTGCCAATGCTGCCTATTTAAAGGAACACTTTACTAAGATAATACAAAAAAAGGCTATTCAAAAGCTTCAAACAGTTAATAACAGGAGGACTAATTAAATGACAACTATAAATAAAGATATGATTATTGCTGATATTCTTGCAGTGGATGCAGAACTTGCACCTGTTCTTATGGCTTCAGGCATGCACTGTATAGGCTGCCCTGCATCACAGGGTGAAACACTTGAGGAGGCGTGCTTTGTGCATGGTCTTGAGGTTGAGGAAGTACTCGACAACCTTAATGAATACCTTGTACAGAAGAATGCATAACCTTAAAATATATTATGACGGTATGCTATTTTGCATCTTCATGAATGCATTTTCATGTAACAGGGCTCCTTTTTGGGGCTCTGTTTTTTAATAATCATCATTCATAATAGGCGTTGCCATATACACCTCTGTCATACCCGTTATATCGTTATATGAAATTACTATATTTATATTCGTCTTAGTACTTCCATATACCACATAATCCTCTATATTTTCCGAATAAGCATACACATTAAACAAATCACTGCTTCTTCTCTCCGTGACTATATCGCCGTTAAGGCTTTCTATGATATGATCTGCAATAGAATTTTTTTCAGAGCTGCTTATATCTCCATTTATATTTCCCTTAAGGTAAAGATACACATCTGCACTCAAATCCATATCCTCATATATGCTCTCTATGATGTCCCTGTAATAGACACCGCTCTCAAGAGAATTGCTAATCTCCATGTCAACGGTTATATACTGTTTCTGACTCATAATTATTTTACTTACCTGGCTTTCCACCGTAACAAGGCTTATTACCGTAGTGACAGATGAAGCATTTTTTTCTAACACAGTTTTCTTTCCTGTATCGGTTTCCTCGGTAGTTATTTCATAAGGCTCCTCTATTCCAAGTTTCGATGCTATTTCCTTTATGACTTTTTCCCTGTCCTCCTCCTCAAGATATACATTGCCATAAAATGCTGTTGATTTTACCTGGCTTACTGTATCCAAAAACATATCGCTTGTAAATGCCGTTATTATATCCGGCTCCTTTTCCTCCTCATAATTTTTTACCATTTGAAACAGAGCAAACAGCCATAATACTCCGCATATATACAATAGTTTTTTCCTCATATCTTTCATTCCTTCCTGCACTATATGTTTTCTGTTATTATTTACCATTGCTGTTTTCTTTATACATAACATGAAGATTTTAGTTATATTTTTTTATTCCTCACATAAAATATTTGCAGAAAACTAAACCATCAGGAGGCTATATGCTTACAAACACTTATACGGAAGTATATAATGATATTTTATATTTTAAATCTTTATACCCTGACAGTATTATGAATATATACCGCCATGTTTCTGATTACTGCGACAAACTGGAGCATAACGGCAGTCTTATGTATGATGAATTTCCTGACAAGGAAAGGATACATCTTATGGCAAGACAAATTCATAATAATCTTATGACTGAAATGATGAACACCTCTGAGCCTGATATAAACCAAAACGGCCGCCCTTATGCCGAGCTTATTGAAATACTTATACTAAATGAATTTATTCACAGACGTGTAAGACGGCGTGCTTTCTCTTAGAATAAATCCTAGACATAAATATAATAAAAGGTTATACTAATTCCGTATACAAACTTCATTTGAAAGGTACATGGGATTATATGGATAAATTAAAAGAGCTTTTAGATAAATCTATAAATACATCCTTAATAAGCTGTGTTCTAAGCAATAAAAAGAACAAACTTGGAAGCATAGATAAGGTAAAACTGCGTCAGGTGATGGTTCAAAACCGCCAGATGTGCCAAATAACGGAATACTCAGGCACAAAGGTTTTCCACCGGAATATTTCTTTTGAGAAGGCAGTTGAATATGCTATTCATGCCATTTTGACTGATTTTAAACAATGTCAGATTCAATGTGAAGGCTATACTGCTTCCGTGCTTATAAGCAGCAAAGGACAAATTACAATCAGGGAAAAGACCGCAAAGCTTTCCCTTGAGCCTTCCTCTATAAATCATAACAGAACAAAGGAATATCTCCTTCCCGAAAATACCCCTGTTCCTTTTCTTAAGGACCTTGGCGTAATGACCGATGATGGGAAGATAATAAAGTCAAAATATGATAAGTTTAAGCAAATTAACCGCTTTCTTGAATTTATCAGAGATATTCTTCCTTCCCTCGACAAAAACAAAACAATATCCATTCTTGACTTCGGCTGCGGCAAATCGTATCTTACATTTGCCATGTATTACTATTTAAAAGAAATAAACGGGTATAATATACGCATTACAGGCCTTGACTTAAAAAAAGATGTTATTGCCCATTGTAACAGCCTTGCAGAGAAATACGGATATAATGATTTACATTTTTTTTATGGAGATGTGGCAGACTATGAGGGAACAGACAATATTGACATGATGGTAACTCTTCATGCCTGTGACACTGCAACCTACTATGCTTTGGCAAAGGCAGTTATGTGGAATGCCAAGGTTATTTTGTCTGTGCCATGCTGTCAGCACGAATTTAATAAAACCATATCAAACCGGCTTTTGTCTCCCGTATTAAAATACGGAATTATAAAGGAACGCACTGCTTCCCTTTTGACAGACGGCATAAGAGGCTGTATTCTCGATGCCTGCGGGTATGACACACAAATTTTGGAATTTATAAATATGGAGCATACGCCAAAAAATCTTCTTATAAGAGCAGTTAAAAGGAAAGGAATTACAAATACTTCCCGGGACTTTAATCAATGCCTTGAGCTTATAAAGGAGCTTAACGTATCTCCTACCCTTTACAATTTATTAAAGGAAAGGGGGCTTTTATAACCATGAAGACAATAAAGGGAACAATATTAAAAATAGTGGTTTTCCTCTTAATATTTATAAGCGTAGCTGCACTTTATTTTACACTTAATCACAAAGAGCCGTCCCTTCCTGAAGAAAACCTTGATACTGCCACTCTTCCTGTTATAACAATGCATTATGACGGTCTAGAATTTAATGCACTCCACGGATATACATCTCCCATGGAGGCACAGTATATGCGTGACGTTATAACGCCATTAAGCTCTGACAGACAGCTTTCTATTTCCATATACAGATATGACAATAATATTGTGGGTATTTCTTATGAGGTAAGAAGTCTTGATACCTCAAGGCTGATAGAAGATGTTTCACTTGAGGAATGGCAGGTAAATGACTCTGACGTAACTGCAGTGTTAGACATATCAACAATCCCCGAAAAAGATGAGGAATATCTGCTTATTATAAAGCTGACAACTGAAAAGCACGGAAACATATATTATTACTCAAGGATAATGGAGCAAAGCGAAAGCGAGATATCTGCCCAGCTTGACTTTGTAAACAATTTCAGTCTAAGCACTCTTGATTCTGCTGCCTTTGAAAGCTATATAGGCAATCTGGAAATATCTCCATCAAGGGATAACACTAATCTTGCAGATGTTGACATACACTCCAGCTTTAATAACCTTACCTGGGGAAATCTCAATGTTGAGCGTGTTTCACAGCCTGTTGTATCTATAACGGAAATCTCAGGTGATACAAGCTGTTTTCAGCTTAAATATAAGGTACGTGCAAAAAATGATTACGATACCTACCAATATTATAATGTTACTGAATTTTTCAGAGTACGTCTGGGAATAAATACCACATACCTGTATGTGTATGACCGCAATGTAGAGCAGATATTCGATCCTACCGAGCAGAATATTTCCAAAACAAGAATTAATCTGGGGCTTGACAGTGACCTTACAGTAAAATATAAGACTAACAGTTCAGGCTCTTTTGTCTCCTTTGTAAAGGACGGAAGCCTTTGGACAATGGATATGGCAGAAAACCGGATTATTTCAATCTTTTCTTTTGAGGATATGGCAGACGGGGACGTCCGCATGGAATATGACCAGTTTGATATAGAAATTATCTCAACGGACGATAATGGAGATACTCTTTTTCTTGTGTACGGCTATATGGAAAAAGGTGCTCATGAAGGACAGGTAGGTGTTGCACTGTATAAATATTACTATGACAATAATTCAGTGACAGAGCTTGTTTTTGTTCCATCATCAAAGCCATATAACATATTAAAGGATTCCGTAGGAAAATTTGCATACCTTACAGAGGATAACCTTTTATATTTTATGATCGGAGACAGCATCTACACAGTTACCATGGACAGTAACGAGTATGTTCAGCTTGTCACAGATCTTCGTCCCGGCAACTATATTATAAATGAAAACAACAACATACTGGCATGGCATGAAAACACAACAATATACGGTGCCGACAGTATTCGCGTAATAGATGTGGATGCAAAAAAAGATTTCACCATTAAGGCAGGTGAGGGAGAATATATTAAAGCCATAGGCTTCATTGAAAATGATCTTATATACGGCACTGCCAGAATTTCAGACGTATATACTGATGCCTCAGGAAATACTATATTTCCAATGTATAAAATAGATGTGCTTCTTCACACTTCAGACAGTAATCAGGAACAGACCACCGAAACCTATGCCAAGGATAATGTATATATAAGTAATATTACAATTACAGACAATATATTAAACCTTACGCGGCTGAGTAAAGATGAAAACGGCAATTTTACTGCCATAGATGATGATAAGTTTGTAAACCGCCGGGCAGAAGGCTCTGACATTGTAGAGCTGACCACTATTACTACAGAACTTAAGAAAAAAGAGTGTGTACTATACTTTGCATACACTGTCACAAGCTCTAACAAACTATCCCTTGTATCAACGGAAGCCTTTTCATTTATATCGGCAAATAAGCTGGATTTAAATGACGGCACTGACACCGGAGATATTTATTATGTATATGCATATGGTACACTGGCAGCTTCCTTTACTGATTTAAAAAGCGCCATTGAGTATGCAGATGAAAACTTTGGCATGGTTATAGAATCATCCGGAAATATAATGTGGGCAAAAATTACAAAGCCTGATTTGGCCAAGCTTTCCGACACCTCAGAGCTTATAAGCAAAAAGTATCAGTCTGTTGAGGCAATGCTGTCAGATGAAGGATACACCTCCTACAACCTGACAGGCACATCATTTGCCAACATTTTATACTATGGCTCAAAGGATATTCCTGTTATAACATACATGGAAAACATGGGATATGTAATACTTTCCGCATACTCCTCATATCAGGGAGTTGTAGACACTTTAGCATTTACAAGCCTGACAACCGGAGAAATCACAAAAATGTCTTACAGCGACGGTCTTGCCTCAGTGCAGGCTTCAGGCAATATATTTGTAGTCATGATGAAAAATACAGATTAATGAAAGTTCCCACTACAGGAGCGGAGCAAAAACTTCCACCCATTAGAAACGTGTACTGCTAATTACACATTTAAAAAGCAGCCGGCCTTAAACCGACTGCTTTATTTATATTTAGAATTCTTTTGGCAAAGAAATTTCTAACTTATTTATTATTTACTATAGTAAATTATTTACCATAGTAAGCCTTAAGGTACATTTCCTTAATCTCGCTCATAAGCGGATATCTTGGGTTTGCACCTGTACACTGGTCATCAAATGCCTGCTCAACCATGCTGTCAAGTGTATCTAAGAAGTACTTCTCGTCAACATTGTATTCCTTAATTGTCTTCTTAATGCCAACTGCTTCCTTAAGCTCCTCAATAGCCTTAATAAAGTTCTTTAATACCTCTGCATCATCTTTACCTGTAATGCCGCAGAATCTTCCCATCTCTGCATATCTTGCAAGTGTATGCGGATATTCATACTGAGGGAATGTACCCATCTTTGTAGGAACCTCAGAAGCGTTATACTCCATAATCATTGTAATTAACAATGCGTTTGCTACACCGTGCGGTAAGTGATGGAATGCACCAAGCTTATGCGCCATAGAGTGGCAAAGTCCAAGGAATGCATTATTAAACGCCATACCTGCCATACATGAAGCATCTGCCATCTTCTGTCTTGCCTCTACATCTGAACCATTATCATATGCTTTCTTTAAGTAGTGCATTACATTATTTGCTGCCTTAAGTGCAAGACCGTCTGTATAATCAGAAGCCATAATTGAAGCATATGCCTCAAGTGCATGGGTCATAACATCGATACCTGATGCACTTGTAAGTCCCTTTGGCTGGCTCATCATATTATCTGTATCAACGATAGCCATATCAGGTAATAACTCATAATCTGCAAGAGGATACTTAACGCCTGTATTCTGATCTGTGATAACTGCAAATGCGGTACACTCAGAACCTGTTCCTGAAGATGTAGGAATAGCTATAAAGTATGCCTTCTCGCCCATCTTAGGGAATGTATATACTCTCTTACGTATATCCATAAATCTCATTGCCATATCCTGGAAATCTACTTCTGGATGCTCATACATTACCCACATAATCTTTCCTGCATCCATTGCAGAACCACCGCCGAATGCAATGATTGCATCAGGCTTAAAGCTTCTCATAGCCTCTGCACCTTCCTGTGCATTCTTAAGTGTAGGATCCGGCTGTACATTGTAGAAGCAATGATGTACGATTCCCATCTCATCTAACTTATCTGTAATTGGCTTTGTATATCCGTTTAAATATAAGAATGAGTCTGTTACTATAAATACTCTCTTCTTATCCATTACATTCTTTAACTCATCAAGAGCTACAGGCATACAGCCCTTCTTAAAGTAAACCTTCTCAGGTGCCCTGAACCAAAGCATATTTTCTCTCCTCTCAGCTACTGTCTTAATGTTAATTAAGTGCTTAACACCTACGTTCTCAGATACGGAATTACCGCCCCATGAACCACAGCCAAGTGTTAAAGAAGGAGCCATCTTAAAGTTGTAAAGGTCACCGATACCGCCATGTGAAGAAGGAGTGTTTACAAGAATACGGCATGTCTTCATTGCTGCTGCGTGCTTGTTAATCTTTTCTGTCTCATTTACATTTACATATAATGAAGAAGTATGACCGTAACCGCCGTCAGCCACAAGCTGCTCTGCCTTTGATATAGCTTCATCAAATGTCTTAGCCTTGTACATTGCAAGAACCGGCGATAACTTCTCATGTGCAAATTCTTCTTCTATATCCACAGATTCTACTTCACCGATTAAGATTTTTGTACTTTCAGGAACATCAACTCCTGCAAGTGCCGCTATTGTATGTGCACTCTGTCCTACGATTTTTGCATTTAATGCACCATTTACAAGGATAGTCTTTCTTACCTTCTCGATTTCATCTTTCTTTAAGAAGTAGCAGCCTCTGTATTCAAACTCTTTTCTTACCTCATCATAAATGCTGTCAAGAACTGTTACTGACTGCTCTGAAGCACAAATCATACCATTATCAAATGTCTTTGAGTGAATAATTGAGTTTACTGCCAACTTAATGTCTGCCGTATCATCAATAATAACCGGAGTATTACCTGCACCAACACCTAATGCCGGCTTACCTGAAGAGTAAGCAGCCTTAACCATTCCAGGGCCTCCTGTTGCCAGAATAATGTCTGCCTCCTGCATAATCATATTTGTAAGCTCGAGTGAAGGAACATCTATCCAGCTTATAATTCCCTCAGGGGCTCCCGCCTTAACTGCTGCCTCAAGAACAACCTTAGCTGCTGCTATTGTTGATGCCTTAGCCCTTGGATGTGGCGAAATAATAATACCATTTCTTGTCTTTAAACAGATTAATGTCTTAAATATAGCTGTTGAGGTTGGATTTGTTGTAGGAATAACTGCTGCAACAAGACCGATAGGCTCTGCAATCTTCTTAATTCCATACGCCTTGTCCTCCTCGATGATACCGCATGTCTTTGTATTCTTATATGCGTTATAAATATATTCTGATGCATAGTGATTCTTTGTAATCTTATCCTCAACTACACCCATTCCTGTCTCTTCCACTGCCATTTTTGCAAGTGGTATTCTCATTTGATTCGCTGCTGTAGCTGCCGCCTTAAATATAGCATCTACTTTCTCCTGTGAAAATGTAGCGAATTCCTTCTGTGCCGCCTTAACCTCTGCAATTCTTGCTGCCAATGACTCAACTGAATCTACTATTGCAGGTGAAGCTGCTTTTGTTTCTTTCTTTGCCATTTTAGAATCCTCCTGTATGAATTGTCAATTTATTAACAATCCTTATTATACTGACTTGTTATTTTTTTGTCAATATACAATTATGTTAATATTTTTAGTTTATGACTGTTTTTATTATGTAATATATACAAAGAAAATTTTTCTATATGTTTATGTCCTTTTTAGAATACCTGTAAAATGCCAGTATTACCGCTGCTGCTGTTACCCCTATACCTATAGAAATTTTTATTCCGTCCAGTTCATTAACTGAAATTATATCTGATGCCTCAGCATATCCGAAGGGAGTTATATATTTGAGAAATTCAGCATCCTCGCTTATATTTCCTATTATATTAAAAAAATACATTATTGCTGCAAAACCAATTCCTATCCCAAGTCCTCCACGCTTTATAAATGCAGAAACAGCAAAGCACACAAACCCGATTTCAACCTGCATTATAAAATAGGCAAAATGCAAAAGAAGCACTGCTTCTATATCAGGTTTTTCCCCTATTATTGCAAATGATGCCAAAGATACTAAAACTACTGCTATATTTAATATAACAAGCTGAAAAATCACTGCAAAAAGCTTTTCTTTTACCACCGCAATTCTGCTTACAGGATGTGTTAAAAGAAATTCTGCCGTATGATTCTTCTCCTCATTTGCCAAAGCTGATATCCCTATTAAGGCCGCAAACAATGCTCCCCCTATTCCCATAATATTTCCACACTCAACTCCGTAAAAGCCCATTATCTCTCCAAAGTTTAAGCTATCCATTCCAAATGCCTTAGTAAAGCTTCCCATAGACGCATACATATCACTTATTTCATTCATCTGACCTTTCATCTGAGGAAATATCATAAGGCATACAAATAACATGAAGCTTATAGCTAATGTCCATACTATAAGAGATATTCTTCCACGCTTTATATCAAGTTTAAATATTGTCATTATCCTTTACCCCGCTTCCGTAATAATGCATAAATATCTCATCCAAATCAGGCTCCGTAATGGAAACATCTGACACTCTTATGCCTGACAGCTCTTTTAACAGTATATTTATATCTCCGCCAAAAAGAAAGGCGGCACTGTCCTGAAGTATCTGTATTCCTTTTACCCCTTCCATGTGATTAATAATACCTTTTATGTCATTCATATTGCCATGAAGATTTACTCTCTTGGCACTTGTTTTTGACAATGCCTCCACACTGTCTCTTACTATAATTTTCCCCTCTCTTATAATTGCTGCATAATTACAGTAACGCTGTATTTCCGAAAGTATATGTGAGGACAAAAATATTGTTGCCCCCTCTTTATTCCTTTCTCTTATAAGAGAAAAAAATTCCTTTTGCATAAGAGGATCCAATCCGCTTGTGGGCTCATCTAATATGTATAATTTAGGTTTATGCTGCATTGCACATACCACTGATACCTTTTTTCTGTTTCCAAGGGATAATTCATCTGATTTCTTTGATGTATCAAGCTCTAATCTCTCACATATATCTCTTGCTTCTCTTAAAGAATCCTCAACTGCCCTATGTTTTTTGTGAAGCTCTGCGGAAAATTTTATTATATCCCACACCTTCATTCCACTGTAAAACATTGCCTCTGACGGCATATATCCTATATCCTCAAGTATCCTTTCCTTATCCTTTACAATGTCTCTCCCAAACACAGTCCCACTTCCCGAGGTGGCACTTATAAGTCCCAAAAGAATTCTTATTGTGGTACTTTTTCCTGCCCCGTTTGGACCTATAAAGCCAAATATGTCGCCTTCCCGTACCTTTAGATTAAGGTCAATAATACCTCTTGATTTGCCATAATATTTTGTAAGATTTACCGCCTCTATTACTGCTTCCGACATTTTTTACCTCCTCCGGATTTTTATGTGCAATACTCACATTTGTTTCGAGTATATCATACTTTGTAATAAAAAAACAGAAGAATATTTTTCATTAAAGCTCAAATACACCATAAGCATTATCTGCGTTTTCCCGTTTCTACATAGTATCGCTCTTTATCCATATACATTTTTTCTCCGCTTCCTTCATCATCCTGCTAACCGAATCTACCTCACACATCCACTGCATGCCAACTCTTAGAGCTTTGGTGTGCTGCCTACAAAAACCTGAACACATATAATTGGGTTATGGAATATGAAGGAACACCTATTGGTAACATCAACGTTGTTCGGTTAAGTGAAAAAAGCGAATACGCAGAGCTTGGATACTGTATGGGGTGCACTTATTGGAATAAAGGCTTTATGCCTGAAGCCGCAAAAGCAGTTATTGACTATCTGTTTGCGAAATTGTCGTAAATCCTGTTGGCATATCTCACGCCGTTAAAAATCCTGCTTCGGGTAGAGTTGCTCAAAAGTACGGTCTTACCTTTGAGGGAACAAAGCGGGAATACTTCAAAACATCCACGGGAGAGTTTCTTGATATATCTGATTACGGTATCATTAGGAGCGAGTGGGAAAAATCAAAGTAATAAGGTATAGAAAGAGCCGCCACAAGTGTTTGAACTTGTGACGGCTCAACTATTCGCCTATTTAAGAATTACATAGGTTGTCGGAAGAACACTATCATTGTTGTACGGAAGCAGATATTTTTGATCATAAAGAATTGCTACCGGAGCCGATATTGCATCCTCAAACAATCGTAAATACGCCATATCTTTAGCCAATTTTTTCAAGTGTAATGGAGTATGTTCCTTTAGGATTTTTGCTACAGTTTCCATCAGAGTTTCTGCTTCGTTGGCAATATTGGTCGCCGTATCAGCAAAAATACTTTTTATCTTCTGATGCTGTTCTTTGGTAAAAATTGGAGTATTCACAAGTAGTCCTTTTTCATTTGAAAGTATATATCCTTTTCGCACCATATCAGCAGCTAACGCCTTATCATTTTCGCTGAAATTTTCTGTGATACCTTTAGCAACATCTAAAAACACATTGGTTACATTCTGACGATTAAAGCAATAATGGTGTACCATTTCGCCATTGATTGGGAAATCCATAAATTGAATATAATCTCCTGCTTCATTTGTTACATTGGATATACCAAAACCAAACTGTGATGCCCAAGAACTCTGCTCTCCATTTTCAGAACCCCAAACGAAGCACTCTGTGCCAAACTTATCTTTAGGATATACAACTTTGATCTTGTTTTGTAGAATTTCAATCACAGCATTGTACAGAATTAAACTTACCATTTGCCACTTGAAAGAATTATTGCTCATATCTGATCCCACAAAACCAATGCTTCTCACTTCAGCTTCGTGTTTTGTTATTGCTTCAGTTAAGATAGTTGCAATTCTTTCTCGTAGTTCTGTGGTTTTAGCATTAACCTCATTTGCAAAATCTCTTGTAAAAATCACGATGTTTGTGAAGTATCTGTTTCCTTCTTTTTTTAGCAGCTCGTACTCATATAATTCCTTTAATTTATCCTCCATATAGGGAAGCGACACACCAATCTCTAAGCTGATCTGTTCTGCCGTCAACTTATCATTATAGCAGGCAAAAAGAATGTTCTGTGATATTTTGCTGTCGCATAGATGATAGTAACGGTTTGCACCATTACCCCAAAACAAAAGGGAAAGACCTTTCGGATTGTAACTCTGTTGACCGTAATTTCGTTCCATACTCATACCTTCTTTCAGAATTTGTCTTGATTTAAAAAGTAGATATTTAACCATACTTTTGCTGATTGAGAGGTGGGTGGATATTTCTGAACAAGATTTATTTTCTATATAATATAGTATGACGGCTCTACGATACTTCTCAGTAAGTAATGTCAATTCTCGGCGTAACAGATATAATTCAGAGCTTTCATCTTCCAAAAATTCAACTTCGTCAAATAAATTATCTGTTAGTTCGCACGCTTTATTTCTTGCTTTGTTTTTGCACCATTGCTTATATACATTACCCGCAACCGCCCACATAAAGCCATAAAACGCATCTGCATTACGAATGTTATCAACAGACTTGTAAATTTCTAATATAATATCTTGTGCCAAATCCTCTGCTTCAAAGTGATTAGAAGTTCGAGCCATACAATATGATAATAGCGATTTTGCAATATCTGCAATTTTAGTATCAAGTTCGTGTTTATCCAACTTTACACCCCCTTTTTTCTTAATCACCGGTGATTTCACTTATATAGTGGAACGAAGTAGCCGTTGGTTAAAGTTTGGTGTTAAATTATTTGAAAAGTTTAATGACATTTCCATTCTTGCGAAGATACCCACATTCAAGAGCTTTGCAGTGTTATCTAATCTCATTATTTACTGGCTTTTCAAGGGTTGTAAATGTTATCTTTTATCTGCCTGTTATCGCTTATTTTATATGATTTTAACGCCTTTGTTTTGCAGGAAATTAGCAACCACCCGCAATTAGGGGAATGGTACAGTGTCAATATAATGCTTATCTTTTTTTTAATCCTTAACGGTTCTTTGAAAAAGACCCGTCCATTTATGCGTACCTAAGTCTCCATTTGCCCAAAATGCTGTAATAGAATACGTTGGAATATTAGTAGAAAAAACAACGAGTTGCTGGGCATCATTGTAACCTAATGCAGCTTCCTGTATTCTTTTTTCGCTCCAACGTGGTTTATATTCCTCATCGGATATTTTTTTTGAAGATAGTAAAATTTCATACCCTATTTTAGTCAACCATTTTTCTACTATCTTTTTCTGATTTTCATTTGAGAAAATCGAATTATGAGTATTAAATATCTTTTCAGACAAATCTTTCACAAAAAGTATTGTAATATTTTCTATCCCCAGCTTTTGTAACTCCTCTTTTATGTAATGCTCTGATTTTTTATTAAAGCATAGATATGCCAGTACTATATTGGTTTTTTTAATCTTCTCCTTATTTTCCTGAGAAAGTTCATCTACATGATGCTCATTTGTTGTCCTTTCGTTAAGAGGAACTCCCATCATTTCTTGGAATATAGATATTACCTGTTTTCCAGAATAAGCCCCATCATCAAAAAAGCATAAACAATCATCAGCAGAAATATTTTTCAATGCACTTTCTAATGAACCATCAAAATTCACATTTGTTCCACCCCTAATATCATTGAAATAGTACATCAAATGTTTGGCACTATCGAATAGTCCCCCTAATGTTACAATATGCTTGTCACTATATTTCAAAGCCGACAGTTCTTCTATGAGTTTTCCCACTTGTATAGAAAAAGATTCTCTATCAAGATAATAGGCATTTAGTAATAATTTTAGAATACCCTCCAAAAGCATTCTTAATTCATTTTTGTCCATCTCCAACCATAAAAATTGGCGAAGAAATCTAATGAGACTCTCTTCTGTAATTCGACACGAATTTACTCCAAGAAAACTTCTATACTTATCAACTACTATTTTAAAAGTCTTCTTATCCAACAATCGAAGAAAATTTTCACTTTGTAAAAGATATAATGAATCATTATAATACCCTAGCTCTAAAAGTCTCATACGAGTTTTATCCATTTCTTCATAAGGAACCTTAGAACAAATAGCGGAATCCCTCGACAACCATTCTATACCGAATTTTGTAAGCACCTTTTCAAGTGCTAAATATACAATTTTTCTGTCTTTACAATTTGTTAAAAGATAAAACTGCTCCTGCTGAGACTTTTTTCCAGCTTCCATTGTTTCTTGCTTCATTAATGTAGATGACCAAACACAAAAGCCATCTCCACTTTCTATTGGCATAGATGACATTGCCTCATATTTCGAAAAGACAAACATGAACTCAAATGGCTGATATACATCATTTTGAATATTTAATAAATTACAGATTTTTCCGTATTCTTCATTCATCAAATCACAAAAATGAAAATATTTATCGGACAAAGAATCTTGTATCACTTGGTTAAAAAAACTCTTAATACTTGATAACGAACCATCAAAACTATTTCTAGAAAATGACGCAACACGTTTATATAAGTTTCTTTCTCGTATATTTTTTATTAAATTTGAAACTTCCCCTACTCCTTCAATTTCTCTATTTTCTGGTTCAAGTAAAATTAAATTCCAATACTCATTGAACATATCATCTGTTAATTTCATTATTTTGGTGAAACTTAAATTTGTTTCATCTTCTATTTCATAAAGCTTCCTTAACATTTTACGAAACATGGATTCTGCTGTTAACACTTTATGATGATAATATACACTGTCATACATGTTAGATCTTGCATTTGAAAGTTGCCAAAAAACCTTTTTGGCAGAACTTTTTATTGCCATTATTTTTAAAGGAACTGCATCGGAAGTAGTGTCATTCCAAATAGCTGGATACTCAATTTCTTTTATGTTGACTACATCTAATTTTTGTATTATCCTCGCTATATCAACTGCTATAGGAATTTTTGTACATGCAGAATCTCTTGATAAATAATCTAACTTATCTGCATCTATAGCACTGTTTATAATTGCTGAATATGGAAGGATAAATTTATCAATCGGTATACCAATAATTAAACAAGAAATATATTCTGCCAGTTGCTCATAATGCTCTTTTTGTACTAATCTAGATTTTTTCATACGAGGAGCAATAAGACTAAATAAACGTAATGTTTCTTCTGAATTTACTATCATAACACTAAATAATTCATGAAGTGAAACATTAGAAGATGTATTCTCACAAAAATATGATTTTGCTGCAAGAACCTCTTCATAGCGTGGAAAAGATTTATCATATGCAAAATACAACTCACTTACATGACTAAAAAACATATGACCAGTATCATGGAAAATTGCCGCTAATCGTACAATTTCCCCGATGTCATATATTTCCCCTTGTCCTTCGCCAAGTGTCATATTTAATCTCTTCTTTATAACTCTTGTCATTCTATCCGAAACTTCAGTCACTCCTATTGTATGACTAAAGCGTGAACTATCTGCATTACAATAAACGTTGCTAGCTAAACCTAATTGATGTATTCTCCTCAATCTTTGCAGTAGTGGTGAATCTAACACACATATTTCTGCTCCACTGAAGTTAACCGTTCCCCATACAAAATCAAAAATATCCTTATCCGAAAAACAAAACCCTTCTCGCTTACTGTCACGTTCAACGGCATTATTATAATCAAATAAGGATAGTTTAACAAACTCTTGAATTTCTGAAAAAATCTTTGAACATTTAGATGAATTTAAAATATCTTTTATCCGCATAGTATTCCCTTTCTATCCTACTGATTTCATCTGAATATTGGCACCAATACAAAATGCCTTTGCAAAATCATATAGATAGTTTAATGGAATATTTAAGTCATGCTCATTTAATATGTTATCAGCATCCGTATTGTTTATTTTAATAATTCCTATAGTATATTCTGGATTCTCAAATGACATATACCACCCATTTTGTTCAGATATAGCGTCTCTAAACCTAGAGAAATTTCTTTCGAATGGATTTTTAATAAATAGTAAAGAAATTTCGTCAGAAACATCTCCAATATTATCTCTATTATTTTGAAAATACTGTCTCATCTGTTCAACACCATTATAAAAAGCGTTATTATCAAATGGAATTTCAGAAACACTCATTTTTTTTAGGCATGCTATAAACTTATCAATAAAAGATTCTTCTGAATTATAAAACATGTTATTTCTCCTTCCCTTGGTAGGATGTTATGAGTATACCTCACCTACTGTCTAAGGTACTCTGCCATCTACTATTCTTCTATGCGAAATCCCATTAAAGATACACAATAATATTATATGGCAATCAGCTCCTAAAATCAACATTTTAATGACGTTCTAAATCAAAATTTTATAAGTCTATATAGAGGTACAGCCCATAAATCCAAAATATTTGTACAAAATTTATTCTACCAAATTAATAGTAGACTTTTTACCACACAAATTCACAAACAAGAAGGGTAATCTTTTTGACTTCCCCTCGGGAGTTTGACAGTTACACAAAGAAAAAAACGATGCAGGCGGCATAAAGCCTGTATTTTTTGTTTGCACGCCATGGGCGTGCTCTAACGGGTGCAAGTCCCGAGCATGCCCGGGTAGTGGGAAATGCATAGCTGAACAGCAAGGGTGTACATCGTTAGGTGGAATCTGAAGGAAGCTGTAAGCAAACCTCTGGTCCAACGGACAGAAATCGCATATAAAGCTAGGCTACGAGAGATGAATTGGCAAAAATCAACAAAGTCTAATAACTACCACATTTGTGGTAGCAGAGTAAATGCGGCGGATATATGGAGGGAAAGAACATGCACCTTAAGCGTGGAGGTCTCACAGAGGTTTCATTAGCCTAGTAACAACGGACTGTAAG
>CALWSG010000057.1 GCA_944384155.1 uncultured Lachnospiraceae bacterium | reverse complement strand
TGTTATCCGCTTATACTATATGTCAATTTTAAATGCAGCTCATTTTCCTATTATGGTTAGATGGGGGTATATTTTTAGGATAAATATATTTTACTTTCTAAAAAAGCCTATTACGTGGCTTGCTCGCCCTTTAAAATATAATTCAATATCCGTTATCGTCGCCGCAAACACTTTATTCTTCAATGTATATCACGTTTATTTATATAAATATTATATCAAATTTTTTATAATTTCTCAAAATCGTGATGCCACTATGTCAAATGAGGATGGCAGCAGTTGCCATCCTCATAGTTATATTAAACCTTTATCTTTCAATAGTTTATCAAGTGTCGGTCTGCTTATTTCCAGCAGTTCCGCCATCTCTTTTTTATTTATCTTTCTCATTTGGTATTGCTCATAAGCAGCATTAAATCTATCTTCATCAATTCTCTTCACTTGTCCTCCCTTAAATCTGCCTTCCTTCTTTGCTATTGCAATGCCTTCCGCCTGTCTTTCAAGTAAATTCTGTCTTTCAAATTCGTTTATAGCTGCTATCATTGTCAGCATCAACTTTCCTGTTGGTGTGCTGCTGTCCAAGTTCTCTTTATTTGAAACAAGGTTTACTTTCTTTGCTCCAAGTTGTTCAACTATTTCCAGCAAGTCTTTTGTACTTCTTGCCAATCTGCTGAAATCGTGTATATAAATTGTATCTCCTTCCCTTACAAACTCTAGCATCTCTTTCAGCTTCGGTCTGTTTGTATCCTTACCACTTACCTTTTCTATATACCATTTCTCTATATCGTGTTTTTCTAATGCTTCAACCTGTCTTGCTTCGTTCTGTTCTACTGTTGATACTCTTACATAAGCTACTTTCATTTTACACATCTCCTTTACTCAAGTTCTATGATTATATTATAACAAAATGTAAATTTGAAGTCAATAACTTTCTTTACATTTCGTAAATTAAATCATATTTCAACTTTGTTTTTACATATTTTGCATTTGTTTTAATGTAAAACTCAAGTATACTCTGTATTTACAAAATAAAAGTAGCTGCATAAACAACTACTTTTATCTTTTACTTTAACTTAATTTGTAATTTTATTTACCTAATTGCTTTCAATAACTATTCTTTTACTGCTGCCGAAATACTTTCATATAGTTTAATTGCATTAACTATTTCAGTTTTACAAGCATCATCTAATGTCGCTTGAGGTAAAACACCATTATTATTTGCTGCATTTAATCTTGCAACAACAGTTCCGCTATTCAATACCTCGATTATAGAACTAATATTTGTATCATCAATATAAATAACAAAATCCGTTGTATTGACATCATCATAATTGCTATCCATATATTTCAATGTTAAATTCACTCTTGAAGAGTCTTCGCCTAATAAAATAAGCTCTTCATTACTTAAAGCATAAGCATCAAGATAACTATTAGACGCATATGTCCAAAATAAAATAAACGATACTTTTGGTTCTCCGTTATCCGAAAAACTAACTGAAATAGCTGGCGTTTGAATAAACATATATCCATCTGACGAAACAGTTTGAGAAGTATGACCATTTGTAGAGGTTATAGAAATAGTATCATCAAATTCATCAACCGAATATTTAAATCCAGTTGTATTATCAACACACGAAGTAATCTTATTTGTATAATTATCCACTTTATATTTTATTAAACTGCTTTGATATTTAGCGTATGATGATACCTCTTCTTTTTCTACAGCATTCAACTTTGAATACATACTATCAATTTCAGTTATTGCATCATCCGTCAATCCTTCATCCATTGCTTTTTTAATTAATGCTTCAACATCATCTGCGGTCACTTCCTTTTCTGTCGTTTCTTTTTCTTTAGAAGTTTCTTCGGTATTTTTTTCCGAATTATTTTCTGAATTTTGCTCCGCTTTTGCTGTAGACTGTGCTGTTTTTTCTTCTTTACTACAACCAACACAAGTAAATGTTATTAACAACATCAACGAAATATAAATTATTTTCTTTTTCATAAATTGCCTCCACTCTTTTGTCCTCATAATCCTTTTATGATTATCCTGTTAAATAGTAACTACCCACGCACAACTTCTTTGAATGTATGTGCCACAATAGCGGGTGTTCCTTTCAATTTTATGTACCTTGCTACAGTTGAGCCGCTTCTGTTCATCTTCCTACCAACCGCCGCATAATTGCCAAGCTGGTTATACAATCTTTGCATTTCAACTATTTCTGCTGGTGTTACACGTGCTGCCATATCTTAACTCTTTCTATTTGGCTTTTGTGCAGTTTTCAAACAATCGTCACTGTTTTCTATAGCATATTTCCAAATGTCATCAATGTAACCAACAAAGTCCAATTTTTCTCCGCCCGCACTTTCAATAATCTTATTCATATCTGCAAGCTTATCGGAATAATTCCAAGGAACTATGATATGTTTTTTGTCTGTGTCTAAAATAATTCTCATAGATTAATCCTCCTGTAAAACTAAATATTTTATTGTAAATCACGTAATTTATGCAATCTATTATATATATATATATATGCAATGTCAAGTAGTTTCGTCTAAATTTGTTACATTGTGACAAAAGTTTATGAATTGCATTGATATTGATTGCAATTACATTAATTCACAATAAAAACAAAAGGAAACGATTGCATTTCGCTTCGTTTCCCTTCTTTTTCATTGCATTTTAATACTTTCTCTTTTAAATTCACGTAAAATATTAAATTCATCAACATCCTTTTTTATATCACTAACAAGAATATTAAGATAGTTTTGCGTAATTGCAAGACTGCTATGCCCTAATATCTTTTGCAATGTAACTACATTGCCGCCCATTGTAACCCACTTCTTTGCAAAGGTATGTCTATATCTGTGCATTCCTGTTCTCTCTATTCCTCTGCTTTTGTTATACTCATATATTTGATGGTATACAGATGAGTGACTAACCTTACCACCAAAGGCATTACAAAATAGGTAATCGTCTGCATTCCCCTGTCTATATTTCAAAAACTCTTGCAGTATCTTTTTTATATCCACATTCATTGGTATTATAAGTGGCTTGCGGTTCTTTGTAACATTTATATGCACCACTTCCGCATCAAAATCTATATCTTTAATCTTTATATTTACAATACTATTCTTTCTAACTCCTGTAGATAAAAGAAAATTTGTCATAACCCACGTTTTATATTCTGTAAAGCTACAATGTTTTAGATTTGGCTTCTCAAGTAGCTTTCTTAATTCTTTATCCGTATATGTATCTATTGGCTGCTTATCCGCCTTCGGTATGCTTATCTTAAAATATGGCATATACTCTTTTTTCATAAAGAAATATAATATAGTTTTTAAATCTCTTGCATACGTATACAAACTTTGGTCATTGATTGCTGGATTATCCCTTAACTCTCTAATAAAATCTTCAATTGTTTCTTTTGTTATAACCCTCACATAAATATCTTCGTCTATATATTTCTTCAATTGTTTCATACTGTCTGTATAATGTTTCAATGTTCCTTCTCTTAAGTTCCTCGCCTTGCAATCCTCTAAATATTCCTCGCATCCCTGTCCAAATGTTACCTCATTTTCCACCATCATTTTAATTCTACTCATTTGATTTTCTCCTTCCTAACATACAAAAAAAGTGAGACCCATCATAAGCATTTTGCTTAAAATGACGTGTCTCACTTATTTTTTAGAAAATCAAATGTCTATTTTCTTAGAACTTACCCTGTTCGGCTGCTTCCTGTACGCTTACAGCCACTGAAACAGTCATACCAACCATAGGGTTGTTTCCTGCACCTATAAGTCCCATCATTTCAACGTGAGCCGGAACTGATGAAGAACCTGCAAACTGTGCATCTGAGTGCATACGTCCCATAGTGTCTGTCATACCATATGATGCAGGACCTGCAGCCATATTGTCAGGATGAAGTGTACGTCCTGTACCACCGCCTGAAGCAACAGAGAAATATTTCTTTCCTGCTTCATTTCTTTCCTTCTTATATGTTCCTGCAACAGGATGCTGGAATCTTGTAGGATTTGTAGAGTTACCTGTAATAGAGATATCTACATTTTCCTTCCACATAATAGCAACGCCTTCTGTTACATCATTAGCACCGTAACAGTTTACTTTTGAGCGAAGCCCCTCTGAATAAGATTTTCTGAATACTTCCTTAACCTCTCCTGTCTTATAGTCCATCTCTGTCTCAACATAGGTAAATCCGTTAATTCTTGAAATAATCTGTGCAGCATCTTTTCCAAGTCCGTTTAATATAACTCTTAAAGGTTTTTTTCTAACCTTGTTTGCCTTCTCAGCAATACCGATGGCACCCTCTGCCGCTGCAAACGACTCATGTCCTGCAAGAAATGCAAAACACTCTGTGTCCTCCTCAAGAAGCATCTTTCCTAAATTGCCGTGTCCAAGTCCAACCTTTCTCTGGTCTGCAACAGAGCCCGGTATACAGAAAGCCTGAAGTCCCTCTCCTATTGCCGCTGCTGCGTCTGATGCCTTTCTGCAGTTTTTCTTTATAGCTATTGCCGCACCTACTATGTAAGCCCAGCACGCATTTTCAAAACAAATTGGCTGGATACCCTTAATCATGTTATACACATCTAATCCAGCGTCCTTTGTAATTTTCTCTGCCTCTTCTATGGAAGCTATCCCATAACTGTTTAATACAGCGTTAATCTGCGGAATTCTTCTTTCATATGATTCAAATAATGCCATTATACTGTCCTCCTTCTATTATTCTTCTCTTGGGTCAATAATCTTTACGGCATCTGCAACACGTCCGTACTGTCCCTTTGCCTTTTCCCACGCAGTATTAGGATCATCACCCTTCTTAATGAAGTCTGTCATCTTTCCAAGGCTTACAAACTGATAACCAATAATTTGGTCATCTGCATCAAGTGCTATTCCCGTTACATATCCTTCTGCCATTTCAAGATAACGAGGACCTTTCTTAAGTGTTCCGTACATAGTACCAACCTGTGAACGAAGTCCTTTTCCTAAATCCTCAAGTCCTGCACCTACTGCAAGTCCATCCTCTGAAAATGCACTTTGTGTACGTCCGTAAACTATCTGTAAGAATAACTCTCTCATAGCCGTATTTATAGCATCACAAACAAGGTCTGTGTTTAATGCTTCCATAACAGTAAGACCAGGCAGTAATTCTGCTGCCATAGCTGCCGAATGTGTCATTCCTGAGCATCCTATTGTTTCTACCAGTGCTTCCTGAATAATACCTTCCTTTACATTTAAAGTAAGCTTGCAGGCACCCTGCTGAGGAGCACACCAGCCTACACCATGTGTAAAGCCTGAAATATCCTTTACTTCTTTATTCTTTACCCAGTTACCTTCTGTTGGCACCGGAGCCGCACCATGATGAACACCCTGTGCTACCGGACACATCTTTTCAACTTCCTGTGTATAAATCATTTTAAATCTCCTTTCGATTTTTTCTATTCTGCCTTATGTACACTGTACCAAGGTACAGAATGAATATTCCATGCATGATAAAAATCATCATTTCTTCTGTTGACAAAATTTATCACATCATTGTTTTTATTTTATCATAAAAAATAAAAATAGACTACTTATTTTTTATCTTTTTTTACATTTTTCTTCCTGCAGCATATCTGTATTATTTTATTCAAAGGTTTTGGTATAACAGATGCTTTTGGCAATATAAATTAAAAATGGGAAAACTAAAATAAAATTATGTACTTTTTTTTGCAATTATGATATTATAAATGGCGGTATATATATAAATATGGATTTATGTTAATTAGAAAGAGGCAACAGTATGTTTTTTAGCAATAAGAAAAAAATAAAAAAAAGACGTGAAAATTTATGCAGAGAAGCTGAAATTTTTATTCAGGTACATTTTGTCAGGGAGAGAAACAGTGACCGTTATAAGTTTAACACTCTTTCCTTAAAATCTGATCCTGACAGAGACAAGGTTATCGAGTGGTATGATGCCCATGACAACCCTGAATCCTACAGTGAAATTGTGTGTGCTTACTTTAAAGACAGCAAAAAAGATGAAAATACCATATGTGAAAGAATGCTCTTAGATAAAAACTATTTTTCTAAGCTTGAAAATTCCCTAAATTACCGACCTTCAAAGGGTGAGGCTGTTATAGTATGTTTTGCTTTCCACTTATCATACGAAAGTGCAAGGGCATTGCTTAAATCAGCAGACTATGCACTTACAAATTCCGAGAAATCCGACTTAATTATAAGATACTTTCTTGAAAATAAAAACTACAATATTAATGACTTAAATTATGTTTTAGGGAAAATATGTGATATTAAGCTAAAAGATATTATATAAAAATATATTGTCACAACACAAATGCCGCTTCTCAGCGGCATTTTTACATTTTCCGTATATACACTCCATCCCATTTATATATGTCTCTATGTCC
The DNA here is from genome assembly GCA_944384155.1 of uncultured Lachnospiraceae bacterium. Lineage (GTDB taxonomy): Bacteria > Bacillota > Clostridia > Lachnospirales > Lachnospiraceae > CAG-303. Next base: position 59,182 of record CALWSG010000057.1, on the reverse strand, counting down.
TTTAGAACAAACTATAATACATACAGATAAATTGTTGCTATTGACACAACTATCTGTATTATGGCAAATCTATATACAGTATGTGTATTAGACCAGCCCCATACCTTTCTAACATGGTCATGGAGAGGCGTTCTTGTATTTTTAAGTATTTTTATCTTCAGAAATCTTAAAAGTGCAACCTTAATAAGTCCAAGCCCCCCGTCAAGTATAAGAACTATGGCTGCCGGAATATATATAAGAGGACTGCCTGTCTTAAGTGCTGCTATAGCTATAAACAGTCCCATGGCTCTCGAACCTGCATCACCCATCATAAGAAGACTTGGTGCTGCATTGAACCACAGATAACCAAGTATACATACCATAAATAACAGTATAAGATATGAAAACTCATTGTTTTTCCCTATAACATTGCCTGCTATGTATATGGTCCCCAAAGTAATAAGTGTAAGTGTTCCCGAAAGACCGTCTACTCCGTCTGAGCAGTTTGTCACATTAATGGATGCCCACACAAGAATAACAATAAGTCCTCCGAATATTACAGGAGGTATGGAAACAGATATATCCGTGCCTATAATATTTATCTCATTGGAATTAAAATTAAGAAATGTTACTGCCACCAGCACTGCTACCACAAGGTCAAGAAGCCCTTTCTTATATTCACTCCATGGAGTTTTTGCACAATCATCAAGAAAGCCTGTCATCATTGATGCTGTTATAAGAATGATATATATTATATTTTCCCTTGTCCAATCTCCAAATAAAAGTCCTGTAACAATAAACACAATAACGAACAGAAAACCTGCACCTCTTGGTTTCCCAGCCGATAAGCTTCCGTCATGTGCATACTGTCTGCCCATATCTCTTGGAAGGTATTTTCCAAATCTGCTCATGCACACACAGGTAAGCATAAATGCTGCCAGTATCCCAAAGTATGCAACCATGTATCCGTTATCCGTAATATGGTTAATCATTAGTATTGTCTTCCTCTCTTTTAAGTGTTTTAATACCCAAGCCTGCTTACATATACATCATCTGTAAGGGTATCTGCATTATATAAAACCAAAACATCCGTAACACCGTACATATCCATAAATGTATCTACATTCATGTTAAAATATCTTAAATCAATTACATATATTCTGTCATACATTCCCACTGTCATAGGTACAAAACAGTTAGCATAAGAATCCTTAATCATAAGAAGGACACTTTCCTCGCCATCCTCATTCACATTCCCCTGCTGTACCTTATCACTGACAGTTTCATTATCAGCTTCCGTAATCTCAACGATACCTTGATTTCCTCCCATGAAAATACTGTACTTATCTTTTCCCTCAAGAAAGGATTTATCAATGAGACTGTCGGTAACAGATGCTCCCATATTGTATACTGCCTTAACATTATAGTCCTTAACACTGTAAATTTCAATTACATCAGGAGAAGTTTTTATATTAAGCTTCGAATGTATTGTTCCGTAAAAATCATCTGACGCCTCTTCTATGCTAAGCTCCGATTTATCATATGGAGTTAAGCCTTTGCTTTCACACCAGCTTCTGTAGGCTAAATACGCTCCCTTTGTGGTCCAGTGATGATCCGTTTTATAATATACATATTCCTCTTTATTCTCCGTCAAAGTCTTTTCTATATCCACATACACATCTTCATTAAGGCCGCTTTGAATTGCAGCTGTATACTCTGACTGATTATACGGATTTGCATATTTAGGCAGCTTATCCTTTAATATGGTCTGTGCCGTAGGTGCTATTATAACAGAGACATGACTGCTTCCAAGCTTATCCGCCCACCTGTTTCCGGCATTTACTATAGCTTGTGCATTTTTTACCGCCCTTTCGCTTTCATAGTCAGCTCTCCTGTGATTCTCAATCAGATAACCATCCTCACATATAAATATACCTTTTACTTCACGCTTCCCCAAGGCAAGCTCAGCATAATTTTTAAAGGATACAAATTTATCTCTTAAAGGAAACTGATCCTGTATATAATTTTCATAATTCTTTGTATATGTTCCGTTAAAAAAGCCCTCGGCAGTAAGCACCGGTCTGTCCTCTAAAGTTCTGTTCTCAAGCTCAGAATATGCTTCATCCTCCTTTAAAGCAGAAAAGCCAAAAAAACCATATATAAACAGGAGAAATATTATAATTGTTATTTTCTTACCCATTCTTAACCTCCATTGCAGCCAAAGCCTTAAAATCTAAAATATAAAAATGGATTATAGGATGCATCAACAAGATATGCCGTTGATATAAACAGTACCGATATGTTAAATGCATTTTCTGCCACATAAGAAATCCACTGTATATTCATATGTCTTATTTTTTCTCCAAGCTTGTTTACAATTAACTTTGGTATAGGAGTTGATGCCAATATCAGAACAATAAATATTATTCCGTACTCCCTTATCATAAACATTGCTTCACTGTTGACAAAGCCCGCACCCTTAATACCAAACATTGACAATATATAATCTCCCATCTTACTTACGCTTTCAAATTCAAATATTACCCAGCCTATAAGTATAAGTATTATGGAATATATGTGCCTGAACACTGACGGTATTTTTTCCATAAGGTTTAGCAAAAATGTTTTTTCTATAATAAGAATAACTCCAAAATACATTCCCCATATTATAAAATTATACGCCGCACCATGCCAAAAGCCTGTAAGAAACCAGACTATAAGTATATTTCTTATATTTTTAGCACGGCTGCATCTGTTTCCTCCAAGTGGAATGTATACATACTCCCTAAACCATGTTCCAAGGGTAATATGCCATCTTCTCCAAAATTCCGTAATACTTTTTGATATATAAGGATAATCAAAATTAATAGGAAATTTAAAACCAAACATTTTTCCAAGTCCTATTGCCATATCTGAATATCCGGAAAAATCAAAATATATCTGAAATGCAAATGCCGTTATGCCGAGCCATGCTGAAACGGTTGTAAGTGATGATGAGTCCAACACCTTTATTTCATCCCACAAAAGACCTATATTATTGGCAAGAAGCACCTTCTTTCCAAGACCTATAATAAAATATCTTATACCTATAAAAAAATCGTCTGTATTTTCCTTTCTGTGCCTAAGCTCCTGTGCTATATCCTTATATCTTACAATAGGTCCCGCTATAAGCTGTGGAAAAAGTGCCACATATGTTCCAAAGCTTATTGGATTATTCTGCGGAACCTCATCATTCATATATATATCAAGGCTGTATGACATAGTCTGAAATGTATAAAACGATATTCCTATCGGAAGTGCTATATTAAGAAGCTGTATATCCAGGTTAAATATATTATTTATTGAGTCTAAGAAAAAGTCAGCATACTTAAAAAATCCCAGAAGCCCAAGGTTTATAACTACTGAGGAAATAACTGCCGCCTTTGCCTTCCCCGGCTGATTTGACATTTTATATTTATATACAAGCTTTCCGTGAAAAAAATCTACTGCTGTTGAAAACAGCATAAGGAGAACATATATAGGCTCTCCCCAACTGTAAAAAATAAGACTTGAGGCAAATAAAACAAAATTTCTAAACTTTGCCGGCACCACAAAATATATCAAAAGTACAATAGGCAAAAATTTAAATAAAAATAGTAAGCTTGAAAATATCATCTTTCTTTTCCTTTTCTGCAGGTTATCATAAAATTTTATTCAAAAAATCCGTCTATTACATCTACTGCTATATTATTCTTTTCCTGTGCCTCCTTTAAAATTTCCTCGTCACCCTTCTCTTCCGTAGCAGTATCTATTACTCCAAGACATACAAAAAACACATAGTCCCCGTGTCTTATAACCTTTGATGCCTGAATTTTTACTGCATTTACAGGGTACATCATACTGTCATTAATAAGGTAATCCCTATACCCGTTAAGCTTTTCTTCAACAGTATCTGCCTTACCTTCCTTTGCCTTAACTGCTATAAATGTATCTATATTAAAGCTTACAAGAGGTCCTTCTGCCACTATCTTTTCATAGTCCTCCTCTGACAATCCAAGTGTTTCATTTATAAATACGTTATCATATTCCATGTTAGGAATATAATCCTCCCCGTATGCTTCCTTAACTGCATCTCTTATATCAGTAAGCTCCACATTCACTGCTGCTTTAGTTTCTTCCTCATTATTATCTTTATCATCACTGCTGCATGCTGTAATTCCCACTGCCATAACAGCCAGCATTCCTGCTATAATAACCTTTTTTAATTTCATATTGTCCTCCATTCTTTTACTTTCCCTGTTTAAAATTCACTTTTTAATTCTAATATGTTTCCTTTAATTATTCAATAGTAAATTCCACAAATCCCATATATCCCGGGGCAATCTCATATTTATCAAAAACTATAACTGCCTGTCCCTTGTCGTTTACATAGAATTTTGTTTCATCTGATATGGTAACAAATTTCCATTCCTCCAAATCATCTGTGCCATAGCCAAAAAATGTTTCCCCATTCTTAACCCGCTCCTCAATACTCTCTTTAATGACTTCATTTGCCCTTTCTACATAATTAGGACCTAATATGTCACTTAGTTTAAGGTCTTTTCCTGTTTCCAAGTCTATATTATAGTAGTATTTCTCTGTATATACACTGGCATAGCTTTCACTTTTTTCTATGACAAATGATAAAATTACGTCATTGTTGCATTTTACCTCGTAATCAATATTTATCTCCATAGGATACCAGTCTTCTTCTTTTCCTCCTGTATCAAGAAATGCCTGCTTATACTCCTCTGCCCTTTTTTCTGCCTCCTCCAGAACACCGTTTATTTTAACCCTTATTTCATTATTTATTCTGTTTTCAAGATTGTCCTCATTTGCATTTTCAAGCTTAGGAAGCCTTACATTAAGAATACTGTTTTCATTTTCTTCTCTGTAGTCCTGCCATGTGACAATTTTAACAAGCTGACCTAAAACAGGTATTTTTGATGCTGCCATAACAAACTCTCTGCTTGTATTTGACATAATAATAAGCAATATAAACATTGCTGCCGCCAATATTGCTGCCGCCCTAAAGGTCCTTACCATAGCTGTGTGCTTTCTTTTCCCCCAATGCACTCTTTCTCCTTTTTCTATGGACTTTTCCACTATACTGTTTAAATTTTCAGGTAATGGTATGTTCTCATATTCTTTTTTAATCTTATAAATATTCATATATATCAATCTCCCAAGGTTCTTTTCAATATACCTAATGCCTTATACAGCCTTGTTTTAACAGTATTTTCCTTTATGCCCAAAGTCTTTGCAATCTCGCTTATTTTAAGCTCCTCATAATATCTTAAAATTATTACTATTCTATATTTATCCTCAAGTTCAAAAATATTCTTAAGCATATCCTGCTTATTGATATACTCTGCAATATCATCCTTATATTCAAACACTGCCGTCTCTTTCTCATAATCCTTTATTTTCACTGTCCTCTTGCCTTTTCTGAAAATGCCGTTTGCCTCATTTATTATGATTTTTAACATCCACGGCTTTACGCTTTCTGTATTTTTCAGCCTGTCTGCCGCTTCCAATGCCTTAACTATGGACTCTTGCAGTATATCAAGGGCATCTTCCCTGTTTTTTACATATGAATATGCAAATCTATATAAATCCTCCTGGTTTTTCCTTATAAATTCACACAGAAATTCCCTCTTATCACTAACCATGTAAACACACCTTGTTTTTCCTATTTTATTGTCTGCTCCTTAAGATACTCTGCCCATATGAAGCAGTACTCCTTGTTAAGATGAATGCCGTCATTGCTTCCGTTTTCGGGAAGTGCTCCTATGCTGTCTGCAACAGCAACACCTACATCTATATAATTTACACCTGTACTGTCTGCAACCTCTTTAATGTAAGTATTGAAAAGCCTTATCTTATCATTATTGTATATTTCGTCTGTTCTCTTTTCCACCATAGGCAGTATTGACTGAATGTATATATCAGTATTTGGAAATTTTTCCTTTAACGTATTTACAATGGTGGTATAATAATTTACAAAGGACTCCTTATAAGGCCAGCCAAGCTCATTTATTCCAAACATTAAATATATTCTGTCATAGTTTTTCTGTGAAACGGCATCTAACATGGTTCCATATGTTCCGTCCTGTAAAAGGAACTTTTTCTTTTCCATGACATCCTTTACAGTTATTCCCACAGATGTATAAAAATCTGCATCTGACACCACTCCGTATACCTTAAGCCCCTCTGTTCTTGAATCTCCAAGAAAAGCTGAATTTGAAAATGATATCTTAGACCTGTTTATGGCTGCTGTTGCCTGCTCCTGCACTGTGGTTGTCTCCTCCAATGCTTCAGTTGTTATTATCTCTGTCTCTGCTTCTGTCTCTGCTTCTGTCTCTGATTGCTCCTCGGTTGTTGTTTCCTCTTTCTGCTCTTCTGTTTGTATCTCAGTTGTGGTATCGTCTGTTTCCATAACTGCAGCCTCTGCCCTTTTCTGAGAATGGGAATCCTGATTTTTATTGCCGCAGCCGCCTAATATTGCTCCTGACAAAAGCATAATAAATATTAAATGTTTTTTTCTTCTTCCGTTCATGTCCTAACCCTTCGTTTTCTTTTAATTTTTTGCTTTAAAGCTATTTTTATGTGTTTACATATATAAGATGCATTATACCTTAAAAAAGTTTTGAAAGTATAAAAAATTTTTTAAAAAAAGACACTTTTTGCAAAGTGCCTTTCAACTACATTAATATCTTAATTATTTTGCTTCAATATATCCCAATGCCTTAAGAAGCTCTGCTGAAAGAATTGCTCCTCCTGCCGCACCGCGCACTGTGTTATGGGAAAGTCCCACAAACTTGTAGTCATATACCGTATCCTCTCTTAAACGTCCTACAGATATACCCATTCCGTTCTCAAAATCAACATCAAGCTTTACCTGCGGTCTGTTATCCTCCTCCAGATACTGTATAAACTGCTTTGGAGCACTCGGAAGCTCTAACTCCTGTGGAAGCCCCTTAAAATTAACAAGCTTTTCAATTAACTGCTCCTTTGAAGGCTTTTTATTAAACTTTACAAATACAGCCGCCGTATGTCCGTCAAGCACCGGAACTCTTATACACTGACAAGTAATAACAGGTCCCTCTGCCTTCTTAATAACTCCGTCCTCAATTTTTCCCCATAATCTGAGAGGCTCCTGCTCACTTTTTTCTTCCTCTCCTCCAATGTATGGTATAATATTCTCAACCATTTCAGGCCAGTCCTTAAATGTTTTTCCTGCACCTGAAATTGCCTGATATGTAGTGGCAACTACCTCTGAAGGCTCAAATTCCTTCCATGCAGTCAGAACAGGCGCATAGCTTTGTATAGAACAATTTGGCTTTACTGCCACAAAGCCTCTTTTTGTGCCAAGTCTTTCCTTCTGAAACTTAATTACCTCGTAATGCTCAGGGTTAATTTCAGGAACCACCATAGGAACATCAGGCGTCCATCTGTGGGCACTGTTATTGGAAACTACAGGTGTCTCTGTTTTTGCATATGCATCTTCTATGGCTCTTATTTCTTCCTTTGTCATATCCACGGCACTAAATACAAAATCTACTTCTGCAGCTACCTTTTCCACTTCATTTACATTCATAACAATAAGCTTTTTAACTGCTTCAGGCATAGGCTTCGTCATTTTCCATCTGTCCCCCACTGCATCCTCATATGTTTTTCCCGCTGAGCGAGGACTTGCTGCCACTGTTACAACCTCAAACCAAGGATGATTTTCCAGCAAAGAAATAAATCTTTGACCAACCATACCTGTTGCTCCTAATATACCAACTCTTAATTTCTTATCCATTTACTTTACCTCTTTCTCTCTTTTATTGTATTGTCCGTTACTTGCGGACATTTGTATTCCAAAAACAAAATCTATCATATCATAGATATATAAAATTGCAAGTATTTTTTTGAAAAACTTTAAATTATTTTCTTGACTTTTTTCTAAAGTTTATATATAGTTATTAAGGCAATTAAATATTTATTCATGCTTCCATAGTTCAAAGGTAAAACAGATCACTCGTAATGATCAGTTATCGGTTCGATTCCGATTGGAAGCTTTTTTTATTTTATATAACGAAACATATTTTAAAAAAATCATATAATAGTATATATCAGGAATCCGGAGGATTAATGAAAATGCTATTAAATGTTTCTCACCTTGACTATTCCTTCCACACCATCAGCGGAAAATATCAGGTACTTTCAGATATTTCTTTTTCCGTAGCCAAAGGAGAATTTATCTCAATTATCGGACCAAAGGGCTGCGGAAAATCCACATTACTCTCCGTTATATCAGGAATACTGCCTGTAAGCTCAGGCACAATAGACCGAAAAATTAATAACATAGGCTACCTTGTTCAAAAGGAAAATCTTTTTGAATGGAGAAACTGTCATACCGATTCTGATATTGTTACTGAAACATACGGAATGACTGCATTTTCTTCGCCAAAAAATATTTTTCCCTATAACTGCATTGAAAAAAGGGCTGAACTGATTTTATCCCTTGCCATGGAGCCTGACCTTGTGATTTTAGATGAACCCTTTAATACTCTTGACTATGCAACACGTCTTGATGTGGGATATTCCATAAGAAACCTTATTAAAACATACGAAAAAGGCGGTATACTTGTCACAAATGATTTGGCAGAGGCCATAGCTTTAAGTGATAAAATCATTATTATGACCCCTTATCCCGGAAGAATAAAAAACATAATTGACATCAAGCTTACAAGTGTAAACTCCTCCCCTATAGATGCAAGAAATGCACCTGAATTTAAGGACTACTTTAATAAGGTGTGGAGTGTTCTTATTGAGCATTAAAGCGTCTGCCGGATACAGACGCTTACATAGCTGCTATTACTGTTTATAAATAACAGGTTCATCAAACAACAATTTTCTTTTCTCACATCTCAAGCTGATAATATTTTCCCTTTTTATTAAGAAGCTCTTCCCTGCTTCCGTCCTCAAGAATACTCTTTTCATCTATATACAGTATCCTGTCTGCATTTTTAATAGTGGAAAGCCTGTGGGCAATAACAAAGCTGGTCCTTCCCTTTAAAACTGTTTTAAACATTTTCTGTATAAGCTTTTCAGTTTCAGTGTCTATGTTGCTTGTTGCCTCATCAAGTATAATAATTTTGGGATTTGACAATACAAGCCTTGCAAATGATATAAGCTGCTTTTCTCCTCCTGACAGCTCCGTTCCCTGACTTGATATAACAGTATGATAGCCCTCAGGCTTTTTAATAATAAAATCATGTGCAAATACTGTTTTTGCCGCCTCAATACATTCCTCATCGGTTGCGTCAGGTCTTGAAAACCTTATATTATCTATGATTTCTCCCTTAAACAAAAATGTATCCTGCATCATAACACCCACATTGTCCCTTAAGGACTTAAAGGATATATCCCTTACATCTGTTCCATCTATCTTTACGGCTCCTCCCGTAACATCATAAAATCTGCTGATTAAGCTTACGATAGTAGTTTTTCCGGCTCCCGTTGGTCCGACAAGTGCTATCATCTGTCCCGGCTCAACCGTAAGGTTAATATTCTCAAGAACATTGTTATCTTTAATATATGCAAAATCAACATTTTCAAATTCTACCTTTCCCTTAACATTACAAAGGCTTACTCCATTATCGGCTTCCTTTATCTCAGCCTCTGTATCCAGCACCTCAAATATACGCTCAACATTTGATGTAATATTTCCTATAGTCTGTAACCTCTGGCATATAACATTTACGGCACCTGAAAACCTCTGCATATATGTTGCTATAGTAACTATTGTTCCTAATGATAAAGCACTTCCCCAGTCCTTTGTTATTATAAAAAGTGCAGTTACATATATTACAATAGTACACACTCCGCTTACTATTCCGTGTGCCAGAGGGAAAAACAGCTCTCTTACCCTTGTCGCCCTCATATATTCCTTTTTATACTTTGCCGACAGCTCCATAAATATCTCGCTGTTTATTTTTTCCCTGTTAAATGCTTTAATTACCTCTAAGCCATTAATATTCTCAACCACAAATGCTGTTCTGTTGCTCTGCTTGTTTCTCTCATAAACCATTCTTCCATGAAGACTTTTAGACAAAAACCACATAAGCAATGCTAAAGGTATACTCACTGCTATGGCAACTGCCGCTATTCTTATGTCCAAAACACATATACATATTATTGCCATCATTGCAATAAACAGATTAGATACTATCCTAGTCATGTAATTAATAAAAAAGTCTGCCACCTCGTTTGTATAATTAGTTACACGTACAAGAATTTTTCCCATTGGTCTGCTGTCATAATAATTAAAGCTAAGTTCCATAAGCTTTGCAAACAAATCCTTTCTTATGTTGCATATAATAATATTACCAAGACTGTTTGCTGCAACATTGACAGCATAATTGGCAATAACAGAGCCTATACTTAATGTAAACCATACTGACAGCAGTATTGCCGCCATTGCAATGGCATTATCAGGCACTGCACTATCCTTTGGAAGCACGTCATTTATAATAACCATATTTATGCCGGTAGGTATTAGTGATAAAAGGCTTGTTCCTATAAGAAGTGCCACAACCTTTATATACGTTTTTTTATAGTCCTTTGCATATGCTATAAGTCTTCCAAGCATAAATTTATTAAAATGATTCTCAATTACCTCATCCTCAAAATATCTGTTTCTACTCACCTGCATACACCTCCTTATCCATCTGCTGCTTATATATTGAAGCATAGTGACCGTCTGACTCCATAAGCTCTTTAAATGTTCCACGCTCTATAATTCTGCCGTTTTCCATATACAATATCTCATCAAAATCCTTTAATGCCATAGCTCTGTGTGTTGCCATAACAATAGACTTGCCCTGAAAAAATTCTGACAAATTGTTAAATATTTTGCTCTCTGTCTCTATATCCAAAGCACTTGTACAGTCATCAAGCACAATAACAGGTGCATTTTTAAGAAGAGCCCTTGCTATTGCCACTCTCTGCTTCTGTCCTCCCGACAAACCAAAACCTTTCTCACCTATAACGGTATTATAGCCCTCCTTAAAATTATATGCAAACTCGTCTACCTCTGCTGCCCTTCCGCACCGTCTTATTTCCCTTTCATCTGCTTCAGGATTATAAAAGGCAATATTTGATTCTATTGTATTGGAAAACAAAAACACATCCTGCATGGCATAGCTAAATGCTCTTGCTATCTCACCCCTGTCATATTCCCTTGAGTTGACTCCGTCAAACTCTATGGCTCCCTCATCATATTCGCAAAATGCCTGCATCGCTCTTAAAAGCACTGATTTTCCACAGCCGGTTTTTCCCATAATACCTATCTTTTTACCGTATGGAATGTCAATGGTAATATCTTTAATAAGCTCCTTCTCCTCTGCCCTTACAGTTAAATTTTTTATTGTTATATGAGGCTTGTCTGATACCTTCTTACTTCCGTACATTGCGGCATCCCTATCCTCTTTTTCCAAAAGTCCGTACATTCTTTTTGTGCTTACCTTCTGGTCCTGTATGTCAGATGCAAAGAAAATCATATCCACAAAGCTTCCGCATATAGACAGAAGATATGTAAGAAATGCCGTATATTCACCGCTTGTCATCTTAAAATTAACTGCAAGCCCTATGCTTATTGCCATGCTTATAACCATAACAAGCTGGTCCGCACCGTCAAATACCAGAAAATAACCATATCTTTTTTTCCCAAAGTCATTGTAAAAATTTCTTAAATCCTCTGCCTTTTCATTAAATCTCTTTTTCCTTATATCCTCTCTGCCATATGATTTTATTGTTCTTATTCCGTAAATGCTTTCCTGCGTCTCGGAATTAAATTCTGAATCCTTCTTCCACATTATGTCATACAGCCTGCCGCACATTTTCAAAAAACCTTTTGTAATTAAAAGATAAATTCCAAGTGTCAGCAGTGGAAATAATGTAAGCCAGATATTTGTCTTTCCCAGAAAATAAAGTGCAATCACTATATAAAAAAGTGAATCAATCATAAAAGGTATTGTTGCAACATGAAAATTTCTTATTTTCTGTGAATCTGAATTTACTATTGTAATAAGGTCGCCTGTAGTATAATCCTTTAATATATTAGGTCCAAAGGAATTTATTTTATTAAGCACTGACTGACGCAGCCTGTTATCACAGTCAAGTGAAAAGTAATGTGCCATATTCCACCTTAAATAGAAGGTTACAAAGTACAGTACCAGAAATAAAATAAAGGTTCCCACCAGTACCCACATAAACTGCCACAAATCATCACTTGGAATGTCCTCTATAAGAAACATAAATATACTGCTGTTTTCCTTCGGCTCGTTTCCAAAGGCAGGATTTATAACCCTGTCCACCACAAGTGATATAATCTGCGGTTCAATAAGTGCAACTACTCCCTGCATCAGACCTAAAAATACACACACTATTAAAACAGGATAAATTCTCCCATAATATGGATATGATTTTTTATAAATATTAAGCATAACTCTCCTCCTTTAAAAATAAAAGCTGCCATTTATGATGATTCTCCACAGCAAAAACACACCTTGTTTCTGTCTAATAATCATCCCTAAATGACAGCCATAATTCTATAAAAACTTGAACATTGGATTTTTATTAATCCTCTGCTTTAATTTTTTTTGATTCATTTTTTCCGCCCATCAGATACCATAACGCACCTGTTATAAACACTGACGAATAGCCTCCGCATACAATACCTACCATAAGAGGCAATGCAAACTCTTTAATCGCCGTAACTCCGAAAATGTAAAGGACAAATACCATTACAAATGTTGTAAATGATGTGTAAATTGACCTTGTAAGAGTCTGGGTAATACTTGCATTTACAATATGCCTGCGCTCCCTTCCCTTCATTATAACAAGGTTTTCCCTTATTCTGTCAAATATTACAATGGTTGCATTAATTGAATATCCTACTATTGTAAGTATGCAGGCAATAAATGTATTTCCCACAGTTGCCCATGACACGGCATAAAATGTTATAACAACAAATACGTCATGGATTAAAGCTATAACGGCACTTGAAGCAAACTTCATATCCCTGAATCTTGCAAAGATATATATAAGCATACATACTGTAGCTATTGCCACTGCTATAACTGCATTTTTTCTCATCTCACTGCTTGTTGTGGCACTGACCGTTACCTCCTCAAAACCATCCTCAAGTGCTTTATATTCCTCAACAAGCACCTTTCTCATAGCTTCCTTTTCCTCTGTTCCCAGATTTTTTGTCCTTATAACATATCTGTTTGTATCTGCCTCTGCATTTGCCAGTACATCTGTATCACCTATTGCCTCTGTTATGGCAGGAAGTATGTTATCATTAAAGTATGACACATCATAATTTTCCTCAAAGTCTACAGTTGTTGACAAGCCTCCCTGAAACTCAACGCTGTAGTTAAGTGCCGTGCTTCTGTCTCCTATAACTCCCGCCTTACTTAAAATCATTGTAACGACACCTGTAAGAATAAGAATAATGGAAATGCTGAAGCACACTGCCTTCTTCCCAAGAAAATTAACTGTCCTTCTTTCCTTCTGGACACCATACATAGATTTTTTATTAAAGCCCATGTTATATAAAAGTGTAAGTGCAGCTCTTGACACTACCATTGCCGTAAACATTGAAAGTACAATACCGAGTGCCAATGTCTGTGCAAATCCTCTTATGGTGCCTGTTCCCACTACCATAAGTATCAATGCTGCTATAAATGTTGTGACATTGCCGTCAACAATGGCCGACGCTGCCTTTTTAAAGCCTGTTTTTATTGCTGCCTCCACATTGTCAGAGACTGCAAGCTCCTCCCTGATACGGGAATATACAATAACATTTGCGTCTACAGCCATACCTATGGAAAGGATTACACCGGCAATACCCGGAAGTGTAAGAGTCCAGTTAAAACCATTTATACATATAAGGTCAAGCGCAGTGTAAATAATAAGCGCAAGTCCCGCTGCTATTCCCGGAACCCTGTATACTGCAATCATAAATATAATAATTATAATAATACCTATAAGACCTGCAAAAAGACTTGTAGAGAGAGCATCGTCTCCAAGCTTTGCACTTACAACCTTTGAAGAAACGTCCTCCAGTTCTACCTTAAGCGAGCCTATTCTTATAATGGAAGCCAGCTCCTCAGCCTCCTCATATGACTCCATTCCGTTAATAACACCTGAGCCTCCCTTAATTACACTGTTTATTACAGGTGAGCTTATTGCTTCTCCATCATAAACCACATACAAAATCTGCCCCTGAAACTCTGTTGTTACCTCTTCAAATGTCTCCGCAGCATCATCATTAAGCTCAAACGCCACTACATACTCTGATTTCCCTGTAGTCTGATTAGGCTGTGACGTTGCAGTTGCTGATTTAATATCTGCTCCGGTAATCCATGTCTTTTCGTCATCTGCTCCTAAATCAGTTACAAATGATAATGACCCCGGCTTCCCCAGCTTGTCGAGAACCTCTTCCGCATTATCCTGTCCCGGAATATCTACGGTTATTTTATTATCACCCTCCTGATAAACATCTGCCTCACTGCTGAACTCCTGTGCTCTTAATCTAAGCTTTCTTATTGTGTCATTAAAATCCTCAGTGGTAAAATCTCCCTTTGCCTGATATGTAATGCTGACGCCGCCCTTTAAATCAAGACCCAGTATAATATTCCTGGCACTGCCCTTTTCCATACCGTTAATCTTTATGCCAAACACATTAACATAAATAAGACCTGCCGTTACCAGTAATCCAAGTATAAAAAGTATTATGCTTTTTCTTTTTAATGCCTGTTTCATTTTCCCGCTCCTTCTTTAGAATTATTCTTCCTCTGCCAGTGCCGCCTTTATCATAATAGCACATTCAATACGTTTTTTCTGCATATCACAGCCAATATCATAGGCATCCTTTATGTCCCCGTGGAATTTATATGCATTTGCACTGCATCCTCCGCTGCAGTAATACCTTGCAAAGCATTCACTGCATTTTGGCTTGGCATAAACATTACACAGCTTAAATTCATCCTGAATATCTGTCCTCTTAATTCCCTCGTAGACATTTCCCATAAGAAACTTTTCATCACCTACAAACTGATGGCAGGGATAAAAATCTCCCCAAGGAGTCACTGCAAGATATTCGGTTCCCGAACCACAGCCTGACAGCCTTTTTGCCACACATGGTCCCTGTTCCAAATCTATCATAAAATGAAAGAAGTTAAAGCCTCTGCCTTCCTTTTTGCGTTTAATATATTCCTTTGCCAAAGCGTCATATTCCTCCATAATCTTAGGAATATCCTCCTGCCTGATAGAATAAGGCTCGTCTTCACTTCCAACCACCGGCTCTATAGACATATGCTTAAAGCCAAGGTCTGCATAATGTATAACATCCTTTGAAAAGTCAAGGTTATCCCTTGTAAAGGTTCCTCTTACATAATAGCTTAAGCCAAGCTCATCCCTCATTTTGGCAAACCTTACAAATTTAGGCACAATTAAATCATAGCTTCCTTTTCCGTTTCTGAAAGGTCTCATGGCATCATTAACTTCTTTTCTCCCGTCAAGGCTTAATACTACGTTTGCCATCTCCTTATTGGCAAATTCCATAATATCGTCATTTAACAAAACACCGTTAGTTGTAAGGGTAAATCTGAATTTTTTATTGTACTCCCGTTCCTTTGAACGACCGTACATTACAAGCTCCTTTACAACGTCCCAGTTCATTAATGGCTCTCCTCCGAAAAAATCCACCTCAAGATTTACTCTGTTTCCGGAATTTTCTATAAGAAAATCAAGTGCCTTTTTTCCAACCTCCAGACTCATAAGAGCCCTTCTGCCGTGATACTCCCCTTCCTCTGCAAAACAGTATTTGCAGGCAAGATTACAGTCATGGGCTATATGAAGACACATTGCCTTCACCACGGTTTTTCTGCCTTTAAAGTTCTTTACAAACTGCCTGTACTCATCCTCGGCATAAAGCTGTCCCGCTTCTTTAAGCTCCTCTACCTCGTCTAATACTTCTTTTATATCTGCAATGTCATATCTTCCCTTAAGGGCTTCTATAACCTCTTCTCTTGATTTATGTTCAAATAATGGTATAACCTCATATGTAAGCTCATCTACAACATGAACAGAACCGCTGTTTACATCAAGTATAATATTATAACCATTATTCTTGTATGCGTGAATCAAAATAATTCTCCTTTCAACATTACTATAGGCAGCGGAAAAAATTCCGCTGCCTAATGGCTAATTATATTTGTATAATATAATAATAAACTTACTTATTATTTTCGCAGCTCTGGTTGCCTACTGTACATGATGTCTTACACGCTGACTGACATGATGTCTGGCATTCACCGCATCCGCCTTTAGCCATTGTATTCTTTAAAGTCTTTTTGCTTAAAGTCTTAATATGCTTCATTGTAATATCCTCCTAAGAACTTTGATTTTAATAGTATATCATAAATAATGATTTTTTCAAAGCTTTTTTCCAAAATTCTTAACTTTTCTTAATTTTTTGTATTTTTCTTAAATTCAATGGTAAAGGTGGTTCCAAGCCCCTCCTCACTTTCAAGCTTAATATCAGCACCTGTAAATAAGGCACTGTGCTTTACTATGGAAAGCCCCAGCCCCGTGCCTCCCACTTCCTTTGAGTGGCTTTTATCTACTCTGTAAAATCTTTCAAAAACCCTGTCTATGTCTGCCTTTGGTATACCTATTCCCGTATCCTTTATTTCCAGCTTAACCTTGCTTCCACTCCCATCAATGGACACAATAACTATTCCTCCGTCTTTATTATACTTTATGGCATTGTCAATTACATTATAAATCATTTCATCTATAATCTGGCTTACACCTGTAATCTCCATAACATCCTGCTCAGACTCCAAAGCATTTTCCTGAATAGTTACATTCTTTGCATCTGCCTGCGGCTTAAGTCTTTTTATTATATCCTCTGTAAGCTCTTTAATATTTACTTTTGTTTCCTCAAGCTGTACATTATCCTCATCAAGCTTTGACACCTTTATTATATCACCAACCAGGTTAATAAGTCTCCTTGCCTCAGTATAAATAATATCTGCAAACTTTATCATATCATCACCTTTAACCATGCCGGATTTCATAATCTCGGCATAGCCTGATATTGATGTCAGAGGCGTTTTTAACTCATGGGAAACATTTGCCGAAAACTCTCTTCTAAGACTTTCCCTCTTCTCCTTCTCTGTAACGTCTATTATAAGTATAACCGCACCCTTTGCCTTTTCATTATCCATAACAGGATTTGCCATAATCTGACATATTCTGTCAGGAAAGCTTATGACGCACTCATCACTTTTTCCCGACAATGCATTATTAACAGCTTTTTCAAACCGGCTGCTTCTGTTAAAAAACAACGCATTTCTTAATACATCTTCATCTGCATCTACATCAAGAAGCTTTATTGCACTTTTGTTATATGATATAACCTGCCCCCTTTTCCCTAAAACAATAAGCCCTTCCTTCATATTTTCCGTTATTGTTTCAAACTCTATTTTCTTAGACCTTAAATCCTTTAACTGTCTGCCTATCACATCGTTTTGATGCCTTATTCTTGAAACAACGGGAGCCAGCTCATCATACACAACTATATTTTCAGGTGAATTTATATCCATTGCATTAATAGGCTTTACTATTTTTCTTGTAAGATACCCTGATACAATAACTGCCGCTGTTATAATAAAAACTGCCTGTATAAGAGTCAGGGGAATGATAGCCTTAAATGTAGAATACACTGCATCAGATGTTGTGGCTATTCTTAAGATGTTTCCATCCTCCAGCCTTACGGCATAATAATAAGATGTTTCTGAAAGTGTTTCTGACACTCTCTTATCCTGACCGCTGCCGCTTTCCAAAGCTTCCCTAACCTCAGGTCTCTCCATATGGTTTTCCATGTCATCGCTTTTGACTCTGCTGTCATATATAACATCACCTGTCTGTGATATTAATGTAATTCTTTGTCCATCCTTTATATCAATAGACAAAATACTTTCCTCGCCAAATTTGTCAATAAAATATTTCACATATTCTGCACTTACTTTACTGTCCTCCACTATCCGGTTTTCAATATTTTTATATAAAATAATTGTGGATACTCCTACTGAAATCACTATAAAAATTGCAGCCATAAGAAACATATTTCTAAATATTTTACTTTTTAATTTTATCCCCATTTTTCCTCTCTTCTTCAACCGTTTCCCATATTACTTACTTATTTTGTAGCCTATCCCTCTGATTGTTTCTATTATATCACCCTCTGAACCTAATTTCTGCCTTAACATTCTTATATGAACATCTACCGTTCTTGTCTCACCATCAAAATTATATCCCCAGATTTTACTTAAAATCTTATCCCTGGTCAGGACAACATCTCTGTTTTCAAGAAGATAACATAAAAGCTCAAACTCCTTATACGTAAGCGTTACTTCACTTCCGTCAACAAGAACTTTATGCTTTGCAGGATTTACCACTAGCTTTCCTGCCGTATATTCCCCATTTTCTTCTACCTCTTCCTCTCCTGCTCTCCTTAGATGTGCTTTTACTCTCGCCACAAGCTCCATCATTCCAAAAGGCTTGGGAATATAATCATCTGCCCCTGCATCAAGCCCTATTACCTTATCATACTCACTGCTTTTTGCAGTCAGCATAACTATAGGTATTTTTTTCGTTTCTTTTTTGCTCCTAAGCTTTTTAAGTATCTCAAGACCATCCTCGTCAGGAAGCATTATGTCAAGCAAAACAAGGCTTGGAATTCTGTTATTCACAGCTTCCCAAAAGTCCGATGCTTTTGGGAAGCCCTGTGCCTCCAGGCCGGTATTATTCAGTGTATAAACCACTAAATCTCTTATGTTTTTCTCGTCTTCAACAAGATATATCATATCTAACCTTGCCTTTCTGCATTTATTTATATTAATGAATTTATATCCTCATGTGTATATTTAGAGTGTACTCCTGTTATTGAGTATTCCACCCACTCTGCAATATTAACGGAATGGTCTCCTATTCTCTCAAAATACTTTGCCACCATAAGCACATCTGCCAAATACTCTCCGTCCTCATTTTCGTGGCCTATTCTTTTTATAACCTCTGCCTTGACTGTATTAAAAAGCTCATCAACCACATCGTCATGCTTCATCACCTTACGTGCAAGGTCAAGATCCTTTTTTACAAATGAATCTATGCTTTCGGTAACCATTTTTATTGTTGCCCTTGCCATCTCCTCAAGCTTTGGATTATTTCCATGATTTTTATTTATAAATTTAGCGATTTCAGATATATCAAGTGCCTGATCACCGATTCTTTCCATATCTGAAATCATCTTAAGTGCTGAAGAAATCTGTCTTAAATCCTTTGCTACAGGCTGCTGTCTTAAAAGAAGCTTCATGCACATTGCTTCTATTTTTCTCTCCATAGCATTTATATCGTCCTCTATTGCAGACACCTTATCAATAAGCCCCTCATCCTTAAGAAGTGCATTTGTGGCAGTTGATATTGCGTCCTCACATAATGCCCCCATTCTGATAAGCTCAATATTTAAATTTTCCAACATATCATCAAATCTGTTTCGCATACTATTAACCAAACCTTCCTGTAATATAGTCCTCTGTTTTCTTTTCCTTTGGCATTGAGAACATAGTCTCAGTGTCATTAAACTCAATAACCTCTCCCAGCAGGAAAAATGCTGTCTTATCTGAAATTCTTGCCGCCTGCTGCATATTATGTGTAACCATTATAATAGTATAGTCTTTTTTAAGCTCCACTGCCAAATCCTCTATTTTTGAAGTTGAAATAGGATCAAGGGCACTTGTAGGCTCATCCATTAACAGAACCTCCGGCTTAACTGCCAATGCTCTTGCTATGCAAAGTCTTTGCTGCTGTCCTCCTGAAAGACCAAGTGCTGATTTTTTTAATCTGTCCTTAAGTTCATCCCATATAGCCGCATCTCTAAGTGATTTTTCCACTATCTCATCAAGTTCAACCTTACGGCGTATTCCATGGGTTCTTGGACCATATGCAATATTATCATATACACTCATAGGAAATGGATTAGGCTTTTGGAATACCATACCCACTCTTTTGCGGAGTACATTTACATCCATGTTTTTTCCATAGCAGTCCTCTCCGTCAAGAAGGATTTTTCCCTCTATTCTGCAGCCCTCAACTAAATCATTCATTCTGTTAAGAGATTTTAAAAGTGTAGACTTTCCGCAGCCTGAAGGTCCTATAAATGCTGTGATTTCCTTTTCTGCAAGATTAAGATTTATATTTTTTAATGCCTTAAAATCACCGTAATATAAATCAAGGTTTTCTATAGTGAATTTATCTTTCATCTATTTATTACTCCATTCTTTATTTGTCTTTGCTAAGTTTCTTTCCAACAAGGTTTGAAAGCCCGTTAATTAATAACACAAGAACAAGAAGCACTACTCCGGTGCCATATCCCTTTTCCATTGACAGACCTTCGTTAAAAAGCTGATACATGTGAACAGCTATTGTTCTTCCTGAACCAAATACCGACTCAGGTACCTTTGCCACTGTACCTGCCGTAAATATAAGTGCTGCCGTCTCGCCTACTATACGTCCTATGGCAAGTATTACTCCTGCCAGTATGCCCGGTATAGCCGACGGCAAAACTACTTTAAACACTGTCCTTAGTTTTCCTGCTCCGAGTCCGAAGCTTCCCTCTCTGAAGGAATCAGGTACAGATATTAATGCCTCCTCTGTAGTTCTCATAATAGATGGAAGAACCATTATTGCCAATGTCAGTGCACCTGCAAGAAGAGAGTAATTCAAATTTAATGCCACACAGAAACACAAATATCCGAAAAGTCCGTACACAATAGATGGTATTCCCGACAAAGTTTCCGTTGTGATTCTTACTACCTTGACAAGCTTATTTCCCTTTTTGGCATATTCTACCATATATATTGCAGAGCCTATTCCTATAGGCACTGCCATTATAAGAGTTAAAACAACCATAATAAGCGTATTGATTATAGCCGGCGTTACGGAGCCGTTATCCGATGTATATTTCCATGCAAACAAATCAGGAGTCAGATTTGGTATACCCATAATAAGTATGTATATTATAAGGCTTGCAAGTACGCCAACAGTAATAAAAGCAGCAAGCTTCACCAGCCACCTTAATATAAGGGAGCTGTTTATCCTGATTTTTACTTTTGGTTTATTATTCATTGATGCGTCCATTTTTATTCTCCCTTACTCTTTCTGGCTTCTTGCCTTTATTACGGAAAAGAGAAGATTTATTATAAGAATAAACACAAACAGTACAACTGCTGTTGCAATAAGTGCTTCTCTGTGTAAGTCTGTTGCATATCCCATTTCCATAACTATATTTCCTGTAAGTGTTCTAACACCGTCGAATATGCTGTCCGGTATAATTTTCTGATTTCCGGCAACCATAATAAGTGCCATTGTTTCTCCTATAGCTCTTCCTATTCCAAGAATAATGCCTGCAAGAATACCTGACTTTGCTGCCGGAAGAACTACTTTAAACACGCTTCTTTCATGTGTTGCACCAAGTGCCAGAGAGCCTTCATAGTAGCTTTCCGGAACTGCACGTATAGATGTTTCTGATATATTTATAATAGTAGGAAGAATCATAATACCTAAAAGCACTGACGCCGTAAGTATACTTTTCCCGCTTCCTCCGAACAGTTCACTCATAATAGGAACTATAACCCATAAGCCAAAAAATCCGTATACAATAGACGGTATACCTGCCAAAAGATTAATAGCAGGCTTTACTATTTTATACATTTTTCCTTTACAGAACTTAGCCATATAAACTGCCGTCAAAATACCAATAGGAACACCTACTATAATAGCTCCTGCCGTCACATAGATGCTTCCCACAATAAAAGGTAATATTCCATATAAATCGTTTCCCGGCCTCCAAACTTTGCCAAAAAGGAAATCGAAAACTCCGATTTCCTTTATGGTTGGGATTCCACTGCCAAGCAAGAACACGCATATAAGCACTACCATGACAATGGACACACAAGCTGCTGCCAGAAAAACTATGTTCATTAGTTTTTCTTTCATATTATTCTACGTCTCCCCAATTTGTAATTTCACCTGTGTAAATCTTCATAATCTGCTCTGATGTAAGGTTATCCGCAGAGTTATCTTTGTTTACAATTACTGCTATACCATCGATAGCTATCTGTGTTCCCGTAAGACCTTTCTCAATCTCACTGTCCTTTAACTCTCTTGAAGCCATACCAATATCAAGTGTTCCGTCCGCCGTAGCTGACATACCTGTTGAAGAATCGCTGGTCTGGAGTTCAATTTTAACATCTGTGTTTACCTTTTCATATGCTTCAATAATTTTTTCCATTACAGGACCTACTGATGAGGAACCACCTATTGTAACATCACCTGTTGCATCTGACTTTACATAAGCCTCTGTGTCCTCAAGAGGAATATATCCTGCTTCCTCTACTACCGCCTGTCCCTCTGTGCTTAAAATAAAGCTCATGAAATCCTTAGCAGCATCGCTTGCATCTTCCTTAGTTGCAATGTTAAACGGTCTTGATACCTTATATGTACCATTCTTTACATTTTCTACAGTTGCCTCTACTCCGTCTACCTTTAAGGCCTTAACCTTATCAGCATCCATAGAACCAAGTGAAATGTATCCGATTGCCGCCTCATCACCCTGTACTGTTGTAATCATAACGGCTGTACTGTTTGTTGTCTCGGCACTGTCTATTGTTTTATCAACCTTATTTCCCTCTTCATCTTCCTGTTCGATTCCCATAAGCTCGATAAATGCACCTCTTGTGCCTGAACCTTCTTCTCTTGAAATTACATGAATTTCAGATGAACCGCTTTCATCATCATTTCCACATCCGGTAAAGCATGTTGCAATAGCTGTTACCGTTAATAAAGCAGCTAATAATTTTTTACTCTTTCTCATTATTCTTTCCTCCTGATTTTCTGCTTCAGTTTCAATATCTGATTTACAGTTGATAATATAATGAGAATATGTTAAATCCAAAACGGAGCTTATGTTAAATCTATGTAAAATACGTACCAATGACTATTTTACATTTCCGGGTTTGTTAATTTAACATTTGCTTTTTTGTTAAATACCGGCTATACCGCCTGCTCAAACTGACTGTTATAAAGCTCTGCATAGAAGCCGCCTTTTTTAAGGAGTTCCTCGTGATTTCCCGTTTCTATAATATCGCCGTCTTTCATTACCAGTATAACATCTGCATTTTTTATTGTTGACAGTCTGTGTGCTATTACAAATGAAGTTTTTCCTACGGTCAGCTTATCCATAGCCTTTTGTATAAGCACCTCGGTGCGTGTATCCACCGAGCTTGTTGCCTCATCCAATATAAGAAGCGGTGCATTGTCTATCATTGCTCTTGCTATTGTTATTAGCTGCTTCTGACCGGCAGACAGATTTGCCTTATCATTTAACACTGTATCATAACCGTGTGGCAGAGACTTTATAAAATGATGAAGTCCAACTGCCCTGCACGCTTCCTCAACCTGCTTATCAGTTACATTTTCCTTTGAATATACTATGTTCTCTCTTATTGTTCCCTCAAAAATCCATGTGTCCTGAAGCACCATGCAAAACAGCTCATGAACATTTTCTCTTGTAAGCTCCCCCGTTGATACTCCGTCTATCAGTATATCACCTTTATTTACGTCATAGAATCTCATAAGAAGATTAACTATCGTGGTTTTACCTGCTCCCGTAGGTCCTACTATTGCTATCTTCTGACCTGCCTTTGCCTTCATTGAGAAATCTTTAATAATAATTCTGTCCGAATTATACCCAAATTCCACGTTTTTAAATTCAACATCTCCTTTAACCTTGTCAACATCAAGCCTTTTAGTCTTTTCACTTTCGTCCGTAAGCTCACTTTCCTCCAGAAATTCAAACACTCGCTCTGACGCTGCCGCAGTAGACTGCATGTTTGTTGCCACCTGTGCAATCTGTGACAGTGGATTTGTAAAAAGACGTATATATATCATAAATGCCACAATAGTTCCAAACTCTATGGTTCCGCTGTGGGTAAGAAGTGCCCCTACCACACATACCACCACATATCCGAAATTTCCTATAAATCCCATAAGAGGCATCATAAGACCTGACATAAATTGTGCCTTCCACCCGCTTTCATACAGCCTCTTATTTATACTGTCAAAGGTTTCCTCCGCCTTTTTTTCTCCATTATATACCTTAACTACATTATGTCCTGAATATATTTCTTCTATGTGACCATTAATATTTCCAAGCTCTCTTTGCTGTGCAATAAAATGTTTTTGTGATTTTGACATAATAACCATCATAAGCACAAAGCCTATTATGGTTGACAATATGGCAGCCACTGCCATAATCCAGTTTGTATAAAACATCATAAACAATGCACCCAGAAATGTTGTAACCGATGTAACAAGTGTTCCAAGAGAATTATTTAATGTCTGAGCTATTGTATCAACATCATTTGTCACACGGCTTAACACATTTCCGTAGTTTGTATTATCAAAATACTTTAAGGGAATTTTATTAATCTTATCCGATATGTTTCTTCTAAGACTGTTTGCCACACGCTGTGTAACCGTTGTCATAATAAAGCCCTGTATATAGTTAAAAACGAAGCCTGCTAAATATATAGTAAGAAGAAAAAATGCAATGCTTTCAAGCTCCTTCATATCTATTCCGTTTACTATGCCCTGCTGTATTACATTAGTCATATCCTTAAGCTTATCCGGACCTATTACATTAAATATGGCCCCTGCACAGGCAAGTATCAAAGCTATCAATATTACTATGACATAAGGTTTGCAGTAAGACATCAGCTTCATAATTGAACCCTTAAAGTTTTTAGATTCTTCTCCGGTCATATTCACGGCCGGTCCTCTTCCTCTATTCATTGTCCGCTTCCTCCTTTGATAACTGTGAATATGCTATCTCCCTATAAGTATCACAATTTTTCATAAGCTCCCTGTGAGTTCCCTTTCCAACTATTGCACCGTCCTCTAACACTATAATTTGATCTGCGTCTTTAATAGTTCCTATTCTCTGTGCGACAATAAGTGATGTAACACCCTTTGTTTCCCTTTTAAGTGCCGTTCTAAGAACCCTGTCTGTCTTATAATCAAGTGCTGAAAACGAATCATCAAAAATATATATTTCCGGCTTTCTTGCTATGGCTCTGGCTATGGACATTCTTTGCTTCTGTCCTCCTGAATAATTCGTTCCTCCCTGTGCAACTCTTGAATCATATCCATCATCCAGCTTTTGGACAAACTCACTTCCCTGTGCTATTTCCATAGCTTTTTCAATTATTTCCATTGTTTCATTGCCATATACTATATCACCATATGCAATATTTGACTTAATATCACCGCTAAACAAAACAGCCCTTTGGGATACATATCCAATCTTTTTGTGCAGTGCCTCCTGTGTATATTCCTTTACATTTCTTCCGGACACATAAACCTCTCCCTCTGTAGCATCATAAAATCTTGGGATAAGATTCACAAGGGTTGTTTTTCCGCTGCCCGTAGCTCCTATAAATGCCACAGTCTCGCCCTTCTTTGCCTTAAAGCTTATATTGTGCAGCACATTATCTCCCGCATCAGGATACATAAAGCTTACATTTCTAAATTCTACCTCTCCCTCCTTAGTGTCTATGCCCTCTGTCTGCGTACCATCCTGTATTTTTGCCTTTGTATCAAGAACTTCATTGATACGCTTTGCTGCAACCTCTGCCCTTGGCACCATAATAAATATCATTGCAAGAAGCATAAACGCCATAATTATCTGCATTGCGTATGATGTAAATACAACCATGTCTGCAAAAAGAGGATACTTTTCAGGCATAGCTGCCTCATTGATAAGATACGAACCAATCCAATATACTGCCAATGATATGCCTGACATTATAGCAGTCATTGTAGGATTTATAATTGCAAGCATTCTGTTTGTAAAAAGATATGTTGACGTAAGCTCTCCGTTTGCATGTTCAAACTTTTTATCCTGATAAGCTTCTGCATTATATGCTCTTACAACCCTTAAGCCTGTAAGGTTTTCCCTTGTCACTTTGTTTAAGTTGTCTGTAAGAGTCTGAATAATCTTAAACTTAGGCAGTGCGAATATGACAAGAACAGTAAGCATTAATATAAGAACTGCCACCGCCACTGCTGTTGCCGCAGTCCACTGCCAGCTTTTCCCTGAAATTTTAAGTATTGCCCACACTGCAAGTATTGGTGCTTTTATCATTGCCTGAAGACCCATTGCTATAACCATCTGAACCTGAGTAATATCATTTGTTGAACGTGTTATTAAGCTGTCTGTGGAAAAGTTATTAATTTCCTCCATGGAAAATCCCATAACCTTTTTAAATATTTTTTCTCTTAATGTTCTTGCAAGTCCTGCTGCTATCCTTGCCGCAAAATAACCCACTACAACTGATGATATCATACTGCCCAGGGCACAAAGCAGCATATATATTCCGTTTTCAATTATTTCTGACATCTCTGACCCTTCAGTCTGTACCAGCATTGTAATATCTGACATATAATCAGGAAGCTTTAAATCCAGCCATACCTGAATCACTATAAATGATATGCTTACTAAAACATATACCCATTGCGTTTTCTCCAGATTTTTTAATATATTTATCATTCTTATATTCCTTTCTTAAGTATTTATTTTTATTAGAATTAAGAAAAAAATCTTATCCCATATTTTGTGAAATTATAATCGTCACCATGGGATAAGTCAATAAAATAACTATAAACATTTTCTAAAATATGCCATTTTTCCAATCAGCCGTAATACTTTTTATACAATTTTTCCCTTCTGTCCCTCTTAACAGGGAACACCTCTCTATACCTTTTTGCTTCATCTGCATTAATGTCTGCAAACACCAGCTCATCATCCGTCTCTTTTGTTAATCTGTCTCCATAAGGACTATATACAGCCGAACATGGCACATAATCAATACCGTTTCCATTTCCCACTCTGTTTACGCCTATAATAAATGATTGGTTTTCTATTGCCCTTGCCTTAAGCAAAACATTCCACTGCCTTACTCTATCCATAGGCCAGTTTGCAATAACAGCAATCACATTATTTTTTTTTGAAGATATTTGAAATATCTCCGGAAACCTTAAATCATAGCATATAAATATTCCGAGCCTTATATTATTAAATGCTGCACTTACTATATTATCACCTTTTCCATAATATTCATCTTCCCTGCTATAGGAAAATGGATGAAGCTTACTGTAATCAGACAGTATTGTATCTCCCTGTATCATTATTGCCTTATTATATGGCTTCTTATTTTTTTCCCTGTATATCATTCCAAACAATATTGCTATATCGTATTTTTTTGAAAGCTGCTTAAAAAAACTCACAGTCTCTCCATTCTCCAAATCATCTTCACCAAACTTTTCACCCCTCATGGTAAAGCCTGTAAGTGTCATCTCGGGAAAGATTATAAGCTTGGCATTTTCTGCCGCTGCATTTCTTGCAAGTCTTTCACATATTCCTTTATTTGCGTCTTTATCCTCCCACACAATATTCATCTGTGTCAATGCTGCCTTCATGTCTGCCTCCCTTTTTATATTAAATATTCTGCCAGCTTACTTAACATAGGATTTTTCTTTATAAGGTCTGCCACCATTTTACCGTAAATTTCTGCCCCCTTTATGCTAAGATGAGTATTATCCTCCACTCCTTCTGCATATGCTCCCTCATATTGTCCCTTTTTAACATGAAGATATAATTCCCTGCTTTTTTCATTGCCCAAAGTATTAAGATAATCCGTACTTGACTTTCCCAAATCTATAAGAGGAATATTCTGACTTTCTGCCATATCTTTCATCACCTTACGGTAACCGTTAAAGCTTATGGTAAAGGTATCGCCATCATCACAGTTTCTTCTGGCAACAGGTGTTACCAGTATACATACGGCACCCTTTTCCCTGCATATATCTATGTACTGCTGTATATATTTATGAAAATCTTTAACATCAACATATCTTTCAGGTCTTTGAACGGTCGCATCATTATGACCAAACTGTACAAACACATAATCACCTTGGGTTAATGCCTCCGCCGCCTCTTTAAGCTTTCCCTCCTCTATAAATGATCTTGAGCTTCTTCCTCCTATAGCACGATTTTCTATAATAACAGACAATAGCTCATAATCCCTTGACTGTGGATATGAGCATTTATGACATGGCTTTTCCAATACACTGTCACTATCTTTAAAGTTTTTATAAAACACCTGTCCCCAGCCTGTCTGAGGATAATAATATTTATCATAGCTTTGTACTGTAGAATCCGATAACAGCATAATTTTTATTTTATTTTTCATAATATTCTCCATTCCGGAGCGTTAGTCTTCAATTTGCGTCTGCCATCACGGCTTATTTGTGACGCTCCGGCACAAAGCAGCCAAAGCCATGCACGGCATGGCTTATGAAAAACAAGCTTTCAAGCTTATATCACAAAAAATATCGGATATATATTACCCGCTATTTCGCAATTATACAATATAAATTGATAATGCGACTAAAACTGTAAGCCGTGTTATGTCTTAGATGGTCATCTATCTAGATTTGACGTCACCGCCAAATTCAAGCGACCTACCCGAAAATATAGGCGGGCAGCCCATTTTCTGCTCGGTCTTGCTTCGGATGGGGTTTACATGGACCCTGCCTGTTACCAGGCAGGCGGTAGTCTCTTACACTGCCTTTCCACCCTTACCAAATGCTGCGTTAGCAGCATTCCAAAGAAAAAATATTCTCTGCATTCTGCACGGCATAAGCCTTGCAAAACGGGCGGTATATTTCTGTTGCACTTTCCTTAGAGTCACCTCTACCAGACGTTATCTGGCATCCTGCCCTGTGAAGCCCGGACTTTCCTCACCTGCTGCCTTTCGGCAATCGCAGCCGCGACCATCCGTTCTACTCGCCTAAATATATTAACATAATAAATCTTTTAAATCAAGAATTTTATGGAAGCATATAATTTTTCATATATTCATTATACTGCTTTCTGAAACCTACCTCATCACTGTGCTTCATTCTTTCCAAATACTCATGAGGTCCATAATTATCCTCATGTATCTGAATAATGGAAACTGCTATATTTGAGCAATGGTCTGATATTCTCTCATAATTTGTTATTATATCTGCAAATACAAACCCCATCTCAATAGTGCATTTTCCCTCTCTAAGCCTTTTTATATGTCTGTTTTTTAATTCCTGCTTAAGTGTATCTATTACCTCCTCCAAAGGCTCCACAGACTTTGCCTGATTATCATCATCCTCTTTAAATACCCTGTAGGACAGATTTACAATATCCCTTACTGCCTGTCCCAATATATTAAGCTCTTCCTTTGCCTTTTGTGAAAATTCAAGCTTTTTATCATATATTTCCTTTGCCGCCTCCTGTATATTTGTGGCATGATCAGCTATCCTCTCAAAATCTCCAATACAGTGAAGAAGCTCTGTTAATATTCTGCTGTCACCCTCACTTAAATTTTTTTTACTTAACTTAACAAGATATGTTCCAAGCCTGTCCTCGTACTTATCAACCTTATCCTCCAGCTCACGAACCTCCATGGCTATGTCCTCATCATAATCCTCCAACAGACTCATAGCCTTAATAAGACATTCTCTGGAAATATTTGCCATGCTTTCAGCCACGCCTCTGCTGTGAGATACTGCAAGCCCCGGCACGTCAATAAATCTTAAATCAAGTGTTTTAAAATCACCCTCCATATTAGTGCTTTTTATTAAATCAGTTTCATCATCCCTTACCGTAAGGCAGGCAAGCTTTTCCAAGCCGCCTGCAAACGGGAACAACAGCAGAGTTGCCGCTATATTAAAGGATGTATGGATTATTGCTATCCCCATTTCGTTTGCTGCCAAATCCAAAAATTCAAAGTGTACAAACATATTAACTGAATAGAACACTATCATAAACACAATTGTTCCTATAATGTTAAAATACAAATGTACAAGTGCTGCCCTTCTGGCATTTTTCCCTGTACCTATACTTGAAAGCATTGCAGTTACACACGTTCCTATATTCTGCCCCATTATAATAGGCAATGCGGAACCGAAGGATAATGCACCGGTTGCACATAATGCCTGTAATATTCCTACAGACGCAGAGGAACTTTGTATGATGGCAGTAAGCACTGCTCCTGCAACCATTCCCAAAAACGGATTTTCAAACATTGTAAGAATATTTGTAAACTCCGGAACATTTGCTAACGGCTTTACTGCGCTGCTCATTTCATCCATTCCAAACATTAAAACAGCAAATCCTACAAGAATTGTTCCTATGTTATGTTTCTTTTCTTTTTTTGAAAACATTAAAAAAATAATGCCTATAAATGCCAAAACAGGTGAAAAGGATGTAGGCTTTAAAAGCTGTACAAAAAAGTTGCTGCTCTCGATTCCGGTTAAACTTAGTATCCATGAGGTTACTGTGGTTCCTATGTTTGCACCCATTATAATATACACTGCCTGATGAAGCTTCATTATTCCGGAATTTACAAATCCCACTACCATTACTGTAGTAGCAGATGATGATTGTATTACTGCCGTCACTCCTGCCCCAAGCAGCACTGCCAATATAGGATTTGATGTAAGTCTTTCAAGTATTTCCTCTAACTTTCCTCCTGATAATTTCTCCAAACCGTCCCCAAGTGCTTTCATTCCGTATAAGAACAATGCCAGACCGCCAACCAAAGACAGCACTCCAAAAAAGTCCATTATTGTATACCTGTACCTTTCTCATTTGATATGCGTATATTTTTATATTACAATATAATTCTTCCATACGCATATTAAATTTGTATTATATATAATTTTATTATAATCAATACTTAATATACTGTCAACTAACCATTCCTCCTAACGCCCCTCCCAACACACAGCAGATAAGTCCTACAGGGGCCGGCACTCCGTTTTGAAAAAGATTTTGAGTTACAAGAAAGGAAACCAATGCTAATATTACAAAATATGAAGCTCCCACTGCCATTCCCCATATAAATCTTTTTTGTTCCTTTACCTTACCTATTATAAATCCCGCTGCAAAGTTTGCCAGAAAATATATTACCCCTATTCCTATCATCAGTATATTATCCGAAAACTTAAGCTTATATAAAAGAAATGCCAATATAAGCAAAAGTACTGCTGTGACAACTGCTGCTGCTGCAACTGTCTTTGCAACCGGCAATACCTTTTCTCTTATTACATTTTTTCCTTTTTCCATATGTTTTCCCCTTTCTGCATAATTTATACAGCCCCTATATGTACTACTGTTTCTCTATAATTTATGCCTCACTTCTGCCTTATATTACTTGACATGACTGCTAAGTTACATTAAAATTTAGACATCAGTTTATTTTAATAAAGGAGTGAATTATTAATTGGGAGCGGAAGTTAATCTAATGATACTTATTATTATTTTGTTGATATTAATGTCTGCCTTTTTTTCATCTGCAGAAACAGCTCTTACCACAGTTAATAAAATGAAGATACGTTCAATGGCTGATGACGGCAGCAAAAATGCTAAAATATTGCTGAAAATTTTTGAAAATACTCCAAAAATGCTAAGTGCCGTATTAATAGGCAACAATATTGTAAATATTTCTGCCTCTTCTCTTATGACACTTCTTGCTCAAAGCATATGGGGCAACTATGCAGTTAGTATTTCCACCGGTATTCTTACTGCGGTTATTCTTATTTTCGGCGAAATAACCCCCAAAACTTTAGCCGCAGTTAAGGCTGAACCATTGGCATTAATGTATGCACCTATTATATATGGTCTTATGTGGCTCCTCACACCTGTGATATTTATTATAAATATATTATCCTCGGGTGTTCTTGCCCTGTTTCATGTCAATCCACAAGAAAAGCAGGCTGTAATTACTGAAAATGATCTTAGGACTATTGTTGATGTGAGTCATGAGGAGGGGGTTATAGAGTCTGATGAAAGGGAAATGATTAAAAATGTTTTTGACTTTGGAGATGCCTGTGCCAAGGATATTATGATTCCAAGAATTGATATGTGTGCCATCAATATTGACTGTACATATGATGAGCTGATAAAAATATTTAAGGAAAATAAATACACAAGATTTCCTGTATACAGCAATTCCATTGATAACATTGTAGGTATCATAAATGTAAAGGATATTCTTCTATACAAATCAGATGAAGACTTTCATATGAAGAATTATCTTCGTCAGCCTTACTTTACATACGAGCATAAAAATCTTTCCGATTTAATGCTTGAGATGAAAAAAGCAAGTGTAAACATTACCATTATACTTGACGAGTACGGTGCGGCAACCGGATTAATTACTCTTGAGGACTTAATAGAGGAAATTGTTGGAGATATACGTGATGAATATGATTATGACGAGGAGGATAAAATTAAGACAATAAACGAAAATGAATACGTGGTGGAGGGGCAGATGAGCCTTGATGATTTTAATGATTTTCTCGGAACTGATCTTGTATCCCGGGAATATGACTCTATAGGCGGCTTTATTATAGAAAAGCTGGACAGACTTGCAGTTGCCGGAGATATAGTTGAGGTTGACAACATTACTCTTACGGTAAAGGCTGTGAACAAAAAACGTATAGAGTCAGTGTATGTTCATATAAACCCCAAAAAAAATGATGAACCTGATAATACACAGGAGGACCGCTAATATTTAGCGGCACTCCTTTATTTTTGCCCCTGAAAAGCAGTATATGCCATCATATCCTTCATAAACGGCAATAAGACTGTAATCATCTATTGTATTTTCATAACTTTCACCATCATTATAGGGCACTGACAACTCAATATTATACTCCTCTTTAATAAAACATAATAATTCATTTATCCTGTCACTGTGATTTGTTTTTTCTTTATATGAGTATTCAATACAACCGCTCCAGCACCTGCTGCTGTCATAGCAATAATAACCCTTATAGTCTGTATATATAATAAGCTTTACTCTGTCATGATAGTATTCCCGAAGCATCTTGTCTCCATCAAGCATAACACTAAGCTCATTTGTAAGATAATCAGAGGCTTTTATTAAATTTACCTCAGGCCTGCCGCTGCTGTCTATACTTTCGTAAGCAGCACGCAGGGAATTTTCCACTGCATTATCCATTATCACATTATATCTGATATTTAAATATATCATATTATATTCTGCTTTTCTTCTCTCGGATATTACTGTTATAAAGCATAATGCCGTAACCGTAAAAATAATACAGTAATCAGTTATTTTCATTTTTTATGCTTCCTCCGTAACAGACAATAACATCTTCACCTTTTGTAACCATTACCTTTATGTATTCATTTCTGCCTAACTTATATAAGCCGTTTTCCATAAGCTCCTCCTTTATATTCCACAGATAATCTGCCTGTTCAAAATAAAGAACCTCTTTTTTATCCTCATTATATACATTCCTGTAATGAGTTATTTTAAGCTCATAACCCCCAAAAGCTGACAGTTTCTCTATCAGATTAAGATACATATTATCAGATATACACCCTGTATTCCTCACGCTTTCTACAAAATATGTTATCTCATTTAGCACATACATCTGCTCCAGCTTCTCACTCTCGTATATCATATTATTCAAAGGCATTATAAACATAAGATATGCACTTAAAAATATTGCCGCAACGGTTCCGTATGCTTCTCCCATATCCCCTCCCCTTATTCTATGCTGATTATAACAGTATCCTTTATAAGCTGCTGCTTAAATGTGCCGCAGGCTTCCTCATATTCCTGTACATAATATAAAAGCAGTGCAACTGCAGCAGCAAACATTACTGCACCAAAAAGCTGAACCAAAATATTTAATACCTCTTCCATGTTTCCTCCTTCTTTGTATTATGCTTAATATAAATTATTGTGTAAATATGATACCTGTTATCACATCATTACTGTCTCTTACTACCTTTCCCCTAAAATCTGCATAAGGATTTATGTACTTGCTGCCTGTGCTTACACATGCCTCCTCATATCCTGAATCTGCTTTCTTTAACAAATCACCTGAAGATATATCAAACTCATATCCGTAATATGTCTTTGACTTATTGGTAACAACATATATTCCCACCTCATCATGCTTCATTTTCTTTATAACATTAACTACCTCGCTTCCCGATACTGTGGCACCGTCATAAATAATCTTATCACTCTCAACAAATTCAGAATTCAGCTTATTTATCTGATTTGCACCGTTTGCTGCCGTTTCTTTTGCCTCCCTTGATATAAAAAATCCCAATGATATTACTACACATGTAATAATGGTTCCTGCTGCCAATATTAATCCCTTTAATGAATTTTCCATGCTTTATCCTCCTATAATCCTGTATTTGATAACTGCTTCATTCCTTCCATAACAAACGGCAGTATAAGCTTGACCATAATAATAAAACAGATAGGCACAAAGGCCAGTCCCTTTGCAATAACTGATTTTTTCATTATAATGTCCTCATTTTCCTGCTTATGTTTTTCAACATAATAACGTCTTTCTGACTCCATTCCATGAAATGCCTTTTCTATTCCCAGCATATCGGCAGCCAAAAAGCTATCCATCAGCTTTTTAAAGGGCATAAACTCCGTATTTTCCTTTTCCTCCTCAAACACTCTCATTCCCAAATATGAAAATTTATTAATCATCCTTTCCGTATGCTCCTTAAAAATAACTGCAAAATCACTTATCTGTCTTAAAATCTCCTCAACTGTTATTTTGTCCATATGCATTAGCATAAGTATAACTGACTGGAATCTTACTATCTCTGCTTCACTGTCCATTATCATAATCTGCCTTTTTACTATAATTTTTATATACACTGATGCATAAAATATTGCTCCAAAAACGGCAGACACCATTACACTTAATAATACTCCCATTCCTACGCTTAGACACACTGCAAAAGACAGTAAAAATGCTGATATACTAAAGACCAGCCTTCTCAATATAAACTCTTTTATATTGTAGGGATACACTAAGGACTTAAGAATATGGTTAAGTCTTTCCGCAGCTTTATATGTCTTTTTAATAATAAACAGAACTGACTTATTTATCCAATATATATTATCCAGCATATACTTTGCCCATTTACTTTTATATTCCCTGTCATTATAAGGATTTTTCAGCATACTTATAATCTTATAGATTGAAATTGTTATAAACACCAGCAAAATAGTAATAACAATTCCTCTTAAGCTTTTGTAATAGCCATCT
This sequence comes from uncultured Lachnospiraceae bacterium, assembly GCA_944384155.1. GTDB lineage: Bacteria > Bacillota > Clostridia > Lachnospirales > Lachnospiraceae > CAG-303. The sequence continues at coordinate 23,839 of CALWSG010000057.1, read as the reverse complement.
AAATCAGGCATATTTGACACAGACCACCACTCTATTATCTTTATAAAAAACACCGGCAGAATAATTACCGTTGAAAGTCCCATAAACTGACTGTACAGTTTTTTTCTTTTTAACACTTCAGCATTTATATCCTCCTTTAAATATCCCAGATTACTAAGATACACAGAATGACCGTCTATTTTTTTATCACCATATGTAAGAACCGTAAAACTCAATGAATAAAAAGTAAGAAAAAGCTTATTGGGACATATTTCCCTGTAATCATCTCCCTTTCCCAAATATGCACTTTTCAGGTATGTAAGAAGTATTTCACCGTGTACGCCTATTTCATACGGCATTTTTTCTGATGCCTTTTCTATGGCTTCAAGCAGCATTTCATCAAACTGATAATTAAAATGCACCTCTGAAATAAACTCTTCAAACATACATAAAAGCTTTACCTCCTGCCTCCCAAGCTCTGTATTTATATATGCATCTGCCATAACATACACCACCATTGCCGCCAAAAAGCTGTAATAAACAGAAATTTCCGCAAATGCCAAAAGTCCTGCGGCGGCAATCAATGATGCCATATATACTTTTATTAAATAATTCTGTGTTCTTTTTATTATGGAATATTTTGTTGAAGGATAAAATATAGAAATCCTATGTTGAATTTTCTTTGTAAGACCTGCCGTAAGAAAAAATTTTCTGCTGATTCTATACACAATATTTTTCAATAAACATTTCCCTTTCGCTATTATTAAGATGCTTTTTTATCTGCTCCCTCACATTATTTGAAAAGCCGTTTTTTAATATATATCTGCCATTTTCCCACACAACTATATCAGATATTTCATATGGTGCTTTATCTGAATCGGTTATAATCTCTGATATCCTTTCTATATATCTGTGACCATATATATCCTTTTCCATATGAATGTCAAACCTGATAGCCTCCGTAACCTGCTCCCTTGCAATAGCCTCATCTCTAAATAAACCACAGGACAAGAGACTGTTTCTCATATATTTTATAAGGCTGTCTGTTGTCTTTGCATGATGTGTAAATAATGTAAATATAGAGCCGGTCTGTGACATTTGTATCAGATATGATGCAACCTCCATAGTTGCTACCTCTCCAAGTATATTTACGGAGCCGTCTGTCTTTTTTTGAACATCAAGACCTGTCTGACCGTCTATATAATCTGTTTCCCTAAAGGTAAGAATATTTCTTTCAGGATATATATCTCTTAAATGAAGCTCAAATGACATTTCCTGTATTCTTAATGTAAGCATAGGAGAAATGTAGCCTATCATTGCCATTAAAAGTGTTGTCTTTCCGCTTCCCTGCGCTCCCGTAACTGCCGTAACCTGACAGCCTTTTACTATCCACTTTATAATATCTATCGGCAAATAACTGTTTTTGTCGGTTATAAGCTCCTCCATATTTTTATTTTCTATAGTGTCAAACTTTCTTACAAAAAAGGCAAAGCTCTCTGCAAAAGGCGGTCTTACAACAACTATCCTTGAATTATCCTTCATCTCACCTATAATATATCCTTTAGATTTTGAAAGCTGTCCCGGATTACCATATCTGTATATGTTCATACATACCCTTTCAAGCTCCTCTACAGTGTTAAAGCTTAAAAATTCCAAATTTACATTAATTCCCTTATAAAAAATCCACACTCCCTGACAGCCCCCGTTTCCTCCTGACACACCTCCCGATACACCGTCTATTTTCATGTCTCTTATGTCATCTACCACACCTAAACCTCTGTACATGCTATATATACGCTGTATTATAATCTCTCTTTTATCCTCCCCGCTAATATACGGAGCCTCCCTGTCATATAAATCATCTATATCACTGCCCTTTATTTTGCATCCTTCATAATACACATCTGACTTCATAATACCGGTAAGCTCAATTATTCTTTCAAGTGCCTCCCTTCCATTTTCTTTTTTATAATAATGCATTAAAACATCAAACTTATCCCTTGAGGACATTTTGTCTGTTCTGTTAAAGGGAATTATTCTTGAATAATCCTTATCCGTATATTTTAACTGCTTTGTTATAATCTCCCCGATTACTTCTTTTACATATGCCTTTGCGTTATCATCTCCTACCCCGCAGCTGTTCAATGCTTTTCTCAATTCATTTTTGCGGTATCTGAGTCTTTTTATCTCGCTTTCCCCTAAGCCTGCCTCATAAAGATTTGCCTTCAATATATCATTTATACTTTTCTCAACATAAGATACAAGATACATAATATCATATTCATTCTTCAATTCCTTCTACACCTGCCTTTTTCAGCACAAGGTTAGTAGCTTTAAAAAGATTATTTATAAATTCAAAATTCGCCTCATGCTTTTTTGCAAAAATATTTTTCATAATAAATGGAACTGCCCTGCCCTCGTTAACGGCATCATGAAAATGAATATTGTAAGAAATTATTCCTGTATTATCCTTCGATATTCCATATTCTTTACATATATTGCCAAAGCTTTTCCTTGAACTGCTGTCATACTTTCCGATAAGAAATACTGCCTTTTTTAAAAGACCTTCGTTATCTCTTAAAATTCCTAAATTTCCTGCTTCCTGACATAGATTAACAACAACCACATCACTTTTTTCCATTATGGCCTTAGATGTGGAATTTTCTCCGTTTAACACATCCCAAAAATTAAGATTTCCCATATTATTAAGCTTGTTCATAAGAGTTTCGTAAATTTTTATGTTTTCCTTGCCGTTACTGTTACTTTTTTCTTTAGCTGAAGGTATGTAATATATATTAGTATGCTTTACATTTACAACATTTGTCTCTACCATCTCCCCAGTTAGAAGATTACGGCGTCCTCTTTCTATAAGCTCGTCCATTCCTTTTCTGCTGTAAAAATATAATTCCTCATTTATAATTGTATCTGCCTTTCTGCTCTCCAAAGCTTCATCTATAGGTCTGCTGACACTGTCTGTCTGAACCAGCATAGTCTTTAAGGAATACAAAACAGATGTCATAATGCCTACTGCAAGCATATTTCCGGAAGTTCCGCTTCTTCCTGAAACATTACTCCAAAATGCTATGTTCAATAATTTTTCCCTCCCTGGCTTTTAATAATGCTATTTTAATTAATTTTTCTTTTTCACCTGTTATCTTTAAGGCTATGGCTGATAATGTTTTCAAAAAGCTGCCTGACAGATTTTTAAAGTCTGTGATACCTTCATATCCCAGGGCTATCTTATACTCTCTGTCTATGGCATCATCCTTTATTTCATACACCCCGCCATTTCTTAAAAGCTTAAAAAGATAATCATCTCTTATAATGTGCTTAACAATATATCCGCTGTCTATGCCATTATCCGTTACATCACGAAAAATAACTCCTGACAGACTTTCACAGCCTCTTATAACAGCTTTTAAATACTCTGACATGGCATATGAATTATCTGCAACAGCAAACACACTGTCACATAATCTTATCAGGCTGTTATCACAGTGCTCTGATAATATAAGCACATAATCATACTTATTCATATCTGTCTTAATAAAATTTCCTCTGTAAAAATCAATATTTTTATAGGAATATATGCAGGACTTCTGCTGATTTTGTAAAAGATTCTCTCTGTCTGAAATATCTGCCACACTGATATTATACTGCAGATTCTTTATTACCATACTTAAATAGACTGCCAAGTCAAAAATGTCATATCCTAAAATCCCAATATACCTTGTGTAAGTAACCGTGATTTCACCTCCTGTGCTTTCCATAGAGAGGCTTAAGATTCAAGACATTAATATTATAGCTTATAATTACAATTTTGTAAAGTATTATCAATATTTTTTTAATTATTTTTTATTATTTATCAACATATTGTTTTTAGCCTCCATATATGGTATTATGTATAAAGATTAATTAATATGGAGGTATCTAATGAAACATTTAATAAGTCCTTTGGATTTTTCTGTAGACGAGCTTACACAGCTTCTCGATTTGGCTTCAGACATCGAAAAAAATCCCGGAAAATATAAGGAAGCCTGCAAAGGCAAAAAGATAGCTACTTTATTTTATGAACCGAGCACCAGAACAAGACTTAGCTTTGAAGCTGCAATGTTAAATCTTGGAGGAAGTGTACTGGGTTTTTCATCTGCTTCTTCCAGCTCTGCAGCAAAGGGCGAAAGCGTTGCAGACACTATAAGAATAATCTCCTGCTACGCAGATATATGTGCCATGCGTCACCCTAAGGAGGGTGCTCCTTTAGTTGCCTCCGAATATTCCGGCATACCTGTCATAAATGCCGGTGACGGCGGTCACCAACACCCTACACAGACTCTTACAGACCTTATGACTATCCGTTCCCTTAAAGGAAGACTCGATAATCTCACAATAGGATTATGCGGTGATTTAAAATTTGGACGTACTGTTCATTCCCTTATTAACGCACTTGTACGCTACCAGGGCATAAAGTTTATTCTCATTTCCCCAAATGAGCTTAAGGTTCCTGAATATATAAGAGAGGAAGTTCTACAGGCAAACAATATAGAATATAAGGAAGTATCAAAGCTTGAGGAGGCAATGCCGGACCTTGATATTTTATACATGACAAGAGTTCAGCGTGAACGTTTCTTTAATGAGGAGGATTATATACGTTTAAAGGACAGCTACATTCTTGATACCGGAAAGATGAATCTTGCAAAACAGGATATGCTTGTTCTCCACCCTCTCCCAAGAGTAAATGAAATTTCAGTAGAGGTAGACTCTGACCCAAGAGCTGCCTACTTTAAACAAGTTCAGTATGGTGTGTATGTAAGAATGGCTCTTATCCTTACACTCCTTGGCATAAAGACAGATTAAAAATCAGAATGGAGGATACTATGTTAAATGTAGGAAGCTTAAAGGAAGGCTTTGTTCTTGACCATATCCAGGCAGGCAAGGCAATGCAGATATACACATACCTTGGTCTTGACAAGCTTGACTGTCAGGTAGCTATTATAAAAAATGCCAAAAGCAGCAAGATGGGACGAAAGGATATTATAAAAATAGAATGTTCCCTTGATGTTATTAATCTGGATATACTTGGTTTTATAGATCATAATATTACGGTTAATATAATACATAATGGTGCCATAGTGGAAAAGAAAAAGCTTACACTTCCAAAAATAGTATATAATGTGCTTGTGTGCAAAAATCCACGCTGCATCACATCAATAGAGCAGGAATTAAAGCAGGTGTTTATTCTTACTGACGAAGAAAAGCAGATATACCGCTGCAAATACTGTGAAGAAAAATATGGAGTTTAAGTTAATTTAAAATGAGGGCGTCCTCTTTAGTATAGACTGTTAAATCTTATACTTTTAGGACACCCTCATTTTATTCTCAGAATATACTTCCGCCTATAAATTCCCTTATAATGGAATTGCTTGGCACCAGCTCACTGTTTACACATAAAAAATAATCTAAAAACTTAAGAAGTCTTTTTGCTTCCTGATACTGTGGGCTGGTATTTGGAACACTGAAAAGAAGCGGCTCAGCAAACTGCTTTAGCACTCCCAGTTCATATATAAGTGCAGAATTAAACATTGCATCTGCCTCTTCCTGATACGGAAAAATATAATTTTCCTCACCGTTACGTACGGACAGCCATCTTGCTATGGTTTCTTCTGCTGTTGTGGAACGGTCTCTTGCATCTCTTACCATTCTTCTTATAAGCCTTCCGTCTGTTGTTGGAATTCTGTTATGCTCATCTATATTAAGCTGTGTAAGTGCACTAATATATATTTTAAACTTACTTTCCTTAGGAAGACTGTAGGACAGCTTATCATTCAGACAATGTATACCCTCCAATATCAACACGTCCTCCTTTTTAAGCTTTAATTTTCTTCCGCTGTACTCCCTTTTCCCGGTATGAAAATTATATGATGGCATATTGACCTCCTGCCCTTCTAAAAGCTTTGTCATATCCTCATTAAATTGCTTCACATCTAACGCTTCCAGAATTTCAAAATTATATTCCCCATTTGAATCCTTTGGCGTATACTGCCTGTCAAGAAAATAATCGTCCACACTTATTATATGTGGTTTCATGCCGTGTGCCGTAAGCTGTATTGCAAGTCTCTTGGCAAAGGTGGTTTTTCCGGAGGACGAAGGTCCTGCTATCATTACAAACCTTGTACCCTTTCTCTCTATTATCTTTAAGGCAAGCTGAGCTATTTTCATTTCCTGAAGTGCTTCCTGTACAAGAACAATTTTATTAATTTCTCCACAGGATATGTTTTCATTTAATGCACCTACGGTTTCTATATCCATAAGCTTTCCCCAGTCACTTGCCTCCTTAAGCACCTTAAAAACCTTGTGCTGCGGCTTAAAAGGCGGGACAACTGTGGGATTTTCTTTCACCGGAAGCTGAAGTACAAAGCCATCGTCATAAGGAAACAATTCAAAATACTTTAAATACCTTGTGCTTGGAACCATATAGCCATAATAATAATCCTCAAAATGACTTAATGTATATACATTAACATTAGAGCCCCGCCTGAACTTAAAAAGCTTTTCCTTATCAAACATTCTGTGCTTTCTGAATCTTTCTACTGCCTCAGACGTTGTTATTGTCCTTTTAACTATGGGAATATCACGCCTCACAATATCCTCCATATGCTTTTTAACCTCATATAATAAATCCATAGATACACTTATCTTACCTTTAAGCTCACAGTAATACCCCTTGCTTAAAGAATAGTCTACTATTATCTTATCTATATTGTTTTCTCCGCATATATCATAAAAGGCTTTCATCATCATAAGCACAACACTTCTTCTGTAGGTTTCTATGCCGCACACTGTGTCTGTGCCTATAAACTGAACATTACAGTCATCCTCCAAAACATTGGTAAGCTCTCTTAGCTTCCCGTTTACCATGGCTAAAACAATATCTGCTTTATGTCTTGACTGAAATTCTCTTGCTATACTCTCAAGCTTTGTACCTTTTTCATAACTTCTTTCTTCCCCATCTACACTTATATTTATATCACTCATCCTTATCCCTCCGGGTGCAAAATATTTTCAATATAATCAATCTTTTCTTTTATCTCTTCCTTCTTTTTATTTTTTCCCGTTGCATTTTCCATATTCTTAAGTATATCAGCCTGCTTCCTGCTTTCATAGCTTAAATATTCCAAAAATACGGGACTTTTTTCCTCCAGCAAAAGCTTTCCATATATGTAACTGTTCTTATCTTTTTCATACTCACCCTTTATACTTTTATCTTTTGTATGAACCGCCCTCATAACAGTATAGAACTTTCCCATATCGCAAACCATTTCTTCTCTTACAATCTCATACATATTATCTATAAGATACTTCCTTACAAGAAAAATTTCAGTATGTGGTGATAGTATAATTTCTTTTACTGAATTTAACACATTTTTTCCTTCTTCCAAAATCTTAACAGTCAATGCTCCTCCCATGCCTGCTATTACAACACTGTCTGCTTCACCCGGATTCAGGTTACAAAGTCCATCAGAAAGTCTTGTCTCTATTTTCCCGGAAAGACCGTTTATTTGTACATTCTCATACGCTCTGTCCAAGGGACCGCTGTTAATATCCATGGCAATGGCAGATGGAACAGTTCCTTTTTTCACAAGCTCTATAGGAATATATCCGTGGTCAGTTCCTATATCGGCCAATCTGTACCCCTCAGTAACAAAGCCTGCAACAAGACTTAATCTCTCTGATAGCTGCATAATATTTTACTCCTCCAAATAATCCTTAAGTTTTTTACTTCGGCTCGGATGTCTCAGTTTTCTCAATGCCTTGGCTTCTATCTGACGTATTCTCTCTCTTGTAACATCAAATACCTTTCCCACTTCCTCAAGAGTTCTTGCCCTGCCGTCTATCAGACCAAAACGTAATATAAGAACCTGCTTTTCCCTTTCAGTGAGAGAACTCATAACTTCCCCGAGCTGTTCTCTCAAAAGCATATATGAAGCTGCATCAACAGGCGTTGTTGACTTATCATCCTTTAAAAAATCTCCCAAATGACTGTCATCCTCCTCACCTATAGGTGTTTCAAGTGATACAGGCTCCTGCGACATTTTCATTATCTCTCTTACCCTGTCTACAGGCATATTAAGCCTTTCTGCTATCTCCTCAGCATGAGGCTCCCTTCCCAGCTCCTGCAATAACTGCCTTGAGGTTCTTATAAGTCTGTTTATGGTCTCAACCATATGCACAGGTATCCTTATTGTTCTTGCCTGATCTGCTATTGACCTTGTAATGGACTGCCTTATCCACCATGTGGCATATGTGCTGAATTTATAGCCTTTTCTGTAATCAAACTTTTCTGCCGCCTTTATAAGTCCAAGATTACCTTCCTGTATAAGATCTAAAAACTGCATTCCTCTGCCTGCATATCTTTTGGCTATACTTACCACAAGACGGAGATTCGCTTCTACAAGCTTGTCCTTGGCAGCTTCATCTCCCTCCTCTATTTTCTTTGCAAGCTCTACCTCCTCCTCCATTGATAACAGAGGAACCTTACCTATTTCCTTTAAATACATTCTCACAGGATCATCTATGCTTACTCCGTCAGGAACCGATAAATCAATATTCTCTAAATCAATAACCTCTTCCTCTATTTCTTCAAGCTCCTCTATCTCTTCAACCTCATCCATATCATCAATCAAAAGCTCCTCATCCTTTATGTTTTCTATACCTTCTATCTCTTTTTCAGGTATGGTAAGAACATCTATATTTTTCTTTGACAGTTCATCAAGTATATATTCATAATCTTCCTCTCTAAGCTGTGTGTCAAAATATCTTCCGATGCTGCCGTACTCAATGACATTTTTATTCTTTTTTGCATCATTTATAAGCTTTTCCAAGCCCTCGTTAAGATTTATCTCATTTTCGTTCATTGTATTGCCCTCCCTGAATTACAGCTATTTACAGTATAATCTTAAAATTTTCCAATGCCCTCTGCTGATTTATGTTTTCCTGTAATTCTTTTATATCAATAATAGTATCTGCCTTTCTTATAAGGCTGTTCTTTTTAACCTTAATAACAGTTTCATTTAATGCCTTTTGTCTTTCCTTTCCCGAAATCTCCTCACTTATTGGAGTATTAAATATTGCCGCTGCCTCCTTATGCTCCTCCTCATTATCAAAATCATTAAGTATTTTTGCAGGATTAATGTTTCCTGACTCAAGCTGCATAAACAAAAGCTTTGCAACCTTGTGATACAAGTCATCATAAAAATCATCTGCATCTATAATATCCTTTATAAGACCATAAATATCCGGCTCCTCGATAAGCCATGTCAGCAGTATTCTCTGTGCCGTCTTAATTCCGTCATCAGTATTTGCATTTTTTATCTTTGCTTTCTTTTTTGATGCTTCATAATCATATGAAGCCTTTACCTTCTCTCCTGTATATGTCAGTGCCTGCCTTTTTACAGACTGTACCAGCTCCTCCTTTGGTATAAAATATTCCCTGCTTACTGTGTCAATATAAACACTTCTCTCCAAATCATCAGAAAATTCCAGCAATTTTACGGAAACATCTCTGTAAAAAGCCGCCTTTTCCTCCGGACTATTTAAATCTGTATTTTCCTTAATTTTATCTATCTCATATAAAAAGCTGTTTCTTGCACTTTTTATTCTTTCTCCGTATGCCTCTGCCCCAAGTGCTTTTATAAATTCATCCGGATCCTTATGGGGTTTCATATCTATAACCTTTACAGACAGTCCTGCCTCCTTTAGCATCGGAATTGCCCTCAGTGCAGCTTTCACCCCTGCTCCATCACTGTCATACGTAAGATATACATTATCCGTATATCGCTTTATAAGATTACACTGCCTCGGTGTAAATGCAGTTCCAAGTGATGCAACTGCATTATTAAAGCCTGCCTGGTGCAAAGCTATAACATCCATATATCCCTCACATATTAATATACTATCCTTTCTTGAAGTCCTTGCGGCATTCATACCGTAAAGATTTCTTCCCTTATCAAAGACAAGCGTCTCCGGTGAATTAAGATACTTCGGCTCTCCCTGCCCCATAACACGTCCGCCAAAGCCTATAACCTTACTGTTTACATCCATTATGGGAAACATTACCCTGTTGCTGAATTTATCGTAAACTCCTCTTTCACTGAAGGAAAAAAGTCCTGTCTCCTTTAATACATCATCATTATATCCCCTGTCTCTCATATAACGGTATAAATCGTCTTTGTAGTTAGATGAATATCCAAGTCCGAAGCTTGTGATTGTGCTGTCACTAAGACCTCTTTTCTTCAGATATTCATAACCTCTTTTTCCCTTATCACTCTTTAAAAGTCTGTAAAAATAAAGTGCCGCTTCCTTATTTATATCCAAAAGTACTGACTTTAAGCCTGCCTTTTTCTTCTCCTGTGGTGATTCTTCAATCTCAGGCAGCTTTATTCCCGCTCTGTCTGCAAGATATTTTACTGCCTCCAGAAAGCTGTAATTCTCATATTTCATAATAAACGAAATAACATTGCCTCCTTCTCCGCAGCCAAAGCAGTAATACATCTGCTTTCCCGGAGATACGGAAAAGGAAGGTGACTTTTCATTGTGAAAAGGACACAAACCAAAGTATGAGCTTCCCTTACGGCTCAGCTTAACATAAGAAGATATAACATCTACTATATCATTTCCTGCCCTAACTTCCTCTATTAAATCATCTGAATAATACATGGTCAGTTCCTTTCCTTCCAAAACACAGGTATGAATATTTCTTCAAACTTCATTACTGAATACTGGTCGCTCATGCCTGCTATGTAATCACATACCACTCTTTCAGGCGGTTCCCCAAGCTCATTAATAAAATAAAGATACTCCTCTGAAAGCTTATCGGTATGCTCAAGATAATACTTATAAAGCTCTTTAAGCATATTTTCAGCCTTATATTCCTGCCCCTTTGCAGCAGGATTTATATACACGGATTTAAACATAAAGCTTCTAAGCTCCTGCATTGCCGTACCTATATTCTCAGACATAATAATGTCATTTTTCTCCATACTGTTATTTACAATATCATGTATAAGAGTATTAAGTCTCTCCTTTGTACTGTTCCCTAAAATATCTCTGTATTTCTTTGGAATATAATCCTCCTTTAATATTCCCGCCCTTATGGCATCATCTATATCATGGTTAATATATGCTATTTTATCTGACAGCCTTACAACCTTTCCCTCAAGGGTTGATGGCATACCCTTTGTCCTATGGTTTAAAATTCCGTCCCTTACCTCCTTGGTAAGATTAAGACCTTTCCCGTCCTTTTCCAGCTTTTCTACTATTCTTACACTCTGCTCATAATGTGTAAACCCGAATTTACAAACCTCATTAAGTGCCCTTTCCCCTGCATGTCCAAATGGTGTATGACCAAGGTCATGTCCCAAAGCTATTGCTTCCGTCAAATCTTCATTAAGCCTTAACGCCTTCGATATGCTTCTGGCTATCTGGGATACCTCAAGAGTATGGGTAAGCCTTGTCCTGTAGTGGTCCCCCTCAGGTGCCAGAAAGACCTGTGTTTTATGCTTAAGCCTTCTAAATGATTTGCTGTGAAGTATACGGTCTCTGTCACGCTGATAATCAGTCCTCATATCACACTGCTTTTCCGGCTTATCCCTTCCTTTTGTCTCTCTGCTGTGAGACGCATATGGACTTAATATGATATATTCATTCTTTTCCGTCTGCTCTCTTATATTCATCACGTACCTATACCCTTTCTCCTAAGCTTCCATGTATCTGCCCATTATGTTTTAATATATGCAGCACCATAAAAAAATATAACCGTTTTCCCAATATACATGCTTACGAAGCTGCGGCATTAAGTGCTATTTTAATCATATCCGTAAATGACTTTTGCCTTTCCTCTGACGTGGTTATCTCTCCTGACACAAAGGAATCTGATATTGTTACAAGACAGGAGGCATTTTTCCCGCATACGGCTGCATTGTGAAATAATGCAAAGCTTTCCATTTCCACTGCCACACAGCCTTTTTCACTGTAAAGCTTTTTATAGTAGTTTCCGTCTCCCTCCCTGTAAAATACATCTGAAGAATGAATACAGCTCTCTGTAATATTTATCCCAAGACAGGAGGCACTGTCTTTTATCTTTTTATTTAAATACTCCGATGGGTATGTTTTATCAGAAATATATCCGTTTTGTGTTTTTGCATATGAAGATTCAGAATAAGCAGATGATGCCAGAACCACATCATATACCTTTACTTCCTCACAGTAAGAACCTGCCGAACCTATTCTTATTATATTCTCCACATCATAATTTTTAAATAGCTCATATGAATAAATTCCTATTGACGGCATTCCCATTCCGGAGCCCATTACCGATATTGATTTTCCACGATATATACCCGTATATCCCAGCATATTTCTAACCTTATTAAAGCACTGTATATCCTTAAGAAAATTCTCGGCTATAAACTTTGCCCTTAACGGGTCACCGGGCATAAGAACTGTCTGTGCTATCTGTCCCTTATCCGCACTGTTATGTGGTGTTGCCATTAAATTATTCCTCCATATTTTGCTATACATTATAATAAATTAAATATTTGATATTATATCATAAATTATCGACAAAATCTAGCTTTTGATGTATAATATTAACAATAATTATGTAATTTTTAGAAAGGATTTATTTTTTATGAATAATAATATACATTTTCCGGCAGAACCGAAACATCCGGCTCCAAAGCCGGTGTTTAAAGACGGTAAGCCTGAACCATTTCCCGCCGATTCTCTCTGGCTTACCCATGACCCTGCCATTTACCATGATCCTGTTTCAGGAAACTATTACATATACAGTACCGATGCCAAAGGACTTCGCTCCAAGGATCTCATCAACTGGGAAAGAATCGGCAAAATAACTGACAAGCCTCCCAAGGAGGCATTTGAGCATGTAGGTACAAACAACATATGGGCACCTGATATAGTAAAAGTTGGAGATGAGTACAGATTATACTGCTCCAATTCCTCCTTTGGCTCACAGAAATCATGCATTTACCTTGCCGTAGCCGATAATGCTGAAGGTCCCTTTATTCCAAGAGGTATTGTCGTAAAGACAGACTCTTCATGTCATCTTAATGCCATAGATGCTAATATTATAGAGGACAATGATTCAGAAAAACAGTATATGGTATACGGTTCATTCTGGGGCGGCTGCCATATACTTGAATTAGATAAAAAAACAGGACTTGCAAGGGAGAAGGGTTTTGGAAAATGTATAGCAAGACGCCCCCTTTGGTGCGACGGTTCCATTGAAGGACCTTACATTATATATAATCCAAATACAAAATATTATTATCTCTTTGTGTCATACGGCTCACTTAACAGTGATTACAATATAAGAGTGGGAAGAAGCCTGTCTGTTACAGGTCCTTATCTTGATCATAATGGAAGAGATATGACTGATTTGGAAGATTATGACAATACCCTTGGCTATATGCTTGCCTGTGGATACAGCTTCCATGAGGGAACAGGATATATGGCGCCGGGTCATAATTCCGTGCTAAGAGATTTTGACGGAGAGTGGTATCTTGTTCACCATATAAGAGAGAAAAACTTTAAGAGTTTAGATATTTCTACCATGCACGTAAGAAAATTACTTTGGTCTGATGACGGCTGGCCTCTGGCATCTCCGGAAATCTATTCAGGAGAAAAGCTTCAGCCTTTAATGCCTGAGAACATTGCAGGAAAATATGAAAGAATACGCCTTACCCCTGCTGTTCCTCAGGGAATGCAGACCTCTACTACCATGGAGCTTCGCTCTGATGGCACCGTTTCTCTTGGAATATCCATAAAAGCACATTGGGAAATGATTGATGAATATACCATAACTATTTCTTATGCAAAAACAGTGGAAACATATAAGGTTATTGCCGCATGGGATTACCAGCTTTGGAAACCTACCCTTGCAATAACGGGAAAAGACAATACAGGCATATGCCTGTGGGGAAAAAAATATTAAAAAGCAAAGGTCTGTTCCTTTATTTTTTTGTGACACAAAAAAGGCTGCACACTAATTTGATGCGACCCCGGAAAGTCTAACTTTTGTGGGGCGGTTCATTTAGTGGACAGCCATTTTTTATTTGTTTTTATATATAAATTTCAAACTACCGCTATTCTATGCCAAACAGGTACTTTACAAATGCAGCTGCATTATCTTTATTCTTACAGTTTCATGGTATCTGAAGAACTATATTAACATCAAGCTCACCATATGTTTCTTTAAACAGCTTGGCATCATTTACTATAATTCCTGCAATATTGTCTGTCTCTGTCATAACTCCGTCCTTTTCCTCAAGATATCCTGCCAGCACATCATTTCCAAGTTCATCAATAAGCTCCTCCGGCAATACCTTTTCTATATTGCCCACAAGCTCCTCTGAATACTCTCTTCCTCTTACAACAAATACTCCCTCCAAATCTCCATACTCAATACTCGCAGTAAGTCCTCTTACTCCGGTACGTTCCGTAAGACTATCGTCAGGAAATTCTGCGGAATTTCTGTAAACCACACTGTCTGTATCAATGTTTACACTTTTTGCAAAATCTTCAACCAGCTCCTGAGATGTTTCCCTGCCTAACATTGCAGTTGTATCTACAACAGTCAATGCTACAGGCTCATCACTTCTCATACAGGAAAATACTATAAGAATAACGACTATAATGACAAACACACCAAATAAGGTATGATATTTATAATAATACCAGTAGTTGCTCCATTTGGCTTTAAAGCTTTCCTTTTCCATTTTAACCCTCATTCCGGCTCCATTTTATTCTTTTTTTTAAGCTTCTATCTTACGTATCTCCTTAGTACGTATTTCCCTGCATATATCCTCTATAAACTGCCACAGGTCTTTTTGTCCCTCATCTCCTAAGAAACGGCTTCTGACAGACACCTTGTTATCCTCCTCTTCCTTTTGCCCTACCACAAGCATATACGGAATTCTCTTAAGTCTGGCTTCTCTTATCTTAAATCCAATCTTTTCGGAACGACTATCAACAGATGTACGTATGCCGTTATCCTTAAGCTCTGCTTCTATTTTTCTTGCATATGCTTCATATTTTTCGGATATAGGAAGAACTCTTACCTGCTCAGGACAAAGCCATGTAGGAAGCAAACCTGCATATTTTTCTATAAGCCATGCTATAGTTCTCTCATAGCAGCCCATAGCCGTTCTGTGGATAATATATGGTCTTACCTTTTCTCCCTTTTCGTCCACATAATACATATCAAACTGCTCTGCCAGCAATGCATCCCACTGAATTGTAATCATGGTATCTTCCTTGCCGTACACATTCTTTGCATTTATGTCTACCTTAGGACCATAGAAGGCTGCCTCGCCAACGTCCTCTGTGAACGGTATATTAAGCTCATTTAATACATCTCTTATATGCTGCTCTGTCTGCTCCCAGACCTCCGGCTCCCCAATATACTTCTCTCTGTTATCAGGGTCCCACTTAGAAAGGTGATACGTTACATCTTC
The DNA here is from genome assembly GCA_944384155.1 of uncultured Lachnospiraceae bacterium. Lineage (GTDB taxonomy): Bacteria > Bacillota > Clostridia > Lachnospirales > Lachnospiraceae > CAG-303. The sequence goes on along the minus strand of CALWSG010000057.1, from coordinate 8,330 downwards.
CTCTACTCCCAATGTCTTAAGACAGTATCTTGCAAGGTCAATACATCCCTTAAACTCTTCCACCATCTGGTCAGGTCTTACAATAAGGTGTCCCTCTGATATTGTAAACTGACGCACTCTTGTAAGTCCGTGCATCTCCCCTGAATCTTCATTTCTGAACAAAGTTGAAGTTTCACCGTAACGAAGAGGCAAATCCCTGTAGCTTTTCTGACTTGCTTTATATACATAATACTGGAACGGACAAGTCATAGGTCTTAAAGCAAATACCTCTTTATCTTTTTCCTCATCCCCAAGAACAAACATACCTTCCTTGTAATGATCCCAGTGTCCTGAAATCTTGTACAAATCACTTTTTGCCATAAGAGGTGTCTGTGTCCTCACGTATCCTCTCTTTGTCTCCTCGTCCTCAATCCAGCGCTTAAGTGTATTCATAATAATTACACCGTTTGGCATGATAAGAGGCAGTCCCTGTCCTATCACATCAACAGTTGTAAATATCTCCATTTCCCTGCCTAATTTATTGTGGTCTCTCTTTTTAATATCCTCAAGATGCTCTAAATATGCGTCAAGGTCAGCTTTCTTTGTGTATGCAGTTCCATAAATTCTTGCCAGCATTTTATTGTCTGAGTTTCCTCTCCAGTAAGCACCTGAGGAGGAAATAAGCTTAAATGCCTTTATGGCTCCCGTACTCATAAGATGAGGTCCTGCACAAAGGTCTGTAAATTCTCCCTGACTGTAAAATGAAATAACTGCATCCTGAGGTAAATCCTTTATAAGCTCCACCTTATAAGGCTCATTTTTCTCCTCCATATATTTAATTGCTTCTTCTCTTGGAAGCTCAAATCTTTCAATCTTAGCATTTTCCTTTATAACCTTTTTCATTTCCGCCTCTATTTTATCAAGATCGTCTCTTGAAAAAGGCTCATGCTCAAAATCATAGTAAAATCCTGTTTCTATGGAAGGCCCTATTGCAAGCTTCGCCTGAGGATATAATCTCTTCACTGCCTCTGCAAGGACGTGTGAACATGTATGTCTGTATGCTGCTTTTCCTTCCTCATCATTAAATGTAAGAATATTAAGGTTACTGTCTTCTGATACTATTGTTCTTAAATCAACCGTCTTTCCGTTTAATTCTCCTGCACATGCTGCTCTTGCAAGACCTTCGCTAATATCCTTCGCTATGTCAATAACAGACATTGCATTTCCGTATTCTTTAACAGAACCATCTTTTAAAGTAATCTTCATCTTCTCATTTCCTTTCTTAAATAAAAAAGCCCTTACAACCATGCAATGATTGTAAGGACGATTATACCGCGGTTCCACCTGACTTGCAAAAGGCACGAAATATAAATATACCTTTTACCACTCTGTGATTGTAACGTAATCAACGGACCGGATTAGGGCCACTCAGAGGTAGTTTTCGGCTTTACACGGATAGAATATTTACACCGCCTATTCCTCTCTGTAATCCTTCTATAAAGCTTACTCGTCTCGTCATAGTGTTAATATATTACTTTTGAACTTAGTTTAATACAATATTTTTTTATTGTCAATGGAAATATGTGAAAAGTAAAAGGGTTTTTTAATAATCCTCCTCTTCCTCTTCCTCTTCCTCACTAATATCATTTTTAGGCTTTTCAAGCCCCTCTATTTTAATACCGTTTTTCTCTGCGTAATCCCACAAGGCTGCATGTATTGCCTCCTCTGCCAGCAAAGAGCAATGTACCTTTACGGGAGGCAGACCGTCAAGTGCATCCATAACTGCTTTATTTGTCACTTTCAGTGCATCATATACAGACTTTCCCTTAACAAGCTCTGTTGCCATACTGCTTGTTGCCACTGCCGCACCACAGCCAAATGTTTTAAATTTCACGTCTTTTATTATCTGATTATCATCAATGTCAAGAAATATCCTCATAATATCGCCGCATTTTGCATTACCTACCGTTCCTACTCCGCTTGCATTTTCTATTTCTCCCACATTTCTCGGATTAGAGAAATGATCCATTACCTTTTCACTATACATTTACCTTTCCTCCTTCTGCACAAAATCCTCATATAAAGGTGACATACTTCTCAATCTGTCAACTATTTCTTTAAGCTTATCAACCACATAATCCAAGTCCTCTTTTACGGTTTCCTGGGACAGTGTAATTCTCAGGGAACCATGCGCTATCTCATGAGGAAGACCCAGTGCCAGCAGTACATGAGACGGGTCAAGAGAACCCGATGTACATGCCGAGCCGCTTGATGCACATATTCCATTCATATCAAGAAGTATAAGCATAGATTCACCCTCTATAAACCTAAAGCACACGTTAATATTATTTGGCAGACGCTTTGTTAAATCTCCGTTTATCCTGACATACTTAATCTCCTCTGTTACACGCTTAATAAAGTAATCTCTTAGCTCCGTCTGCTTTTTTATCCTGTCCTCCATATTACTTAAAGCAAGCTCCGCCGCCTTACCAAATCCCACTATTCCCGGCACATTATGTGTTCCTGCTCTTCTGCTTCTCTCCTGTCCTCCTCCGTGGATATAAGAGCCTATTTTTACTCCCTTTCTGATATACAAAAATCCTATTCCCTTAGGACCGTTAAGCTTATGAGCACTGGCACTTAACATATCAATATTTTCATTATCTACATTTATTGGTATATGACCATATGCCTGAACTGCATCTGTGTGAAACAGTATTCCGTGTTCCTTTGCTATTCTTCCTATCTCTGCCACAGGTTCTATTGTTCCTATTTCATTATTTGCATACATTATTGTAATTAATATTGTTTCAGGGCGTATAGCTCTTTTTAACTCCTCTATATCTACAAAGCCTTTCTCATCTACATTAAGATATGTTACCTCATATCCGTTCTTTTCGAGATATTTACATGTATGAAGCACCCCATGATGTTCTATTTTGCTTGTAATAATGTGTCTGCCCTTACTTTTGTATGCTTCTGCCGCCCCTATAATTGCCCAGTTGTCTGATTCGCTTCCTCCCCCGGTAAAATATATTTCATTTGTCTTTGCTCCGATTGAGTCTGCTATTATTTCCCTTGCCTCCTCAACGACCGCCTTAGCCTTTCCCCCAAAGGCATATATACTTGAGGGATTTCCATAAAGCTCTGAAAAATAAGGCTTCATTGCCTCAAATACCTCCGGAGATGTTTTTGTTGTAGCTGCATTATCAAGATATATAAATTTGTCACTCATTCTTCTACCTCATTTCTTATTATTCCAATCTATTAAATCCTGAAGTGTAATACTATCCACCACATCATTTATGGCCTTATCAAGCTTTTCCCACAATAAAAGTGTAATACACTCATCCTTTCTGTCACAGAGATTTTCCTCTGTTTCAAGACACGCTACAGGACACAGTTTTCCCTCAATGGCTCTAAGTATACTTCCAACAGTATAATTATCCGGTTTTTTTGAAAGACGGTATCCGCCCTGTGGTCCCCTTGTGCTTATTACAAAACTGTTTTTCACAAGAGTAGAAATAATCTGCTCTAAATATTTATCAGATATTCCCTGCCTTTCGGAAATTTCTTTTATCCTGACAGGTCTGCTGCCTTCATTTAATGCTAAATCAAGCATTAGCCTTAATGCATACCTTCCCTTAGTAGATATTTTCATGATTATCCTCCTGGTAATTTTCTGTAAATAAAAAACATCTGATAAGCAGCTTTATTTCCTACTTATCAGATATGATATTAGTACATTATTTATCATATGTCAATAGTTTTATTTTTTTATAAAAATCCCCCTGCTTATAATACTTCCTAAAGCAGGGGGCACATTTTAATTAAACAATTATAATATTGACCAAACTATACATCTATACTGTAATTTGGAGCTTCCTTTGTAATGTGGATATCATGAGGATGGCTCTCCTTAAGGGAAGCGGCAGATATCTTAACAAACTTTCCTGTTTCCTTAAGTGTCTCAATATCCTTTGCACCGCAATATCCCATACCTGCTCTCAAACCGCCTACAAGCTGGAATACTGTGTCCTCAACAGTACCCTTGTATGCAACACGTCCCTCAACGCCTTCAGGAACAAGCTTTTTGGCATCTGTCTGGAAATAACGGTCCTTACTGCCATTTTCCATTGCCGCTATTGAACCCATGCCTCTGTATACCTTATATTTTCTTCCCTGATACAGCTCAAACTCTCCCGGACTTTCATCACAGCCTGCAAAAATGCTTCCCATCATACATACATTGGCACCTGCGGCTATTGCTTTTGTCATATCTCCAGAGAATTTAATACCTCCATCTGCAATAATAGGAATACCATATTCCTTTGCAGCCTCATAGCTGTCCATAATAGCCGTAACCTGCGGTACACCTATACCTGCCACAATACGTGTTGTACATATTGAACCGGGACCTATGCCTATCTTAACAGCATCTACTCCTGCTTCTATTAAAGCTTTTGTTCCTTCGCCTGTAGCCACATTTCCTGCTATTACCTGAAGCTCCGGATACTTAGCCTTAATCTCTTTTACGGTTTCCATAATATTCTTTGAATGTCCGTGTGCGGAATCAATCACTATCACGTCAACATGAACCGCAACAAGTGCGTCTACCCTCTCCATAACATTTCTTGTTATACCTACAGCAGCACCGCACAGCAATCTGCCCTGCTCGTCCTTTGCTGCAAGAGGATACTTAATCTGCTTTTCGATATCCTTTATTGTAATAAGACCTTTTAAATTAAAATCATCATCAACAATAGGAAGCTTTTCCTTTCTTGACTTTGCCAGAATAGCCTTTGCCTCCTCAAGGGTAATTCCCTGCTTTGCAGTGATAAGACCTTCACTTGTCATTGATTCTCTTATCTTTTTACTGAAATCCGTCTCAAATTTCAAATCACGATTTGTTATAATACCTACAAGCTTACCGTTCTCAGTAATTGGAACGCCTGAAATTCTGAACTTTGCCATAAGATTATTGGCATCCTCAAGTGTATGCTCCGGTGATAAGGAAAATGGGTCTGTGATAACACCGTTTTCCGAACGCTTAACCTTATCTACCTCTTCTGCCTGAGCCTCTATAGACATATTCTTATGAATAATTCCTATTCCGCCCTGCCTTGCCATCGCTATTGCCATTCTATGCTCTGTAACCGTATCCATTCCGGCACTCATCATAGGAATGTTAAGCTTGATTTTTTTTGTTAAGTTAGTAGATAAATCTACTAAATTAGGTGTTACCTCTGAGTATGAAGGAACCAAAAGAACATCATCAAATGTAATGCCATCACCTATAATTTTACCCATTTTTAATCCTCACTTTCTAAGCTTTGTAATATATTAAGTACGCGAACCTAGTAATATAAGTCCGCGTATAATCAGCACACCATCGTCACTGACTTTTTGACAAATTAATTGTCTAATTATATAATTTCTAAATTATAAATGATTTGGTCGTAACTGTCAATATACTAAATACCCAAATTACTATTTTTTTCGACAAAGTTTTAATATTCTTTAAACTTTCCCGGTGCCTGTGATTTCATTGCAGTCACCATCTCTTCATTAGGCTCAAAATAAATTCTTGCATTTCCCGCACCGTAAGCTGTTACCATCAGATACACGCCCTCACTGCCGTTTCCCGACGTAAAATCCATGGTTTTCATCTGGCTGCTTTTCCCATACATAGCGGCAGCACTGCTGTCCGCTGATGCTATAAACTCGCATTTTCTTAAATCGTATGTTCCTGAATGCTTTCTTTTATTTCTTCCATATACCGTATCTATATTAAGCTCTCCGTTTACAAGGGTATATTCATATTCTATATCAGTCATTACAAATAAATAATATATGCCGTATATTATGGCAAAGGCCGCCACCAATGAAACGATTCCCACCAGCACCAAAAGAATATAGGTGATAACTATACCTGCCACTATTGCTGCTGCTCTCAATGTCATCTGACCCATTGTACTGCTTTTTTTAACAAGCTGTTCTGTATATGCACTGCTCATTTCTGCCTCCGTTCCGTAAATGCATTTCCTCTCATGGATAATTTACATTTTTTATTTCTTCATTTGAAAATATTTTATCATATGATTTCTCTTTTTTAAACTTTAATCTTAAAATTTCACTGTTATTTCATATTTTCCACTGCCATTTATATGCTATCTGTATTTTTCCTCATGTGTATATACGTTATCTTTAAATATATACATTTTCCTGTCCGCCTCTGATATACACTTATAAATACTCATATCTCCTTCTCCCGTATATTTTACTATACCGTAGGATATTCCCATAGAACCTCCAAATTCTTCTCCGTATGTTTTTAGGATTTTATTAATCTCAATACATCTATCCTCCATAATATCAGGCTCCATATTATAACTTAGCACACAGAACTCATCGCCTCCAAGTCTGTAGCACACCGTATCAGGTACATCAAATACCCTTAGCTGCTCTGCCATCGCCTTTATGGCACGGTCACCCATATAATGTCCGCTGTTATCATTAATACGCTTTAGACCATTCATATCTATATATAATATTGTTACAGGCTTCTTGTCTTTCGCTATATTGTCCACATCCTCATCAAAGCCTCTTCTGTTTCTAAAATCAGTAAGATTATCTGTATATGCCATTTTTTCATATGCTCTCTTTTCAACATTTTCATGGTATACACTTAAGGCCCGCCTTGATGCAATAACTCCTGTGGACGCAAGGAATATAATCAGCTCTATTCTTGTAAAAAATCCGTTTCCAAACTTATTCCATACATAGAAATCAATTAAATCAAGAAAAGCACACATGGCTATTGTTACATATAACGTCATGCTTATAAGAAGTGATATTCCCCTCTCACTTCTTATCCCTTTCATATAGGATGCCACAAACACAACCGCCGTCATCACCATAAATATATGCACGGCAAATAATGTTTCAAAAAAGTCTGCAACACCTGCAAGCTGTAAAATCACCAGAAATACAGACAATAATATATCTGTTATCATCATGGCCGCATAAAGTCTTTTATTTCTTATAAAGCCCATTGCATTAACTGCCATCAGCATGGCAGGAACTACCATATAAAAAGTAAGAAAGCTAATTATCTGAATAGTATAAGGATTGCCAAAATACAACTGCCAGCTCCTTGTCTCGGTAAAACTCCACACTGCAATAACGGCAAATGACATGCCAATATTCAAAAAGTTTTTAACATGATACTTTCTGAAGAAAAACGGGAGTATTATAATAACAAACAAAGCTATAAAAAATGGTATGGCTGTCATGATAACTGCTCCCATGCGGTTCCACATAATATATGATATAAGCTCTGCCTTTGTACCTGCCATTATGTCCGACGTAACACCGGAATACTTGTCATACGGGCAATTTGTAACTATAGTTATGACATCTCCCACATTAGCATTATACACGGGAATCATCTGCCAGCCGCTTCCCGGCGTTTTTCCAAAGGGAATTTTTTCTTTATCCCCAAAGCTGTATACTTTTGTATCATTTATATATGCCGTAACAAATGTATGATCCGTTCTAAAAAGAATATACATCTCACTGCCTTCTTTTATTATATCTTCAGTCAATATCCTGGTGATATAAAAATCTTCCCCTGCCTCTATATTATATTTATACGGAATTTTTACCGTCTCTCCCGCATTATTTACCCAGCCGTCATTAAGCATGGATATATTATTATATTCTGTAAATCTGCTCTGCCTCATATAACGGTTTTCTAATATCTGTGCATAGCAGATAATTGCCAGTGACAATATTATAAACAGATAAAATAACCTGAGGCATAAAGGGATTTTTTTCATAAGCTTTTCCTCTTTTCATATTGCTTCAAGACTTATAGGGTTAGTATATCACATTTTATTTTTACAGTGTATATTTTTATTTAATAATGAAAAAATATCATTGTGAGAAGGATAATAAATCCTATGTTAATTTAAAATTATGAGGTGGTTTTTATATATGGGTAAGAATACAAGAAAAAATAAAAAAATAGATTTAAGCAAAATCACACCTGAGGAGCAGCTTAAATATGAAATAGCTGAGGAACTGGGACTTTTACCTGATGTTTTAAAAAACGGATGGAAATCTCTTTCCGCAAAGGACACGGGTAAAATAGGAGGGCTGGTAAATAAAAGAAAAAGGGAGCTTTCAATGGAAGCACAAAAGAGAGAGATTTAAAAAGTAAGGGGCTGTCGGGAAATAGATAGTCCATAACAGCGGAGGCTGTGACTTACACAAGTCACAGCCTCCGCTAAATTTTACAAAAAAAGAAAAAGATGGCTAACGATAACCACCTTTTCTCCGTTACATAT
>CALWSG010000056.1 GCA_944384155.1 uncultured Lachnospiraceae bacterium | reverse complement strand
CAAAAGAATATATAACTCCTTTTCTAACTATCTAATAATGCATTGAGGCAAAATAACTGCAAACACTCCCAGTACCACACTTGCAATAACATATACTAAGGCTGTAAATGTATCACCTGATTTTATTAACTCACTTGTTTCCAGCGAAAATGTAGAAAAAGTTGTAAATCCCCCACATATACCTACCTTCAAAAAAAGTATAATCCTTGTGCTTATGTTATTATTTTTCCCTGCCAAAGCAACAATACAGCCGATAATAAATACTCCTGCAATATTAATTAAAAAAGTATTAACCGGAAAGGAGGTGGGATTTTTAATCGGTATTTTCCCCATAAGATATCTTCCCACAGAGCCAATAAAGCCTCCTAATCCAACCGCTAAACAATCTAACATTAAAAACCTCCTAATCTTTTTTACACACGTCATCAGTTTTATAGCATATTGCTGCATACAAAATGATGGAGGATAAATATCCTCCATCATTTTGTATGTAGTTTTCTTTATCTTAACTTTATGTACTACTCCATAAACAAATCCCTATACCATTCAAGTGCATTAACATAGGCACTTTGAATATCATCTATTGCAAGGTTTCTAAGAAGCATTACCCTTGACACCTCACTCCAGTTTGCCGTTTCATACTGAAGCATAAAGTCATACACAGGTGCAAATGGACCTTCTTTTCGTATAAGCACCTCTTCTATCTCCTTGGACACCTTTATTATTTTTAGTGCCTCCTCCATTGGCTTTTCCAGTATTAAATCAAGAACCGAAAAAAGCCCCATAAGAAAAAGCTCCTGACTTTTAAGGGAAAGTTCAAAATATTTTGAAAGGTTTTCTGCAAACTTTGCACGAAGCAGTGACAATCTTACAACCTCGTTCGGCTTGTCTGCATACATCTTTCGTGCAACTACAGTGTTAATCCATCTCTTAAGCTCCCTTTGACCAAGCATTGCCGCAGCGTATCTTATTGATGTAATCTCTGAATTTCTGGCAATTTTATTGACAACCTTTAATAAGGAAATGGCAAGTGCCGTGTCTCTTCCGATTACCTTTGCCACCTCTGTAAGCTCAAAATCAACTTTATTTACCATATTAAGAAGCTCTATATAATTAATTTTAAGAGGTGCCACATCATGTTTTCCCTTTGTAATGGGAACTCTGTAAAATGCACCCTCATAAAACTGATAGCCTCCCTCTGCCTTAAGCTTTTCAAAGGTTTCATATGTATCTATATTTCCTGCACATAACTTAATCTGAGGATACTTTTTTGAAAAAAATATTCTTGCACTTGATATGTTAATTTTCTGGTAATCAAGAAACATATAATCAACAAGCTTTAGTATCTCCTCATACTGCTGATACTGTTTTACCTCAAGCTTCCTTATTGCCAGCTTATAGCCTTCTTTTTTCAGCTCCAGCAGCCTGTTTACATACATCTCTTCAGGAAGTATTGTGTTGTCTATAATAAATGCTATTCTTCCGTGAGGTGCATCACATTTTTCCTCCTCTAATTTGGAAAATAATGAAAATTTATTTATAGGGATAAATATTTCCTTATCGCTGGACAGTGTACCTATTCCCATACTGTTTATCATTTCGAAGCCTTCCACTCTGCCTACACCATCATATTCTCCCGTTCCAAGCTTCCTCGTATTTAAAAATACATTTGTTTTCTGTGTGAACAACGAATAGGCACGAACTACCATGTTTTCATCGAATAACGGTATTAATGTCATTAACATAATGTATCTCTCCTTATCCTGTCGTAGCAAAGGCACCCACTATTTGCTGCCAACTGCTCATTGCTGTTACGAATAGTATATCATATATTTTGTATATATTAAAGCATTTATTAGTTAAAAAAATCCGTTTTTTTGCCAATACAAACATTAAATTAACAAAAATAACGGATTTTCCTTGTTTTTATTATTCAATTATCAAATTCTATATACCATATTTCCCTCCTTGTAAACTGCAATTACCTCTATGTCCCTGATTGCCGATTTGTCTGTTTTTAAGGGATTCATGCTTAATACTGTAAAATCTGCTTTTTTTCCTTCCCTTATGGTTCCCTTTGTATCTTCTTCAAAGTATTCATAGGCTCCCCCAAATGTGACTGCCCTCAATGCTTCATAAACACTTATTCTCTCCTGAGCTCCTATTATGCTGCCGTTTCTTGATATACGGTTTACAGCACACCATACGGTTTCCAGCATATTCGGCTTAATAACAGGACTATCCTGATGAAAATTTATTATATGTCCCATATCAAGTGCAGTTCTGGCAGGACTTATATTTTCTCCTCTTATTTTTCCAAGATTTTTAATATGAATGTCTCCCCAGTAATAGGTATGTGCTATAAAAATAGACGGTATCATTCCTATTTCTTTCATCTTCTTAAGCTGGTCTTTTCTCACTGTCTGCGCATGTATCATTACAGGTCTTAAATTTCTGTTGTCTCCTGCATCTCTTAAGGCTCTGGTATATTCACGTATAAGCTGCTCGCTTGCCTCATCTCCGTTACAGTGGGTTAAAAGCTGCCTTCCCTCCTCTATTGCTCTCCTTGAGTATTCATAGACCTCCTCATCCTTTAGTACAGGATATCCTCTATATTCAGTCTCCCCCTCATAAGGCTTGCTGAGCCATGCCGTCCTTCCTTGGGGAGAACCGTCAAGAAACATTTTATAGCCTCCTACCTTAAATCGATTATAGTATTTTCCCAAAAATTTTCCGTATGCCTTCATCTGTTCAGGCGTTGTATTTCCTATCATCATGTAATTAACTATATCCAAAGTGTATTCATTGTCCTCTGCAAGGTCTGTTAAAATTTCTGTATGCTCCGGAACTCCGCCTCCGTTTTGCACTGTAGTAATTCCGTTTTTAAGGTATTCCTTCTGACCCTTTAATATAAAAGCTTTCATTTCCTCATAGGATGGCTGCCTTTTAAGCTGCCTTACAGACATAAATGCATTTTCCTCCATATGTCCGTTTAATTCCCCTGAACCAATATACCTGCAATATTTTCCTCCCCTGCCAAATTCACTGTCACGATTTAACCCAAGTTTTTTTAATACAGCACTGTTTACTGAGCCCATATGTCCCGACGTATGTGCCACGGACACCATATGCTTTACAGATATCTTATCAAGAACATCCTTTGTGGGATGCTCCCCTTCCTGAAGAAAGTTGTGATCATAGTTAACACCTGACACCATTTCGCCTTCAGGAATTTTATTATCCTCAATGTATCTTTTCATTGTAGCTATTATATCATCAAAGCTTTTACAATCTGATAAATCACATTCCGATGCCTGCTGCCCTACCATGGCAAAATGACTGTGTGCATCTATAAAAGCAGGCAGCATAGTTCTCCCCTCTAAGTCTATTCTCTCTGTGCTTCCATCACACATTTCCTTAATTTCCAAAAAAGAGCCGCATTTTTTTATAATGCCGTCCTCAACATATACAGCCTCTGTATATTCCCCCTCATTTTCCATTGTAATAATATCACCATTATAAAACACCCTTTTATCCATACTTCCTCCATTTCTCATGCAAGCTTAAATCTCTCCCTAATATTATCCTGCATATTATTATTATTTAAACAATCCCTTAAAAAATCCCTTTTTCTCGTAAGGCTCTCTGCTAACTTCCATAACCTTATATCCGGTCTTTTCAATAGTCTCCCTAAGCATACTGTCATCAATATCCTGCTCTGTAATTATTACAGTTTCATTTTTTCCGTGAGATGATGTAACCTTCTTTACCTTAAATACACTTCTCACAGCCTCATTCACATGAGCTTCACACATTCCGCACTGCATCCCATCAACATGTATTGTTATTTTTATCATAATATCCTCATTTCTATGCACGTTTTTTATGTATAACGAGCTTGTGTCAGGTGCACACAGGCACAAATCTCCGGTTTGTTTTTAGTTAGCCAAGGCTAATCTTAATCTTATTATATCAAACTTATACAAAATAAGCAACAGCCATAAAGTATGTCAGAATATTCTTTTGACACATCTAAAATGCAATTTGCATAAACTTAAAAATAATATATTATTGACACCTGTTAAAAGATGTAATATCATACAAAAAGTTAATGATATTTTAAAGCATTAAGCTTAGTCGAAAGGACATGGATACATAAAAATGACTGATTTTTTAGTGAGACATTTTGTGAAGAATTATAAAGATGTTACAGAAGTGTCTGTCAGAACTTCCTACGGTATACTTTCAGGCATTGTCGGAATTATATGCAATGTGTTTTTGTTTGCCGCTAAATTTATTATAGGGCTTATACTTCACAGCGTTTCAGTTACTGCCGATGCTTTTAATAATTTGTCTGATGCATGCTCTTCTATTATAAGTCTTGTTGGGGTAAAAATGGCAGAAAAGCCGGCTGATAAGCGTCATCCTTTTGGGCATGGACGAGTTGAATATATTGCTGCCTTAGTTGTTTCCTTTCTCGTGCTGGAGGTTGGCTTTACTTTTCTAAAGGATTCCGTACATAAAATACTCTCTCCTGAAAAGCTTAACTTTCAAATCGTATCTGTTATCATACTGATTCTTTCCATTACTGTGAAACTTTGGCTTGGTATGTTTAACAAAAAACTGGGAGAAAAAATTGACTCAAAAGTTCTTAAAGCAGTATTTGCAGATTCCATGGGGGATGTAATTGCCACGGCTGCCACAATTTTATCTCTGCTTTTCTTCCAATTTACGGGAGTTAACATTGACGGCTTTGTTGGCTTAGGCGTTGCCCTTGTAATCATGTGGGCTGGAATCCAGATTGCCCGCGATACACTGGAGCCTCTTATTGGTGAAGCAGTTGACCCTGAAATATATGAAAAAATCAAAGCCTTTGTGGAAAAATATGAAGGAATCGAGGGAAGCCATGACCTGATTGTACATAACTATGGTCCGGGACGCAGCATGGCATCAATTCACGCAGAGGTTCCAAATGACGTTGACATAGAAAAATCTCATAACATTATTGACAAAATTGAGCGAGATGCCTTGGATGAGCTTGGAACCTTTCTTGTTATCCATATGGATCCTGTGGAAACAAAGGATGAACGTGTACTTACGCTTAAGGAAACGGTCCTGGAAATACTAAAAGCTATGGATGCTTCCTGCAGCATACATGATTTCAGGGTTATTTATAAGGAAAATGAAATCTGCCTGATTTTTGATATGGTTATTCCCATAGAGTATGACGAATCAACTAAGAAAAAGCTTATTAATAACCTTACTGAAAACATACAGGCACTTAATTCCTCATATCAATGTATGATAACGGTAGATCATGATTACATGGGGGAAAACGAAAATTAATTGTATCATTTTAATATTAAAATTCATTTTCATGATTTTTAAAAAAATCATAGTATGCACGTACATTTGAAAGCTCTGTCCACTTTTTTATATCTACAGGCTCCTCATCCATGTCATATATTTTTGCCCCCTTTGCAGATAAAATAAAGGGGGAATGTGTGGCAATAATAAACTGCCCTCCAAAAAATCTTGCAGAATTCTCTATAAATTTAAGAAGCTCCTGCTGCTTTTGGGGTGAAAGACTGTTTTCCGGTTCATCCAGAAGGTAAAGACCATTGTCCTTTATTCTTTCCACAAAATATATAAACGCACTTTCTCCGTTGGAATACTCTCTTATATTTCCCATAAGATTATTCCTTACATACTTTGATTGTGTCTTACTCCTTGCCATATTTACTTTTTTTAACTGCTCATAATCATCTAAGGAATTCATCCGGAATTTAGAATACTTTGCATTTAAGTACTCGTCAAACAACTCCTCTCTCTTTTGATTTATGCCATCGTTGATTGTCCTTAAATTAAGCATAAAATCAAACACATCATCACTTGTTATTATTCTGCTGTCTTCACTTACAGGCTTTTTAACCTCATAGGAACACATTGACGTATAAGATTCAAAAAAATTTGTTCTGTTATAAATAGTATCTCTTTTCAGTTCAAGCTTTTGTGCTATAACATTTAAAGCTGTTGTCTTTCCTGAGCCGTTACCGCCATACAATATTGTTATAGGTTCAAAATCCAATACTGAAAGTTGGTTTTTTGACAACACCTGAAATGGATAGAAGGAGTCATAACAGCTTCTTTTTTGTCCCATTATAAAGCTATATTCCTGCTCTTTGTCCGGAAATAAAAATCTTGACAAATATATCACTGCTTTTCTCCTCCTATCTCAATAATTTATCTATGCAGTTAAGAAACTCTAAATCTATTATCTTTCCCCTAGGGATAAATGTCAATTATAATATAACTTGAGTTTACATAAATTAACAAAATTATTCAAACTGGCTGTAATATAATGCAGCATAAGCTCCCTTCTTCTCCAGAAGTTCCTTGTGATTTCCCTGCTCAATAATATTTCCCTGCTCCATAAACAGAATTATATCGGCATCGCGAATTGTTGACAGACGGTGTGCGATAACAAAGCTGGTTCGTCCCTCCATAAGCTTTTTCATTGTAATCATCATACTAATCAACATAAAAATAAGGAAAATGCAAGTAAGGGAAACACTATAATAAAACATAACAATCAGAGAGCCGATAATAGTGCCGATTGCAACAATCAGCTTCAGTAACCCTGTCTGCATAACCTCTGTAATTTTATCTAAATCACTGGTAACACGGCTTAAAATTTCTCCTGCCTTGTTTTGGTCAAAAAAACGTAACGGCAGGCGGTTTAACTTTCTTGATACCTGTTCTCTCAAATTAAGAACAAGGTTTTCTGCCACATTTGCCATAAGATATGATTGCAAATAGTAAAAAATCCACGTTAAAAAGTACTGCAAGGTAAGCTGAAACAACTCACGCCCCATATTATCCCATGTAATAGAAAAAGCAGTTCCGTTTTCCCACGATAATTTTATGCTCTCCCATAAGCGGTCAATAACAATGGCACTAAACATAGGGTTCCAAATGCTAAGACCGACGTAAATAATAATTGAAATAACAACAACAGTCAAACGGACATACTGATTTTTCAAGTAACTAAAGAGTCGGATTACTGTATTTTGTTTATTTACTCTTCTCATGCTTACTGTGCCTCCTTTGTCTGTGATTCATAAATTTCCCGGTATACCGGACAATTCTTAATTAACTCATCATGAGTTCCGATTCCTGCCATTTCTCCATCATTCAACACAATGATTTGTTCTGCATGGCGAATGGTACTAACCCTTTGGGCAATAATCAATACAGCAGCTTCTTTAGTTTCTTCTGCAAGAGCCTTTCGCAAAGCTGCATCTGTCTTAAAATCCAAGGCAGAAAAGCTATCATCAAAAATATATAACTCCGGCTTTTTTACTAATGCTCTTGCAATGGAAAGACGCTGCTTCTGCCCACCTGAGAAATTTGTTCCCCCCTGTGCCACAAAAGAATTTAATCCCTCCGGCAAAGACCTGATAAATTCACCTGCCTGTGCTATATCAGCTGCACGCATTAACTCTGCTTCATCAGCTTCTCTGTTGCTGTAACGAAGATTAGAAGCTATTGTCCCTGAAAAAAGCCATGCTTTTTGCTGTACATATGCAAGATGCTCTCGAAGAAAGCTCTGCTTCATATTGCGGATATCCGTACCATTTAGATAAATTCCGCCTTGTGTTACATCATGAAAACGCAAAATCAAGGAGGCAACTGTAGATTTTCCGCTTCCGGTACCGCCTCTTCCTTACCTTTTGTTTCCTTTGGGTTTTCCTCTACCATGTCACGAATTTCCGGCGTGTGAGTTAATACTGCCTTTACCCTGTCACAGCACTCTAATGCACGGGGAAGGGTAAGAATAACCATCTGTGCCATCAGCAAAAAGAACATTACCATCAATGCATATTCAATTACTGCTGTAATATCTCCAATTTTAAAATCTCCCGTACTGATTTTTGTGCCGCATAGCCAATATACAATTACAACAAACAGATTGATAAAGAAAAATGAAAGCCCATCAAGATTTGCAAATCTCCGGTTTGCCTTAATTGAAGTTTCTGCATAGTTGCCAAAAGCCGTATTCATTCGTTCCTTCTCTCTTGTTTCGCTGTTAAAAGCACGAACAACACGCACCCCTGTAATGTTCTCCAAAAGCACTGTGGACATTTTGTCAAGGAGTTTTTGAAACTTCTTAAATAACGGTGCGGCACTGTGCATAATACCCCAAGCCAAAACCAACACAATAATCATGACAGCTAAAAGTATAAATCCCATTTCCATGTCCAGTTGGAAACAAAGCAGCAATGCTGTGATGCAAATAACGGGAACCGGCAGAATCATCTGTATGGTGCTGGTAAGTGCTGTCTGAATTGTATTAATATCAGAAACTGTTCGTGTTGTAATTGATGCAGTTCCAAATTGCCTAAAATCATATACTGAAAGCTTTAGTGATTTTTTATATATAGCAACACGCATATCCTTGCCAACACGTGAGGCAAGTGCTGCACAGGCATATCCGCCTAAAATGGCACAGACACCGGAAACAAAGATACAATAGCCATTTCAACGCCTGTATGCCATAGCATGGTAAATGAGCTTCCCGAAGTTCCCATATTTAACATTTGAGCCGCCAATGTCGGGATAAATAATGCACCCGGTTATCTTTCCTAAAGTAACCGAGCGCACTCGACATCTTCTCCGATATTGCAGTTGCGACTGCATACCCTCCGATGATTGTTGTTTTTAATTTTAAATTTTTATAAATTTTGCAGCATGTCACTGAGTGCATCTGCAAATTTTCGTGTCAGCCCTGCCAGTGTATTCCGCTCCTCCTCATTAAGTTTCATCCATGCCTGCTCCTCAATCCGATGCATATTAACCACCTGCTTTTCCACAAGGGAATATCCCTTTGCTGTTAAAATAGCTCTCTTGGTTCTCTGATTGTTTTCATACGGCTCCAGCACAATAAGCCCCTTTTTTACTAACTGCTTAAATGCTGAATTGAGAGTCTGCCTGCTCAAAAATAATTGTTCACTGATTTTACTTTGTGTCACTACTCCCTCATAAATAAGCAGCAGTGACCAGTATTCCGGCTCGGATAATCCACAGGATTTTGAAAAAATAGAATATAAATTATCTAACTCCATTGTGGTTTCACGGAAAGCTTTAAGTGAATTATTATCCTGTTTCATTTCCTCCTCCTGTTCTTTATATAAAAAATCAGATATTATGATTTCGGACATTTGGTAATATACACCCTTTCTTTAATAATGTCAAGAAGTTTTTGTAAAAATCTACTGTGAAATTTTGTCATATTTATATGCTTTTAAATTCTTAACTTTCTTACTGTTTTTCCTCCCTTACTACATCAACAGTCCAATATGATATACCGCAAATGTTACCAGCCAGGCTACAGCCAACTGGAAAAGTGCCGTAAATCCCATCCAAGCCCAACTGTTTGATTCTCTTCGTG
Source organism: uncultured Lachnospiraceae bacterium (assembly GCA_944384155.1). GTDB lineage: Bacteria > Bacillota > Clostridia > Lachnospirales > Lachnospiraceae > CAG-303. Next base: position 5,150 of record CALWSG010000056.1, on the reverse strand, counting down.
TAACTCCCAACGCAGCAGCACATGGAATATAAAGGAGACAAAATACCATAAGACAAAATGCATTCAACTGACCAAATCCAATCCCATTAAGTGCTGATGAAAAGGCAGACATTCCCTCCGGTGAACTTGCATTGGCAATTCCAAACAAAACGGCACAGCTTGAAACCACCACCTCCTTTGCTGACACACCGGCTATCAGTGCCACGGCTATCTGCCAAAATCCCAAACCAATAGGTGCAAAGAAAGGAACCAGCCATTTTCCGATTACAGCTCCAAAGCTGTCTGACATGTCTGCCGAATATCCCTCCGGGCCAAAATTTAACAGCACCCAAATAAAAAGTGTTGCAATAAAAATAGTAGTACCGGCTTTTCCTAAATAATCCTTAACCTTTTCCCAAACATAAATGCCTACAGTACGTAAATCCGGCATCTTATATTCCGGTAATTCTATCATAAGATAATTAACACTTTTCTTCCTGTCTAAAATATGGATAACGGCAGAAACAATTATTGCAACCACAATGCCAATCAGATACATGGAATATGCCACCAGCATTGCATTATCTCCAAAAAACATTTCAGCAAACAAAATATATATGGTTAGACGTGCATTACAGCTCATAAAAGGCGTTACCAGCATAACCTTATATCTGTCCCTTTTATTTTCCAGTGCACGTGAAGCCATAATTGCCGGAACTGTACAGCCAAATCCAAGAAGCATCGGAATAAAGGCTTTGCCGGATAATCCAAGTCTGCTCATAACGCCTTCCATAACATATGCCACACGTGCCATATAGCCGCTGTCCTCCAACAAGGCCAGACATAAGAAAAGAATCAATATATTTGGCAAAAACGTAACAATGGTTCCAACACCTCCGATAATGCCATCTACTACCAAAGAAGTAAGTATCTGTCCCACATGGATTGCATTTAAACCGGAGGCAGCTGCTTCTCCCAGCCATCCGATTCCTATTTCAAAATAACCCTTAATCCAATCACCAACCGTAAAAGTCAGAAAGAAGATTACCGCCATAATCAAAAGAAAAATTGGGATTCCGGAAATTTTTCCGGTCAGAACCTTATCAACAGTTTCTGTAAATACATCCTGACGCTCCTTATGCAAAAGAACCTCGCTTATAATCTCACTTATAAAATCATATTTCTGATTAATAATGTCAGACTCATAGCTTCGCTCTAACACATTTGGAAGATTAACAGGATATTTTTCAGTGATTTCCTTATCTCCCTCCAACAGCTTTAAAGCATGCCATCGGTAGTTTTGAAGATTGGGATATAGCTTTTTCAACTCCGGAATAATCAGGTCAATCTTATCTTCCATATCATCAGAATAAACCATTGCAAATTCATCATGGTGATTATGATGATGCTTTGATGTATATTTATGCTGGTGAATTATGTAATCAGGCTCTTTACAATCCTTGTGATGAACAGCCGCGTGCAGCAGTATATCCAATCCCTTACGTTTTCTTGCCGAAACGGGAATAACAGGAATACCAAGCATCTCCGGCAACCGGTGCAAATCAATCTCCATTCCCCTTTTTTCTACAATGTCCATCATGTTTAATGCCAGTACAACCGGCTTTCCCAGTTCCAAAAGCTGTAATGTCAGATAAAGGCTTCGCTCCAGTGCCGATGCATCCGCCACATTAATTATAACATCAACCTCATCACTCAGTATAAAACGCCGCGATACCGTTTCTTCCATTGTGTAAGATGTAAGACTGTATGTACCCGGTAAATCCACCAAATGAATATTCATGTCATGGTCTCGAATAGCACCTTCTACCTTTTCCACAGTGACACCGGGCCAGTTAGCTACCTTCAGATTAGCACCGGTATACGCATTAAACAGAGTAGTCTTTCCACAATTTGGATTTCCAATAAATCCAATAGTCATCTCATTGTCCACTGTCCCTCACCTCACTTGTATATTTTTTGTAATATTAAAACCCAGAGCCAATCGTGTTCCCCGCAGCTTAATAATTAAAATTCCTTTGCCTTTGCGGTTTAAAATTGTTAAAGGCGTTTGTTTTGTCATTCCCAGAGCTTCCAGCCGACGTTCCATCTGCGGTGGAAGTGATATATTCTCTACCACACATGTCTGTCCAATTTTAGCATCCTTCAGCAACATATTGTACACCTCCCTACAGGTCGTTACTGCGACAGCGATTAAACAACCTTTTTATCTTTCCGCCTGTATTTTATTCTACATAATTCGTCTTGTCAATAAGTATAAGATATATGGTTTTTATCCCCTTTTATGGGAAAATAAGACAACTGTTTCAACTATACTTTCGTTGTCTCAACAAAATCATATATCGGTTTCAACTTAATTTCAACAAAAAAATAGACAACCATCACTCTGACTGCCTACCTGCCAATAGGATATTTGGATTAAGGCATTACCCTTACCTCTCAACGGTCATAATTACTTAATACATATTATTTCTATGTATTCAAACCCATTCTTTCTTATCTTTATCCCACTTTTTATTAAATGACTGACTCTGTTCTATAGCTTCTACAATCGGCATAAGCAACTTTTTAGATTGCTCTATTGCCTCCGCAAATTCAACCTTCATCATAGCTTTCTTTTTCTTTATAAATGCATTCCATCTTCCCTGTCTTATAGAATCTTCTGTAAAATCAGACTCAAAAGCCACTATATCATCAAAACCTGTTTCTCTGTGAGTGAAGGTTTCTATAACAGCATTTTTCAACTCATTTCCATCCAATTCATAATTTGCTGACAACACATAAATATCATAGAAGTCCTTATATCTTCCGTTTGCAAGACCAAGTGAAACAAAGGCTTCAAACTTTTCTGCAATTACAGAATAAATGGAATAGGCGTACACCTTCGGAATCTCCATATCCAACAACACAGGGAAATCCATTTGCATTCGCTCCGGATAAATCACATCCCCAAAGCCGATATCAATGGATACCGGAATCTTCGTACGGTCAAGGTATCCCATAATTGACACATTTACGCCATGGTACTCTTTAAATTCTGTAATATTAATCACTTCCAACGAATCCAAATCAAATCGTAAAGCATCTTCACACTCTATAGAAAAAATATCCCGGAACACTCTCTTCATCTCTTCTGCATCATTAGAAATCTGCTGAGCCAAAAGGTCAATATCCATAGTGGCTCTTGCAAAATTTCCATCAAACAGTGCATATAAGAAAATACCACCCTTTAAGGTAAAACGTTCTGCATATTTTGAAACACATAACCTATAAATTGTCCGTTCCAGTCCATAGGTTACCAACTCATCCTGCATTGTTCTTCCATCCGCTTTTGCCTGATTCTTCAATCTGTCTTTTACGGATATTGCACTTATCATACAAGCACCTCCAGATATGTTTTCATAATATCTTCACATTTAAGCAGCTGTGCATATCGAAGTAGTCTGTTAAGATTTCTATCCTTTCGTTTAAGATAATTAACAAGCACTTCCTTTGTCTCCTCAATACCAACCCGCTCACGAAAGAATACAATATCTACAACTGTTTTTTCAATGTCATAGATTTTAAATTGATTTTTACCCTCTTGTACGGTTTCAATGCCTATTTCAAATCGGTCATCTGCATAATAATATACAGACAGTTCCGGCCAGTCCGGCATCGTGGAAACCTTTGCTTTTCTCTGAATTGCTACATCTATAGCATCCGGTCGGTATGTTGTCAAATTATAATAAGCCGCAGCACTCATAAGGCAAACTACACCTTTGGGTGCATATGCAGAAACATAGTAAAAGTCCGATTCTTTACCATGATAATTTGTATTTTCATAATATTTTTTATTCAGTTTTAGCAACACACCTTTCTCGACCATCTGATTGATTTTGTAATGAGAAAATCCTGCTTCTTTTAGTTCGTCAACAGAAAAAAGCATCTTATCCTGAGGAAGCTTATATTCATCAGTCATTCCTATCACCTCGATTTAAGCATACCCATTTTTCAAAATATTATTTTTAATATTTTTCGGCTTTTTTTAGTTATTGCCGAATTTCATTTAAATTATATATCTAAATATCCGGTATGTCAACCAAAAAAATATTGTTTCTGATAGAAAAACTCCACCGCTACTGGTGGAGGATAATACTTTCAATCCAACCATTTATATACCACCTATCGTTCAGTAGTAAACTTGCAATCTTATTATTTTAAACGCTCTATTGTATGTATATATCCCACTCTCGCAGGATGGCGGTAATCCTTATACCGCTTCCTTAATCCGCTCCACAAATCTCTTCGCATAAGCCTCTAATTATCAGATTTTGTCCTCCCATATAAAAAAATCATGCCTTACACTGTACCGCTTTCGTAACGTCTCTGATTTTTACAAATCTATATCATTTGAAAATGCTTCAGTGCCTCCACAATATACTTTTCTTTTTCTGGTGGACACTGTGGCACTTTCGCATCAGGCTTGCTAAATCCCTTGCATATTCTTCATTTGCTGCAACCCTTTTACTTTTACGCAAATCGTCATAATCGGTATTACCACCTGCCACAATGCAGTTATGATAACCTCTGCTCCATGCTCCTTAAGCAACCGCTCCTGTGCTTCCAGACTTTTCCCGTCCTTTGCCTGACCTTTTGTGCTAACTCTTCCGTAACCATAAATCATAATCTGATTCTCCTTCCGTAAATTAATTTTAGGCATCAAAAAAAGAAGGTATCTTTCAACCTTCTTCTTTGACAACTTATGAATATAAGAAATGACACCACCTCAACCCTTGATTTATCGTCATGGGCGAAGCGGTATCAATACTTTTGAGTTTTGAATAAAATCAGCAATAACTTAATTTGCCTTTAGATATTTTTCATGACAAACATCATGATAAATACATCTAATAATTTCTTCCATAACCCTATAAGTTTTTATCTCCCATTGTAAATATTCATTTTCCTTTACACCAGCACGTTCCGTGCCATGTGCAATAGAATTTCTTCTATTTACCAATGCATCTATGTCACTTGATAAATCATCAAATAAATCAATAGGAAGACCTACCTTATATAAGTTCTTTTGTAACACGATATACCATAGATTAGATTCTGTGTCTATCGTTTCATCAGGTATCAACAAATCACTTTGTTTAAATTCTTCAAGT
>CALWSG010000055.1 GCA_944384155.1 uncultured Lachnospiraceae bacterium | reverse complement strand
TATGCTTCCGGAAGAATATCGTCCAGTGTTTGCCCCTCGTCCAGTCTTTCCTTAAACTCATCTGTTTTACCTCGCAGCTGCTCGTCTGACAGCGCCATCATCTCGTCCCGGTAGGAGCAGATTTTATCTACAATCGGTGTAATCCGTTTGATTTCTCTGTCACTGTATGTACCGAATACTTTTGAAAATAAACCCATTGTTAGTCCTCCATTATACTTAATTAACACCCTTACACCCACGAATTACTTCTTGATCAGGGGTATTTTTTCCTAAAGGAAAAGTAGACATAATGCACCCATTCTTTGCATTATGTCTACCTATTTTACCACCGAAAGCGGTTTTATTCAACTACTACCTTTATCCATTTTGTAAATTTTCTGTTACCGCTTTTTCAATCTCCATGTCCTGCTCTGGAAGTCGCCCCAGAAATCTACCAGAATTCCCACTTCCATCAATTCGTCTCCTGAATAGACTTTTCCTTCTCCCACAACTTCGTATTGTGCTTCCGGATCCAGTGCCTGAAATTTCATACGGGAAATTCCGGGATTAACTTCACATAAAATTCTGAAATATGCCGCAAAAATATCGTTCCCATCTTCTGAGATAAATTCCCAGGCTCGGTAGTTTGACAGCCTAACCCCATATGAATCACTTCAAAGCCAGTAATGACTTTATTTTTTTGTCAAATTTCAATTTTATACTTGCACGTTCCAGTTTGTTCCATTATAATATAAATGGAGGTGTGCTATGAGATTAGGATGGACAACAAGCAAATATTCAATTACCTACAGAGCTGTAAAGACAGTTAGAATTAACGGAAAAAACAAGACACAGATTGTCAAGTCATTTGGTTCCGAAAAATACATATGTGAGACATACGGTGTGACCGATGCCAAGGCATGGGCTAAAGAACAAGTACGACTGATGAACGAAGCAGAAAAAGAAGATTATGCAAAGTTCAACATTGAACTCTGCGCCGGAACGGATCTTGTTATGGACGAACAGAGACGTTTCAATGGTGGATATCTTTTTCTTCAAGACATTTATTATGAACTTGGATTGCATAAAATATGCCGTGCAATCTCTGCCAGACATCCTTTTGAGTATGATCTTAACGACATACTCTCACGCCTTATTTATACACGGATTCTTTATCCTTCCTCAAAAAGAAGCAGTTTCTATGAATCTAAAAGATTCATAGAACAGCCCTCATTTGAACTTCATGACATTTACCGTGCCCTGAGCGTTATTGCAGAAGAATCGGATTATATACAAAGCCGGCTTTTTAAGAACAGCACCGCCATTCAAAAGCGGAATACGCAGGTCATTTACTACGATTGTACAAACTTCTACTTTGAAACCGATACTGCCGAGGATGACAAACAGTTTGGCAAAAGCAAAGAAAATCGTCCACTTCCAATCGTAGGCATGGGACTTTTCATGGACATGGATGGCATTCCTATCTCGTTTTCAATCTACCCGGGCAACAGGAATGAACAATTGACCATGATACCATTGGAAGAAAAAATGCTGTCAAAGTTTGATATGTCAAAGTTCATCGTCTGTACGGATGCCGGGCTGTCTTCTGCCACCAACCGCACTTTTAACTCTTATGACGGCGAGGACGGACTACGCGGATATATCACAACGCAGCCGGTAAAAACCCTCAAAGAATTTCTGCAGGAGTGGTGTCTGTCTGAGGAAGGATGGTTTCTTGATGGTGATAATTCCGGAAAAATGTATAAAATTTCTGAATTGAATGAGGACACTGATAAGGATAAGATTTTCTACAAAACCAGATGGATCAAAGAAGCAGGTCTGGTACATACCGATAAAGGAGACAGAAAAGAAGTCATTGAGCAGAAACTGATTGTTTCATACTCAATAAAATACCGCAATTTCCAACGTCATGTACGGGAAGGTCAGATAGAGCGTGCAAAGAAACTTGTAGCAGACGGATATACATCTTCCGGCAGAAAAAAACAGAATGATCCCAAAAGATTCATAAAAACCGACCATGCCACAAAAGATGGCGAGGTGGCAGAAATAACTGCCAGTTATATTGATCCATCAATCATTGAGAACGAAGAAAAATACGATGGCTTCTATGCTGTATGCACGAACCTTGATGAAAGCATTACAGACATAGTAAAAGCAAACAAGCGACGTTGGGAAATAGAGGAATGTTTCAGAATAATGAAAAGTGATTTCGAAGCAAGACCGGTATATTTGAATCGTAAAGAACGCATTCTCGCCCACTTTATAACCTGTTTTATTTCACTTATTGTCTACCGCTATCTTGAAAAGAAACTGGGTAACCAATACACCATAGATCAGATACTGTCAACCCTGCAGGAGATGGATTTCATAAAATATGAAGGAAAAGGTTATCAGCCAGTCTACACAAGAACAGAACTGACCGATGCACTGCATGAAGCATTTGGATTCTGTACATCTAAACAGATTTTACCCATAGCAAAGATGCGAAATATCTGCTCCCAGACCAAGAAAAAGATAGTGTAACGTGCATCTGTAAAATTTATAAAAGTCCCGCAGGGCACTCCTAGAGCGACTTGCGAGACTTTTTTTGCTAAAAAACTGTCAAAGACAGGAATTTTAATGTCAACATACATTAAAAGAATTGACGTGTTTTACGTATTTTTAATTTCCATTGCCCGGATACTTACACTCTCCACTCCATCACATAATCATCCATATAAAAACCGTTTCCTATTGGATTTTTTTCCGCCCTTATAATCTCAAATCCAAAATGCTTATAAATATTTATTGAATCACTGTTATACTTATTTACATTTAAAAATACTGCCGGATAGCCGCTTTCCCTTGCTTTGTCTTTTATAAAATCCATTAGGGCATGTCCGTAGCCTTTACCCCTCATCTCCGATGACAGATAATATTTGTTAAGATACAGCTTTCCATCCTTTGGATAATATGAGATAAATCCTGCATATTTATCTCCCTCCATTGCGGCATAATATGTATGTCCATTATTTAGCTGCTCATGTATGCCCTCAGGAGACTGGAACAATTTTATCATGTAATCATTCTGCTCTGCCCCTATTATAGGGTCATAATATTCCTTTACTATGGCACCTGCCGCCTGTGATAATTCTTTTATTTTTTCCTTATCCTCTTTATTTATTTTAATTATCTCAATCATTTTAATCTCCATTCCCAAATGTTTTATGCCACATGGCTTATTTACCACTCCTGCACAAAATAAATCGTGTGAAAAACAAGCTTTCGAGCTTATTTTTCACACTAATATCTATTTATTTAAGAAGGCGTATTGTGACATATATAACTTATAGTATTCTCCCTTTGGATTTTTCATAAGCTCATCATGTGTTCCCATTTCAACTATATTGCCATGGTCAACGTACATTATACATGAAGAATTTTTTATTGTTGAAAGTCTGTGGGCAATAATGAATGATGTTCTTCCCTTTAACAGCTCATTCAGTCCCCTTTGCAGAAGTATTTCCGTTTCAGTGTCAATACTTGAGGTTGCCTCGTCAAGTATCAATATTTTGGGATTTGCAAGGACTGCCCTTGCAAAGGATATAAGCTGCCTCTGACCGGCAGAAAGCCTGCTTCCTCTCTCATTTACTTCAGTGTTGTAACCATCCTCAAGCTCCATTATAAAGTCATGGGCACATACAGTCTTTGCCGCCCTTATAACATCCTCATCACTTGCCTCCATATTGCCGTACCTTATGTTATCCATTATAGTTCCCGCAAATATAAAGCTGTCCTGCATCATAACACCCATCTGACGTCTTAATGACTTGATTGTAACACTGTTTATATCTATGCCGTCAATAAGTATTTGTCCGGAATCAATATTGTAAAATCTGCTTAAAAGGTTTACTATTGTGGACTTTCCTGCCCCTGTAGGTCCCACTATGGCATAGGACTCTCCAATACCTGCCTTGAAGCTTACACCCTTTAATATTTTAACACCATCATCATAGCTGAACTCTACATTTTTAAATTCCACTTCTCCTTTTATCTCCGGCATTTCCACAGCTCCCGGTGCATCCTTTACCGTTACAGGCTCATCTATTGTTTCAAATATTCTTTCCAAATAAGATATTGCCGTTATAAGTGAATTGTAAAAGCTTGCAAGTGTTGTAATAGGTGCCCAAAATCTTGAAATATAACCTACAAATGCAGTTAAAAGACCAACTGACATAATCTCATTTCCATCCATTATCCATGTTATGCCAAGAACATATATTATAGCCGTTGTTATAGCTGTTATATTTTCAACTACAGGTCCCAGAACAAAATTATATTTCACTGCATTAAGCCATGACGTTCTGGCATCCTCATTCAGTCTGTTAAATATTCGTGTGTTCTCTCCTTCTCTTACAAAGGACTGGGTAACACGTATTCCGTTAATGCTCTCTGCTATATATGCATTTAAATTTGACTGTTTATTGCTTTGAAGCTGCCATGCCCTATGCTGTCTTGTCTTTACAAACCACACAACTGCCACAAGAACCGGCAGACCGCACAGACATACAAGGGCGAAGGCAGGGCTTAAATAAAACATAAAGAATATAATAAATACAAGACTGAACATATCTGTTATTGTATTTACAATACCATTTGATAAAAGGTCACTTAAGTTATTCACATAATTTACCACTCTTACCTGTATTTTTCCGTGGGGCTTATCATCATAATAAGAAAAAGGAAGCTCCTGCAAATGTACAAACAAATCTGTCCTTATGTCTCTTATAATATTTTGTCCTACCACTGTAGTTACCTTTATCTTTATTCTTAATATAATAACAACTGCCAGCACATCAAGCATCATAAGCACGCTGTCAACTACTATTCTTATTATTGCACTTCTCTCATCTATGCTTCCCTTATACAGACAATCCTCTATAACCTCCATTACATCTTTTAAAAGCAATGGCTGAAGCATGGAAAGGGCACTGGATATAACCATAATGGTAACTGCAAATATCATTTTTCCTTTATAAGGCGACAGGTAATGTGCAAGTCTTCTAAGCTGGCCTGCATCAAACTTCTCATCAAGCTCTTCGTCTATATCATATTTATTTCTTGCCATATTTATCTGCCTCCCTTCTTTCTGAGACTGTCAAACTCACCATACTGATGAGTAAATACAGTATAGTAATATCCTTCTTTTTCTATAAGCTCATCATGTGTTCCCTGCTCAACTATTCTTCCGTTGTCAAGTACAAGTATTATGTCTGCATCTTTTATTGATGATATTCTGTGTGCTATTATAAACACTGTCTCTTTGTTTTCAAGAGAGCGAAGTGCCTCCTGAATCTGCTCCTCTGTCTCCATATCCACGGCAGATGTAGTATCGTCAAGAATAATTATTGACGGAGATTTAAGAAGTGCCCTCGCCAGTGATATTCTCTGCTTCTGTCCTCCTGACAGTCCTACACCTCTCTCTCCCACTATCGTGTCATAGCCCTCAGGCATTTTTCTTATGAAATCATCTGCATTTGCCACCTTTGCTGCCCACTCAACCTTTTCAAAAGGACAGTCAGGCTGACCGTACGCTATATTTCCTTCTATTGTATCTGAAAACAGGAATACATCCTGCATAGCCATTCCTATTCCATCTCTTAATGTATGTAAATCTATATTCTTAACATTTATATTTCTTACAAGCTCCTCTCTCACAGTTCCATCAGGATTTTTTATCTTTTTCATGCCATCAACAAGAACCTCTCCTGAGGTGGGGTCAAAAAATCTGCACATAAGATTCATAACGGTAGATTTTCCTGCTCCCGTGGCACCTATAATTCCCACAGTCTGTCCTGCTTCAACCCTGAAGTTAATATCCTTTAGAATAACGTCATCCTGAAGATTATATGACACATTTCTAAACTCTACGGCACCTGTTATTTTCATTACGTCCTCAGGATATCTCGGAGTCATTATTTCAGGCTCCATTTTTATGGTTGTATATATTTTCTCTACTGATGCCTGAAATCTGAATATGTCATTAATAAGCCAGCCTGCCATACGCAATGGATTATTTAACATCCAAAGATAGCTGTTTATCATAACCATGTTGCCTAATGACATATCTCCCTTTATACACATAATACCACCCATTAGCATCAGTATAAACACAAGGGTTGATGAAAGAAATTCAAATACAGGCACATATTTCATCCATACATTTGCTGCGTCAAGCTCTGACTTGCGGTAACCTTCATTTTCCTTTTGAAATTTTTCTATCTCATAATCTTCCTTGGCAAATGCCTTTACCACTCTGTTTCCGCTTATATTCTCCTGTGCAAAAGCATTAAGGCTTGAAAATTTTTCTCTTATATTGGCAAACATAGGCTTTATTGCCTTTGACTGAAGATATGTTACCAGCCCTGTTATGGGAAGAACAGCTACCATTGCAAGTGCTATTCTCACATCTACGGAAAAAATCATAAAAAGTGCTATACAAAACAGCAATACTGACTCATACAGATTGTATATAACATACGCAACAAAATGTCTTATTGCCATCATATCACCTGTCTGCCTGCTCATTAAATCTCCTGTTCTGTTTTTGTTATAAAACGCAAAATCCTTCTGCAAAAGATTTCTGTAAACACCGTCTCTCATATCATACAGGATTCCCTGAGATGCCGTTTCAAACAGCCATTGAAACCACACTCTTATAACTGCCCTCACCAAAGTGACTGCCAGCATTAAAAGCAAAAACCTTGGCAGCAATTCAATCTTGATATCTTTTCCGTCACCTATAATATCATCTACTATAAATCCTGTGATTTTAGGGTTAATAATTGCAAGCACCGATGCTATGGTTACAAGAATCATTCCTACCACCATATTCCATTTATATTTTTTAAGGTATGAATAGAACCAGCCCATAGCTGTCATTTTCTGCTCTTTTCTCCTCATAATACCTTCCTCCGCCTTATTTATGGATTAATTGTTAATTTATTTTATATTTGGATTATATAATACTTAGATATATATTCAATGATAATTACTGCTTCATAATTGACATTTTATGCTTTTTATGATAAGGTATGACAAAAATGATATTGTGATTTAATCACCGGAATGGAGTTTTATATGGAGGATTTATTTAACATACAGGCTATGGGCTGCAATACTCTTCACCCTAACGGTATATATATTAACAGACCAAATGGTGTTGATTTTTATTTGTTTTTATATATTAAATCTAAGTGCAGGCTTTTGACAGACGGTGATTTTAAAGATATTACCGAGCCGTCCTTTATTCTCTATGACATACATACTCCGCAATTCTACTACAGTGAAAACAGCCCTTACATGGATGACTGGATTCATTTTACAGGACCTGACTGCCACAACTTTTTTAAAAGTCTTAATATACCCTTTAACACTCCAATGGTTATTATGAACGCAAAGGATATAGCACTGATGCTTACGGATCTTCACACTGAATACCTTCAGTCAGGTCCTCACCACAGTGAAATAATCGACCTTAAAATGAAAACACTCTTTTATAAATTTAGTGATATATATAATATTGAAAGCAACTTTTCCGATAAGCTTAACAGATACAGACGTGATTTTAATGAAATAAGAAATCGTATATATAATTACGGAAGCTTTGATAAATCTGCATCTGTCAGTGATATAGCAGCAGGTCTTAATTTAAGCACCTCCTACTTCCAGCATATATATAAACAGCTTTTCGGCGTGTCTGTCATGCAGGATATAATAAAGAGCCGCATTGATTTTGCCTGCTATCTTCTGCAAAACCAATACGACTCCATAAGTGATATTGCTTTTCGATGCGGATATGAAAATAAAGAACATTTTACAAGACAATTTAAGCTTGTGACCGGTTATACCCCAAAACAGTTCCGTGAAAAAAGTGTTGGCAGAAACCAACACTTATAAAGCTGCCTTTCACCCTTGCTATATTTATCCCCCTATTGTATTTTTATGGAAATTTTATTTTCTTACAGACAGCTTTCTTCTTTCAAGAATATCTTCCTCTTCAAGAAGCTTTATCATTCTATATACCGTTGCCATTCCTATATTAGGGTCCTTCTTTATGGCACAATAATATATCTCCTTGCTTGAAGAGCATTCATTTTCTAATATTGTATCTATAAGTATCTTTCTCTGGTTTGTAATTCTCAGACCCTTATCCTTTAATCTGTCAATAATCTCCTTTGCCGCCACTTAAACATCTTCCTTTCTTTATGCCAATGTATGTAGTTAGTTTGGTCTAACTGTATGATAGACTTTATATAGTTAGTGTATGCTAACTGATGATTTTTGTCAAGTAAAATTTATAAAAGGTTCTAAACCTTACGCAGCCATAAAGCTTAGAACCCTTGTTTATAAGTACTAAATATTATATTTTAATCCTCCTTACGAAGGATTTATGTCATGTGGCTTATTTTACACTAATGCTCCTTAAGCTTAAAGTTACTTACAAGGTCATCAAGTGATATTGCCTGTGCAGACAGCTCCTCGCTTGTAGCTGATGTTTCCTGTGCCGTAGCTGAATTTGCCTGTACCACCTCTGATATTTGATTTACACCAAGCTCTGCCTGTACCATGGAATCTGCCGCTTCCCTTGTAAGCTGTGATACATCGCTGGCAGCCTCCGCCATACTTTTCATACCGTTTACTACTTCATTTATTGCATCTGCAGTCTGTTCTGCTGCCGCACTTCCTCTTTCCACCTCATTTAATGCGTCCATAATAAGCTCTCTTGT
>CALWSG010000054.1 GCA_944384155.1 uncultured Lachnospiraceae bacterium | reverse complement strand
AAAGGAGGACGTAATTGCTAAGGCAAAAGAGGCCTTGGGAGATAAGCTTACAGGAAATATAGTAAAGGAAATATATGTTCCGGGAAGAATAGTAAATATTGTTGCAAAATAACATATAGGATTAGAGGGGCTGTCGGGAAATAGACAGCCCCTTTTTGTATATTTTGTTATTAATTGAATTTTTATAATTTTCCCATAGTTCCTTCACAATTTAATTATATAATACAAAGCAATTATACTAAGAAAAGAGGAGCATATATGAGTGAAAAAATAAGAAGATGGATGTACGGAAGATACGGAGTTGACAATTTATCAAGGTTTATGATATATGTAGCATTGGTATTATGCATATTATCAATATTTATGTTCAGAGGTCTTTTTTATTTTGTAAGCCTTGTCCTTGTTGTATATTCATATTACAGAGTATTTTCAAGAAATACACAAAAAAGATACAAGGAGCTTCAGGCATATGAGAAATGGAAAAAAGGTGTGAAGAATTTTCCTAAAACAATGGCAATGAGAAAGACACACCACATATATAAATGTCCTAATTGCAGACAGAAAATAAGAATACCAAGAGGAAAAGGGCATATAGAAATTACCTGCCCAAAATGCAGAACTAAGTTTTTGAAAAACAGTTGACAGTAAGCTTAATTATGCCAAGGATATGGCAGAAATGAGGAGAAATATGTACGGCTATATTATAGTAAATAAGCCTGAATTAAAAATAAAGGAATTTGATGCATACAGAAGCTATTACTGCGGTCTTTGCAAGGAGCTTAAGAGATGCAGCGGAAATATATCAAGACTAACTCTTTCCTATGATATGACATTTCTATATATTTTGCTTACCGGACTATATGAGCCAAAAACTTTAATCAGAAAGGAAAATTGTATATTTCACCCGGTACATAAGCCCTTTGCGGCAAAAAACTGTATGGCAGAGTATGTGGCAGATATGTCTGTGCTTATGGCATATTATAAGGGCAGGGATGATTGGCGTGATGACAAAAACCCGGCAGGAGGGTTTTTAACAGTTATCTTAGACAGTGCTTACAGGGCAGTAAAAATAAAGTATTTTGATAAAGTAAAGCTTATAGAGGCGTATATGGAGGAGCTTGACAGAGGAGAAAAAATAAATAATTATAATATAGATTATATGTCAGGTTTATTTGGAAAAGTTATGGGTGAGGTGTTTGTATATAAAAATGATGAGTGGGAGACGTATTTAAGGAGAATGGGTTTCTACCTTGGGAAGTTTATTTATCTTATGGATGCATATGAGGATATTTATGAAGATATAAAAAATAAAAATTACAATCCCTTTATGAAAATGTATGGAAGCAGTGATTTTGAAAGGAAGGCAGAAGACATTCTTCTTATGATGATGACAGAATGTTCAAGTGAATTTGAAAAACTGCCGGTTATAAAAAATGCAGAGCTTTTAAGAAATATATTGTATTCGGGAGTATGGGTAAAATATGAAAAAATAAAGAAAGACAGATATGCCAGCAAGGAGGGCATAAGGAGGAAACATGACAAATCCGTATAAGGTATTAGGAGTGTCGGAAAATGCTTCTGATGATGAAATAAAAAAAGCATATAGAAGGTTAAGCAGAAAATATCATCCTGATGCCAACGTAAATAATCCTAATAAAAAGCAGGCAGAGGAAAAATTTAAGGAAGTACAGCAGGCGTATGATGAGATTCAGAAAATAAAAAGCGGAAGGTATGGAACAAATGGCGGCTTTGGTGATTTTTACGGAGGCAGAACCGGCACTAAAACAGGTGATGCCGGTGAGGACGAAAAGTATTTAAAGGCAGCAATAGATTACATAAATACAGGATACTGGGAGCAGGCTCTTCATGTTCTTATGGAGGTAAAAAACAGGAATGGACTGTGGTATTACTTAAGTGCCAGGGCAAATCTTGGTGTAGGTAATAACGTGATAGCAAAACAGCACGCAGAGGCAGCGGTAAAAATGGAGCCTGATAATATGGAGTTTCAGCAGTTTTATTTCAGCTTAAATTCAGGTGCCGAGTGGTATACCGGAAGAAGTGCGTCATACGGAGGAACAGAGCCGGCAGGAGATATTTGCATGAAATGCTGCATGGCTAATTTGTTATGCAACTGCTGCTGTGGTATGAGATGTATATAAAAAATTAGCTTATATTTAAATTTTGCACTATTTCGTGCTAAAATTGCCAAAATATTGCCAAAATAATTAAAAAATGTTATTATTTACACGCTAAGGAATAAGTTGTTCGTTAGCGAAGTAGTAGTAAATTTTTTATTTAGGAGGTTATATTGTTATGAAGAATTTAAAAAAATTTTTTTTCATTAAAAGTTTTGGAAGGCAGGAAATTAAATGGTAAAGTCAGTAAAAACCCAAATGTATGCTATTTTTCAAAGAAGTTCACCATATATTGTTTTTATGATACTTCTTACATTTGTACTTATAAATTATTTTCATAATTTAAGCCAATATAAAGGTTGTTATATATTTGAAATAGTCAATCCTCTGCGTTTATCCATTCTTGAAGCAACAAATGAAGATTATAATATAATGTTAATTCAATATTTACCTTTTATGCTTGTGCTTCCGGCTGGTTTTTCATTTGTGAGAGATATTGAAACGAGAGAAATTGTGTACATCTCTATGAGAGTTAGTAAAATAAAGTATTACATAGGCAAATTTATTGCTGTATTTTTATCTACTTTTATTGTTTTTGTACTGCCTCTATTTATAGAAATGTTGTTAAATAATATTGCTTTTACTATGGAGGCGAGAGGAAATCCATTTAATATAAGTGAAATCAGCAGCAATTATATGAATATGGTAGATAAATATTTTTTGTCTGACTTATATATAACACATCCATATTTATATTATTGTCTGTTTGTTTGTGTTTTTGGTGCAGTTGCAGGAACCTTTGCAGTGTTTACATTATCATTATCTATGTTTATAAAGAGCAGTATGAAGGCATTTTTATTTCTTCCTGCATATTTATTTACATGTGGTTTGAATATTATAACAGAAAATTTGCATACAGATGTAAGCACAAACTATTACTATTATTTGCGATTTTTTGACAGTGCTAATAAAAATGGTATAGCATATGCATGTATAATAGGAAGCGTATTTTTATTGTCGCTTATAATTGTGTGCATAAAAAGCAAAACTTGTAAGGTGATATAGATTGTATATATTATTATGTTTAATTATTGCATTTATATGGTCTGGGATTAAAATATTTAATTTTAGCGGAGTTGAAGAAGATATATATTTGTCAGATTTGGTTCTCAAACTTGCATTTGATAATGCCGATTTTTTTGTGGGAGCAGTACTTGATATGGCAATAGACCTTATACCTGTATTTTTGTTTCAAATGGTATTTGGAATGTATATATACAGGCATTTCTGCGTAACCGGTATATATTTTTTTATAAGATGTGATAACAGAAAGAGCTGGTTTTTAAAAGAAACTTTTAAGTTATTGGGGTTTTCACATTTATATCAAACAGCCATATTGATATTCTCAATGATAATTTTAATATTTATTTCTGATTTTAAGATTGATATGTGCGGAATAGTTCTTGTTTTGTACTATGTTATTATTTATTCAATGTGGCTGTTTGTTACATGCCTTATTATAAATTGTATTGCCCTGAAACTTGGAAGTGTGTTTGCGTATGTTTCAGTTATTGGAGTTCAGATTTTGTTTTTAGGGATGTTTAATATTTATGAAAAATATGTTTCAATGGACGGTTCCCAATTACTGATTAATGATATTTGGCTTAAACTTAATCCGTTGTCAGGTCTTGTCTTTAAATGGCATAGCAGTCTTTTTGAAAATGTAAATAATAAGATTAACATATTCCATATAATTTATGATTTTAATGAAACGGTTGCCATATTGTGTGTTTTAGCAATATTTTTTGTTGTGCTTGGAATGGAGCTGGTGAAAAGACAAGATATAATAGATGAAAATAGGGAAATAGGAGGTATTTAGGATGATACTTGAAGTGGATAAGGTATCAAAAAAAATAAGAGGAAAAGTTATATTAAGTGATATTAATTTAAGGATGGAATCGGGACATATATATGGATTTGTTGGAAGAAACGGCTGTGGTAAGACTATGCTTTTTCGTGCAGTTTCAGGTCTTATGAAAATAGATAAGGGTAGGGTTATTCTTGATAATAAGGTGTTGGGAATAGATATGACAGTTTTGCCAAATGCAGGTATTGTTTTGGAAAATGCAGGGTTGTATCAGGAATTCACAGGATTTAAAAATTTAAAAATATTGTCCAAATTAAAAAGTAAAATCAGTGATAATGATATAAAAAAAGCCATAGAAAGAGTGGGACTGAATCCTGAAGATAAGAGAAGTTATAGAAAATATTCTCTTGGTATGAAGCAGAGGATAGTTATAGCACAGTCAATAATGGAAAAGCCGGATGTATTATTTTTGGATGAACCTACAAATGCACTTGATGCTGAGGGAGTAGAAGAAATAAGAAAAGTAATAATAGAAGAAAAGGAAAGAGGGGCAATAGTTCTGATTGCAAGCCATAATAAAGAGGATATAGAAATTTTAGCAGATAAAGTATATCACATGGATAACGGAAAAATAATTTCAGTGGAGGAACATTAGTGATTAGAAAGATTATAATTATAATATCTGCCGTAGCTGTGGCAATAGCTTTAGCAGCAGGAATTGTAATAAGGGGAACATATATGGACATTGAAAAAAATCCTGAATTGACGGACGAAATATATGTAGCAGGCGTAAGCGGCAAGACCGCGGAGATTCTTATAGAACAGGCAGAGGATATGATTTATTTTGCTCCAATAGTATTAAAGGTAAAAGCATATGGAGAAACGGACTATTTGTTTGGGGGAAGAAGGCAGCTGGTTTCTGTGGAAAAAGTATTTTCCGGTGATAACATAAAAGAAGGGGAGGACATTTATATTACCTCTGAAAATTGGGTGGTATTCCGCACTGAATCAGATTTGGTAAGCATGAATACGGGGTTTGTTAATTTTATGAAAAAGGATAATGAGTATTTAGTATTTTTATCAAAAAAGATAAATGTTATGTGGGACGATAATCTGAGTACATATATGACTGCATATACTACACTTACACCTATTTTTAATTATGAAAGCAGTGAAAATATTATTTTAGAGCCTGATGAATCACTTATGTATTCGGTTGGGAAGAGCGTTCAGTATAAAACTGTAAAGGACAATGAATTTTTTGCTTTAGATGAAGAAGCGTTGAGGAAGTTAAACAACTTTAAAGAAAGGGCTATGGAAAAATATAAGGATTAAAAATCTGTCATATTCAATGCAAATCCAATAAAAACTCAATAAAAAAATTCTTGAAAGACAAATTAAATAATGCTAAAATATTAAGTTGACAGGTTAGTAACGGTCTAATTTATGAGGAAGGATATGATATAAAATGGTAAAAGTAGATATAATTTCCGGTTTTTTGGGAGCGGGAAAAACTACACTTATACAAAAGCTTTTAAAAACCGTATACGCAGGAGAAAATGTTGTTTTGATAGAAAATGAGTTTGGAGAAATAGGTATTGACGGAGGCTTTCTGAAGGAGTCGGGAATTGAAATAAAGGAGATGAATTCAGGCTGTATATGCTGTTCTTTGGTGGGAGATTTCAGCGAATCCTTAAAAGAGGTGGTTAAGACATATAATCCTGACCGTATAATAATAGAGCCGTCAGGTGTAGGAAAGCTCTCAGATGTTGTAAAGGCTGTGGAAAGAGTAAAAAATGAGCTGAATATGGAAATAGCATATAAGGCAGTTGTAATAGATGTGACAAAATGCAAAATGTATATGAAAAATTTCGGAGAGTTTTATCTCAATCAGATAGAAAATGCAAACACAATATTTTTCAGCAGAACAGATATAGCAAAGGAGGAAAAGGTTGAGGAAGCACTGTCACTTATTAAGGAGCATAATCCATATGGGGCAGTTGTCACAACACCTGTGGAAAAGCTTGAGACAAAGGCAATAGAGTCAGCACTTATGAATAATAACAGTGTGGCGGATATGTTAAAGGCTGAAGAACATCATCACGGGGATGGAGAGTGCTGTCAAGGACATCACCACCATGACGACGGGGAATGCTGCCATGAACATCATCACCATGATGACGGGGAATGCTCTCATGGACATCACCACCATGATGACGGGGAATGCTGCCATGAACATCATCACCACCATGATGACGGAGAATGCTGTCATGACCATGGACATCATCATGCAGATGATGTGTTTACAAGCTGGGGAACAGAAACTTCCGTTGCCTTTAATGAGGAAAAGCTTAAGTCTATATTTGAAAGATTTGAAAGAGAAACAAAGGGTGAAATACTTCGCTCTAAGGGTATGGTAAAGGCAGAAAATAATGAGCAGTGGCTGTATTTTGACTATGTTCCGGGACAGTTTGATTTAAGATACGGAACACCTGACTATATAGGGAAGGTATGTGTAATTGCTTCAGGTTATACAGAGGAAGAGCTGAAAAATATATTTTTAGGGGAATAGCTCCTGCTTAAGGCATTAGGAGGCAAAAAATGGATGATATGAAACAGGTATTTATAATATACGGCTTTCTCGAAAGCGGAAAGACACAGTTTATTAATTTTACGCTGGGACAGGATTACTTTCAAATGGATGACAAAACTCTTCTCATAGTATGTGAGGAGGGTGCAGAGGAATATGACAGTGAGGTTTTAAAGAAAAGCAATACAGTTATGGAGATAATAGAGGATTACGAGGATTTTAACATTGATACCTTGAATGCTCTTAATAAAAAGCATAATCCTGAGCGTATTCTTATAGAATATAACGGTATGTGGGACTGCAAAAATATACAGCTTCCAAGTGACTGGGAAATTCGCCAGCAGATGACAATAGCTGACGGAGTAACCTTTGAGACATACTTTAATAATATGAAGTCAATGTTTGCTGATATGATTAGAAATTCAGAGCTGCTTATCATGAACCGCTGTCACGCTACGGAAAAGCTTAACAGCTACAAAATGAGCATAAAGGCAATTAATACAAATATTGAGGTGGTATTTGAAAATGAGGAAGGGGAGATAGACCTTCCAATGACAGATGAAGATTTGCCATACGATATGAAGGCAGATATTATAGAGATAGGGGAAAAGGATTATGGCATATGGTACCTTGATATGTGGGACAACACAGACAGGTATGCAGGAAAAAGACTTCATGTAAAGACAATGGTAATGAAGGAGCCGGGGCTTGCAAAGAATTATTTTGTGGCGGGAAGACCGGCAATGACCTGCTGTGCAGATGATATTGTATTTATGGGAGCAATATGTAAGTCAAGAGAAGCCAAAAACCTTGAAAGCAGGGATACCATAGATATGATATTTACCATAGTGGAGGAATACAGAAGTGATTACGGCGGAAATGGACCTGTACTGTATGCGGAGAAGATAGAAAAAATACCGCCTTTAAAAGAACCTATAGTTCAGATGGTTTAAGGCTTATTATAAGAGCTTTGAAAGGAAAAGGTTTATGAGGATAATTTTTATACGCCATGGAGATCCGGATTATGTAAATGATACCCTTACGGAAAAAGGCAGGGTAGAAGCGGAACTGTTATCAGAGAGAGTAAAAAAATGGGAGGTAAAGGAATTTTACTGTTCACCCCTTGGAAGGGCAAGGGATACGGCAGATTATTCCCTTAGAAAAATGGGAAGACAGGCACATATATGTGACTGGCTTCAGGAGTTTTACTATCCCATAAAGGACCCGAAAACAGGAGGCAAAAGAATAGCATGGGATTTTATGCCTGATTACTGGACAAGGGAGCCTCTTATGTATGACAAGGATAACTGGGTAAAAGCACCCATTATGAAGACAGGAGAAATAGAGGAAAAATATAAGCTTGTAACCGGCAGGCTTGATAAGCTTATTAGTAAATATGGCTATGAACGATGTGAGAATTACTATAAGGCAGTCAGACCCAACAGGGATGTTATAGTAATATTCTGTCATTTAGGTGTTACATTTGTTATGCTGTCACATCTTCTCGGAATATCGGCACCGGTTTTATGGCAGCAGTTTTTTATAGCACCAACGTCAGTTACAGAGGTTTGCACAGAGGAGAGAGAGAAAGGAAATGCTGCGTTCAGGGTAAAAAAGTTTGGAGATGTGAGTCACCTTTATGCAGCAGGTGAGGTACCTTCCGATTCGGGATTTTTCAGTGAAACCTTTGAACATATATAGGGAATAAGAGCAATCTGATATTGTATTAGTCAGTTACATATGCTAATATAACTTTATATATTGAAAAATTGAAAAGATTTATTTAAGAAAGAAGAGGAAAGATAAATGATAGTAGAACCAAAGGTTAAAGGATTTATATGTACCACCGCTCATCCTGAGGGCTGTAAGGAAAGCGTAAAAAGACAGATAGAATACGTTAAAAAGCTTGGGAAAATTAATTGTCCAAAAAATGTTCTTGTTATAGGAGCATCTACGGGATACGGTCTTGCATCAAGAATAACGGCAGCCTTTGGCGGTGGAGCAGCTACCATAGGTGTTATGTTTGAAAAGGAATCAAACGGAAAGAGAACGGCTTCTCCGGGATTTTATAACACAAGGGCATTTGAAGAGCTTGCACATAATGAGGGGCTTTATGCAAAGTCAGTAAACGGAGATGCATTTTCAAGAGAAATAAAAAATCAGGTTATTGATATTATAAAGAAGGACATGGGCAAGGTTGATTTTGTGGTGTACAGCCTTGCGGCACCAAGGAGAACTACTGAGGACGGAGTTACATATCAGTCTGTGCTTAAGACGACATCAGAGGATTTTACAAATAAGTCATGGAATTTAAGTGATAATACAGTGTCGGAGGCAACAATAACACCAGCAACAGAGGAAGAGATAAATGCCACAGTAAAGGTTATGGGTGGAGAAGACTGGATTGATTGGATAAGCTCATTAAAGGAGGCAGATGCCATAAGTGACAATGCAGTGACAATGGCATACTCATACATAGGACCAAAGCTTACATATCCTGTGTATTATAATGGTACAATAGGAATGGCAAAGAAGCATTTATATGACTCATCACTTAAGATAAATGAAATGTTTAAGGAAAGTGGAATAAAGGCCTATGTATCTGTAAACAAGGCACTTGTAACCCAGGCAAGCAGTGCAATTCCTATAGTTCCTTTATATTTTGCCATTCTTTACAGGGTTATGAAGGAAATGAACATACATGAGGGCTGCATAGAGCAAATGACACGTTTATTTAGGGATAAGCTTTTTGGCGGTAAGGTGGAAACTGATGAAATGGGTCAGATAAGAATGGATGACTGGGAAATGAGAGAGGATGTTCAAAAAAAGGTGATGGACATATGGGATAAGATAAACACTGATAATATTCTTAGAGAGGCAGATGTTGAAGGATATTGGGAAGATTTTTACCATATGTTTGGATTTAAATATGATAATGTAGATTATGAAAAAGATGTTGAAATATTGTAATTCATCCAGATATTTTAAAAATACTGAATGCGAATATTTTCCATGCCATAGTACCGGGGGTGACGGCTTTAACTGCCTGTTTTGCTATTGTCCGCTGTATCATTATAAATGTCCCGGAAAGTATAAGGAGATAAGTATTAAGGGACGTGTTATCAAGGATTGTACAGACTGTATTTATCCTCATATTCCGGAAAATTATGATAATATAATTAAAATTATGGAAAAAATAAGCTGTGGAAAGGAAAATAGCAGAAAAGAGGGCTGATATGGAAGGTAAGGAAATAAAAGACTGGGAATATGACGGAGATTTTTATGGTGTATCCGAAGGAAGAAAAGTAAGGAGCTTTGAGGAGATAGCTGCTGAATGTGAAAAGCTTATGGAGAATCCGGTAAACGGAGATATGGAAAAAGAAAGGGGAAAGCTTCATAAGCTGGCAGAAAAGATTGGGCAGATAAAAAGCCTGTCCTCAAAGGGAACAGATGTATATACAATAGCCAAGACCTTAAATCTTGAATATAAGTTTGTGTCAGATGTGCTGATTACCATATCAGGAAGTCCTGAAGATGACAGTGATATGGCAATAGCACACCTGTTAATAATGGATTATCAGGACGAAGATTAATTATTAATTGCCTTGGATTTGGCAGCAATCATACCCGACAGGTTTTTCATAAGCTCAATTTTTTTTATATCGTCAGGAGACATGCGTGTTTTAAGAACATTTAATATTACGTCTGTTTCATCATCATTAAATGTAATTCCCATTGAGTTGGCTTTGTTTGTGACGGCAAGAAAAAACGGAAGCAGTTTATCTGCTTCTTTTTTTTCTGCCTGTTCAGCAAGCTGCATTAAAAGCTTAAGCTTTTTGCTGTCTATATTTTTTAACTTAGGATTATTTATCCAGTCATCATTCATATATATTTACCTCATTTCTGCGTTTCATCTATAAAATCTTTAAATAAATTATCAATATCCTCAGAAAAATCATTATCCCCGGTTATATTATCCGAGGAAGGATTTTTCCCATCTCCCATGCCGCCCATGGCATTCATGGCAGAAAACATGGCTGACATATTGTTCATATTTGAAAGCATATTAAGCATTTGGGAATCCTGCTCAGACATATTCTGCTTAAGCATTCCTAAAAGCTCCGACGGATCGGCGGTTGAATTGCCGTAATCAGTAATGGGAGTCTTGAGACATAATTGTAGTGATGTCATTATATTCATCATTTCTTCAAGGTGTATGTATAAAATCAAGGGCCGCCTGTACCGGGCAGGAATGAATGGCAACATAGCCTTGAAGGTGTTTATTTTATCCATGTATACAGGCTCCTTAAACGTCTGTTTATCTAGTATATGCCGGCAGTGCTTAATTAATGACATAGCACAGTCTGCACCTTAAAGGTGCAGACTATACTAATTCAAAGCTATAAAGCTATACTAGCATCCGCAGCCTATATTGCCGCATCCGTTATCGCATCCACAGCTATTGCCGCCGAAGCCGCCGCACAGTAAGAGGATAAGGATTAAAAGAGTACAGCTGTCATTGCCGCATCCGCAGCCGTTGCCGCATCCGCCCATTCCGCGTCCGTTTCCACATCCGCATAATAATAAGATAAGGATAAGAAAGCAGCAGTTATCGCCTCCGAAACCACCACATCCATTGTCGCATCCGCATCCGCAGTTTGTTGCATTAAGTTCACTCATGAGTTAATTCCTCCAAATTTGATTTACACTAAATATTATGTGGTATGGCATGTACCTGTGAAGAAAAAATTTTTTTAGTATTTTTTTACAGGTATAAATTTATCCTGCCGGTAAATCATTAAAGTATAAAGATTTGTATATACCGGAGGGAAAAGTCTTATGGCACATTATAAAGTGGAGATTAGCGGCGTAAATACAGCAAAACTGCCTATTCTTACTAATGCAGAAAAGGAAGAATTATTTGACAGAATAGATAAAGGAGATAAGTCGGCAAGGGAAGCCTTTATATATGGAAACTTAAGGCTGGTGCTAAGCATAGTACAGCGTTTTGGAGGAGGAAACGAAAATATAGATGATTTATTTCAAATAGGGTGCATAGGGCTTATAAAGGCACTTGATAATTTTGACCGTTCACTTAATGTACAGTTCAGCACATATGCATGTCCAATGATACTGGGTGAGGTAAGGAGGTATTTAAGGGATTCCAATCAGATAAGAGTGTCAAGGTCGCTTAAGGACACTGCATACAAGGCTATATATGTAAAGGAAAATTATATAAAAAATCATCAGAAGGAGCCGACAATAAATGAGATAGCTGCTGAGATTGGTGTTGACAAGGAGGATATAGTTATGGCACTTGACGCTATACAGACTCCTGTATCACTTTATGAGCCTGTATATTCTGAAGGCGGAGATACACTATATGTTATGGATCAGGTAAGCGACAAAAAAAGCAGAGAGGAAAACTGGGTTGAGGAGATAGCTCTGAGTGAGGCACTGGAAAGACTGCCTGAGAGAGAGCGTAATATAGTAGAGCTGAGATTCTTTAAGGGAAGGACTCAAATGGAAGTGGCGCAGGAAGTAGGAATAAGCCAGGCACAGGTAAGCAGACTGGAAAAAAACGCACTTAAGGCAATGAGGGCATATTTGAGAGAATAAATAAGTACAAGCTTAGGCAGGAAATTTAGGAATTAATGTTTTCCCCATATATTATGCAGATTGAACAATCCGTCACAGGCAATCTTTTGATGTGTAACATATGTTTACGGATTTGTTTAATTTGCATAATATAATATACAACATTGAGAGATTTCACAATATTTAAGTATAAGCTTAGGTGATATAAAAAACATAAAACCGGCATAAATTTTATTGAAAAGATAATTGGCTAAAGCTGCAAAGAAAGGAATTTATGAGACTTAGCGAGTTAAAATATAAGGAAGTAATCAATGAATGCACATGTAAAAAGCTTGGATACATAATGGATGTAAATTTTAATCAGACTACGGGACAGATATGTGAGGTGATTATTCCCGAGGGCTGCAAGGGATTTAATTTCTTTTCAAAGGACGGAGAGTATATTATACCATATAAATGTATAAGACAGATAGGACCTGATATTGTGTTGGTGGAGGTAGATGAAAAGGCAGTGCTTAAGGGTTGACAAATGTTAAAATTAATATAAAATGTAGATAAGAAAAAGTAAAATATAAAATACGCTTGAGGAGGTATATAGGGTGAAATGTCCTTTTTGCAGTAAAGAAAACACAAGGGTTATAGATTCAAGACCGGCAGAAGACAACAGCTCCATAAGAAGAAGGCGTGTGTGTGACGGCTGCGGAAAAAGATTTACTACATATGAAAAGGTGGAAACCATACCTAT
The DNA here is from genome assembly GCA_944384155.1 of uncultured Lachnospiraceae bacterium. Taxonomy (GTDB): domain Bacteria; phylum Bacillota; class Clostridia; order Lachnospirales; family Lachnospiraceae; genus CAG-303. Next base: position 80,736 of record CALWSG010000054.1, on the reverse strand, counting down.
TATTGTAATAAAGAAGGATAATAACAGAGAACCTTATGACAGGGCTAAAATAGAGGCTGCTATTATACGCTCATGTCATAAGCGTTCCGTATCTATTAATCAGATAAATGAGATGATAGATGAGATAGAGACGGAGATTTTTAATTTGGAAAAAAAAGAAATACCAAGCTCTGTGATAGGAGAGATAGTTATGGATAAGCTAAAGAATTATGATTCTGTTGCTTATGTACGTTTTGCATCGGTGTATAGAGAATTTAAGGATGTGAACACATTTATGGAAGAAATAAAAAAGCTTTTGGATAAGCAGTAGATTGTATGGCGAGAGGAATATGTATGTTTAAAAAATTTTATCCCAAAAAGATTCTTAGAAGTGTTTACTCAATAAACTTCAAAAAGTATTATAAAATGGGTTTTAGAGGAATATTGTTTGATATTGATAACACACTGGTTCCCCATGGGCAAAAGGCTGATGAGAGGACGGTTAATTTTTTTAAAAAGTTAAAAAATATAGGTTTTAAGTTCTGTCTTATTTCTAACAATAAGGAAGAGAGAGTAAAGCCCTTTGCAGATGCTGTGGATGCACCGTATATATATGATGCACACAAGCCGGCGGCAAAAAGCTATAATGCAGCAATGGAAATTATGGGAACAGACATAGAGGAAACTATTTTTATAGGTGACCAGGTATTTACTGATGTGTACGGAGGCAACAGAATTAATATGTACACAATTCTTGTAAGACCAATGCACCCAAAGGAAGAAATACAGATAGTATTAAAAAGATATCTGGAAAGAATAGTAATGTGGAAGTATGCAAGGCGTGACAGGAAAGAGCTTAGACAGGAAAACAGCCAGTATAATAAAAGACGGCTTTTGGCACTTAAAAATAAAGAAGGAAAAAATAGTTAATAATTTTTTTATTTGATATGGAAACATAGTTGATGTATTATTTATGTGTATGTCGGTGACGGCATACACATTTTTTAAAGTTATAAAAATATAAGTTGCGGTTTGCACAGCGGTGTCATAAATTAAGACATTAAGGCGGACGCTTCAGAAATGGAGGATTATTATGCTTGAAATGAAAAATATCCGAAAAACATATAAGGTAGGTGATATAGAAACCAAAGCACTTGATGATGTAAGTGTTGCTTTTAGGGAAAAGGAATTTGTGGCAATACTGGGAACAAGCGGTTCGGGAAAGACCACGTGTTTAAATATAATCGGAGGACTTGACAGGTATGATGAGGGAGATCTTATAATAAAGGGCAAGAGCACAAAGGATTTTAAGGCAAATGAGTGGGACGCATACAGAAATAATACAATAGGTTTTGTATTTCAAAGCTATAATCTTATAAATCATTTAAGTATAGTGGCAAATGTTGAGCTTGGAATGACCTTAAGCGGTGTTTCAGGTGAGGAGAAGCGAAAGAAAGCATTGGAGGTTTTGGAGCAGGTAGGGTTAAAGGAGCATCTGCACAAAAAGCCAAACCAGCTTTCCGGAGGACAGATGCAAAGAGTTGCAATAGCCAGGGCACTTGCCAATGACCCGGAAATACTTTTGTGTGACGAGCCAACGGGAGCCTTGGACAGTGCCACCAGTATTCAAATTATGGATTTAATAAAGGAAGTGGCAAAAGACAGGCTTGTTATTATGGTTACGCATAATCCTGAGCTTGCAGAAAAATATGCTGACAGGATTATAAGATTTTCAGACGGAAAGATTATAGATGATACTAATCCCCATGTTGAAAGGCCGAAAAAGGATGGATTTAATCTAAAGAAAACAAGCATGAGTATGCTTACAGCTTTAAGACTGTCTTTTAACAACTTAAAGACAAAGAAGGGCAGAACATTTCTTACTGCATTTGCTTCAAGCATAGGAATAATCGGCATAGCCGTTATATTAAGCCTGTCCACAGGTTTTCAGTCAGAGATAGATGATTTTCAGGTTGATGCCATGGCTGAATTTCCGATAATTATGAGCAGCCAGACAACAGAGGTAGATGCAGAGGCTATGGGTACCAATATGTCAGAAATTAATGACAGAATATACGGTGCAGAAGAGTATGCCGATACAAATGAGGTGCTTATAACAGATTCATCAGAAACCGTGACAATTCATAAAAATATATTTTCAGAGGAATTTATTAATTATATAGAGAATATTTCAGATGATATATGCGGAAGCATAGGTTATATAAGAATAGCAGATATGAAGCTTGTCAGAAAGACGGAAGACGGTTATGTTCCTATATCATTTGGCAATATGATGAATTCAGAAAGCTCTGGGATGACATCGGTTAGTTCCATGGGAATGAGTGTATATCCTAAAAATATAGGAGATAACGAAAATTATCTTAAGAAGAATTACGAAGTAATAGCAGGTTCTTACCCTGAAAATGAAAATGATATTGTGCTTGTGGTAAATACAAAAAACCAGCTTGATAAGTCAGTGTTTGAAGCATTAGGCTTTAATATTACAGAGGATACGGAAAGCATAGCTTTTGATGATATAGTGGGAACAGAATTCAAGGTTATTCATAATGATGACTATTACAGTAAAACAGAGTTTGGGACATATGTACCTTCACAGAATTATGAAGCTATGTATAATTCCCGGAAGAGCTTTACAGTTAAAATATCAGGCATTGTAAGGGTTAAGGAGGGAACCTCCATGTCTATGCTTGCATCAGGCATTGCTTACAGTGATGAATTGTTGGAGAAGATAATAGAACAGGCACAAGACTCACAGATAGTAGAAGCACAGCAGGCAGCAGATTATAATATTATAAGCATGGAAGAATTTGGAGAGGGTGAAAAAGAAACATTTATATCATATCTTGGCGGAGATTCTAAGCCATATATGGTTATGGTATTTCCTAAGGATTTTCAGTCTAAGGATAAGGTTATAGATTATATAGAAGCATACAATGACAGTAAAGCAGATGAAGATGACAAAATTACTTATACAGACCTTGCAGCTACCATGTCAGATATGACCAGTGACATTATGGACGGAATAACTCTTGTTCTTATAGCCTTTGCGGCAATTTCTCTTGTGGTAAGCATGATTATGATTTGTATTATAACGTATACAAGTGTAATAGAGAGAACAAAGGAAATAGGAATATTAAAGGCATTGGGAGCAAGAAAGAAGGACATAACAAGAGTTTTTGATGCTGAAACAATAATACTGGGAGTTTTTTCAGGATTGTTGGGAGTGTTTATTGCTTGGCTCTGCACCTTCCCTATAAACAGAATTATTGAAAATGCATCTGGATTGACAAGTGCTTCCCATCTTCAGCTTTCACATGCACTCATATTAGTTGCCGTAAGCACAGTGCTTACAGTGCTGGGAGGACATATACCGGCGAAGATGGCATCTAAAAAGGATGCTGTGGAGGCACTTCGCTCAGAGTAAAAATTTACTGTTGACTTGCAAAAAAGAAGTATAGTATTATATGAAAGGTAATATATATAATAAATGTGAAAGATTGGAGTATGATAAATGAAAAAGAAGTATTTATTGTGTGCCATAGTCACTTTGGCTGCAATTTCTCTCTTTGGCTGTGGTGCTTTCAGCAAGGAAAAAAGCGGAAAAGAGAGTGATACTACCATAGTGGCGGAAAAGGAAACAACAGATGATACTGAAGAGGACAGTACGGTAGAGGAGCCGGGAACAACTGAGGAGAGTACATCTGATACATTGCAGGAGCCGGAGACAGTAACCTTTGATGGCGATGTCAATTCCATATCAAATACTCCTGTTACATGGGGAGTAGGTGTACAGACATATGAGGATAACAGGCCGGTTGCTCCGGTTCAGCTTCAGGAGCAGTATGGTACTAAATATGCAGTAGACTTTATAAAGGAAAATGAAAAGGTTATATATCTTACATTTGACGAAGGCTATGAAAACGGATATACATCCCAGATACTTGATACATTAAAGGAAAAAAATGTAAAGGCAGTGTTTTTTATTACCATGCCTTATGCAAAAACAGAGACAGAGCTTGTTAAAAGAATGATTGACGAAGGTCATGTGGTAGGCTCACACAGTGTGACACATCCGTCAGACGGTATGCCTTCTCTTACAGTTGAGCAGCAGATAAATGAGTATCAGGAGCTTCATAATTATATAAGGGATAATTACGGATATACAATGTATCTGTTCAGACCTCCTGCAGGAAAGTTCAGTGAACAGTCTCTTGCCGTTGCACAAAAGTGTGGTTATCGTTCGGTTATGTGGAGCTTTGCTTACAATGACTGGGATCCTGATAATCAGATGGAAGTGTCAAAGGCATTGGATAATGCAGTAGGCAAGCTTCATAATGGTGCGATATATCTGCTTCATGCCGTGTCAAAAACAAATACGGAGATGTTAGGAGATTTCATAGACAGTGCAAGAGAAATGGGATATGAATTTAAGGAATATAAATAATGTAATATATATTTAAATTGATAGTAATTGAGTTTTTTTCCCGACTACTGTACAATAATCATATATTTACATAGCATGGGAGAAATTATGAAGGCTTATGATTATATATATGCAATAAAGGATAATGTAAATTCAGATAAAATATTTGAGACTGCCGTGAATCAGGGGATTGATGGCAGTCTCGTTTTGCTTGTTATAGAAGGGAAAAATATAAGAGTAAGGGATATAGTTTTTAATGAAAATGTAAGGGTATGTGTAGAAAATACGGCAGATGCAGTACTGTTTCAGGGATGCAGCTTTGAATGTACAGATATTATGCTGGAAAATCGCGGAACAAGAGTATTATTTAATAATTGTACATTTAGGGGGAGAGAAATATTTACAAAAAATTGGGGATTTCAGGTGTTTAATGAATGCAGATTTTTATGCTCTGCCAAGGAAAGTATTCTTGTTTCCTGTGATAATGAGGAGGAAATTATAGGGAAGCTTATATATACTGTTATTAAGGATTCTGAAATTTTATTTGAAAATAATGAAAGCATGGCATTTATAACTGATGGCGATATGAAGGCCTCAGTTATAAATACAAGAATTACAGGGGATAATAATGTTGTAATATGGACAAGGGAAATGACAAACAGCAATACTTTTTCTTATTATGGCAGTGATTATATATTTGGCTCACAGGAGTGCGGATATGAAATACCTAAGGAGGGAATACAGGCATTCTCGCTATGGAATATGCTAAGTGGAAGTGATAATTGGAATCCTGTAAATGCAGGAGATAAATATAAAGAACATGAAAAGGAAGTTTTTTATATTACAGCCAGATCTAATATAACCATGACTGCAGGCAGCGAAAAAAAGATTATTGAGGCTGCATTTTATCCAAAGGAAGCTAAAATAGACTATGCTTGTAAATTTGACAGCTTTATTAAACTTGCGGAGAAAAATATTGAGGGAAATATAGTATATTTAGAGGCGGAAGGGGAAAATGACAGCGAGGATTCCATTTACGGATTTATTACAATAGAATCCTCAAAAGGCATCAGGGCAGGATGCATGGCAGAAATAAAGCCGTCTATGATAGAGCCGCCAAAATTTCTGTCAACCCCTGTTATAACAATAAAGGATGGCAGAGCTTATATAAACTATGATATTGATTTGCAGGGCAGAGAGGATCAGTCAGAGATTAGCTGGTATAGAGTAGATAATATAGACAGAACAAAGCTTGTTGCAATAAGGGAATTTACAAGGTCTAATGAAAGGGACTGCCGTAAGATTGCTGTCAGCAGACAGGGACCATGCAGAGATATAGTATTGACAACCTTTGATGTGGGAAAGCATATTAAGGTAAATATTAAGCCTAAGCATTCAAGAAGTGTTCAGGGACCGGGTCTTAATATAATGAGCAGAATTATTATGGCGTCAGATATTAAGACAAAAAATATAGTGGTTAATATAAAAAATCAGGTATTAAATCCATACTATAAGGAGGAGCCCGGGTTTGGCACTCCTACGGGAATATGGTTTTATAAAAAGCTTAAGGGCTGTAAGCATTACAGTATGGTGACAGAGTCAAGAGAATGCGGATACTATTTAAATGGTGAAGAAAAGCATGATAATATGACGGTTTATGTTATTCTTGATTTTGAGAATAATAATGGAGGAGGCTTTAGCAGAAAGGGAGAATACGTAGAGATATATATTAAGTATGATTCAAGAGAAAAATCAGGTTACGGGATAAGATGTGAATGTATGGATGCAGAAGGGAAAACAGCAGGATTTTCTTTGTATAAATATGACGGACTTACCGCACAGCCTATATCAGATATGATAACGGGACCGTACATGAAGTCAGGAATGGATATAAAGCTGGATATTGTGGGAAACAGCTTTACCGGAGAAATAACTGTACCGGGCATAAAGGAAATAATTAACATAAATGCCAATATTGATGGAAATGAATATTCAGGCATGGGGATAAAAAACAATCTTGCGGTTCTTGATAGCAACAGAATAGGAATAAGGCATATAGAGATAAGCTACCCGGAACATTTTGAAGCAGATTAAGTAAGTTCATGGATGCATGTATAAAATTATTTAAATAGGCAGATACTATAACTGATAATATTTATCAGAAATGGAGGATACAAATATGCCTATATTAGATTGTAGTGTAAGAAACTGTATGTACAATGCAGAATCAAGATGTCAGCTTGAGGAAATTAAGGTTGAAGGAAGCAATGCAACAAATTCAGGAGCTACAGCCTGCGGAAGCTTTAAGCTTAGAACCGGCAGTGAGTACAGTAACAGCACTCATATGCCTGATCCTGAAAGCAGTGTAAAATGCGAAGCCGAGAAGTGCTGTTATAACCAGGGAAAGGTATGTCACGCAGATCATATCGGAATAGCAGGAAACGGTGCATGTGACTGCAAGGAAACAGAGTGTGCCAGCTTTTACTGTGATTGCAAATAATAGTTTTACAAAATAAAAAATTTTATAAAATAAATATTGACATGGCAAAAAATGTGTGTTATCATATCAAAGTTGTAAAAAATAAAGCAGAGTATCCACTCTCACCCAAGTGCAGGTAAGTGCTTGGTGTTAATATTACAAATGGTGTGATAGGTTTTATTACATTTATTTTTTGTATGGGATTAAGTGGATAGCTTGCTATCCACTTTTTATTTTGGAGGTGTAATACTATTAGCGAATTAATGATTAACGAGCAAATCAGAGACAAAGAGGTTCGTCTTATTGGTGAAGACGGAGAACAGTTAGGAATCATGTCGGCTAAGGAGGCATATAAGCTTGCTAAGGAGGCAGAGCTTGATTTGGTTAAGATAGCCCCAACAGCAAAACCGCCTGTGTGTAAAATTATCGATTACGGTAAGTATAAATACGAAATGGCGAGAAAAGAAAAGGAAGCAAAGAAAAAACAAAAGATTGTTGAGGTTAAGGAAGTTCGCTTGTCACCCAATATTGAAACAAATGACCTTAACACTAAGATGAATATGGCAAGAAAATTCATTGCAAAAGGTGATAAGGTAAAGGTTACTCTTCGCTTTAGGGGAAGAGAAATGGCACATATGCAGAGCAGTAAACACATATTAGATGATTTTGCCGAAGCCTTAAGTGATGTGGCAGTAATCGAAAAGCCTGCAAAGCTTGAAGGAAAAAGCATTATGATGGTTTTAACTGAAAAGAGATAGTTAAAATAGACAGTTTAAGGAGGAAAAGGAAATGCCAAAGGTAAAAACAAGCAGAGCCGCTGCAAAGCGTTTTAAGAAAACAGGTACAGGAAAGTTAAAGAGAATGAAGGCTTACAAGAGCCACATCTTAACAAAGAAGTCAACAAAGAGAAAGAGAAACTTGAGAAAAGCCGCCATGACTGACTCTACAAATGTTAAGAACATGAAGAAAATTTTACCATATTTATAAGATAGAAAATATATAGGAGGAAATCAAGATGGCAAGAATTAAAGGCGGATTGAACGCTAAGAAGAAGCATAACAGAGTTTTAAAGCTGGCTAAGGGATATAGAGGAGCAAGAAGTAAGCAGTACAGAGTGGCTAAGCAGTCAGTAATGAGAGCCTTGGCAACTTCTTATGCAGGAAGAAAGGAAAGAAAGAGACAGTTCAGACAGCTTTGGATTGCAAGAATTAATGCAGCAGCAAGAATGAACGGTTTATCATACAGCAAGTTTATGTTTGGCTTAAAGAAGGCAGGCATAGAAATGAACAGAAAGATGCTTGCAGAAATGGCTGTAAATGATGCGGCAGGATTTGCAAAGCTTGTAGAAGTGGCAAAAGCTAATATAGCATAGTAATCTTTATTTAGGATTATTGAACATGGCAATGTCCATATTAAATAAGGACTTTAGCATGATACAAATTCAGTATTATGTTAAAGCCCTTATTTGCATTTTAATTAAGATGGTTTATGCTGGATTTATAAAAAAGCAACCTCTCATAAAAACTGAGAAGTTGCTTTTTTAATGCAGTTGACGGGACTTGAACCCGAACCCACTTGCGTGGACTAGAACCTGAATCTAGCGCGTATGCCAATTCCGCCACAACTGCATAAATATATAAGTCTCAACAAAATAAAATTATATCAGAGAAAAGTTATATAGTCAACAATTATTTCAAAAAATAGTGTGATTATACTTTTTACAAAAAAAATTAAAAAAGTGTTGACAAAAGTATATGTATTTGGTATTATATTCAAGTCGGTAACGACAAGGTGTTTATACACGGATGCGGAAATGCTGGAATTGGCAGACAGGCTAGACTAAGGATCTAGTGTTAGCAATAACGTGAGGGTTCAAGTCCCTTTTTCCGCATTAGACAATGTTAATCCGAAACTTTTTCCGGTTGGGGAAAGTTTCGGATTTTTAATATATCTTTAGTCTGGCAGGTGAAAGCGGTGCAGACTATTATGCTCATATCCTAAACAAACAATATCAATTCATAATTGAAAATCCATAAGCATATAAAGTATATATTAGATATAGCAAGAAGCACGGGCAAGTCTTATAATGAAAGGAATATGCATTATGGAAGAGACAATGACTAAAGGAAGCATGCTAAAGACAAGACGTGAAGAGCATGATAAAATAGCCATGAGGGTGTCGGCTGCAAGCATAATAGTTAATATAGTGTTATCAATAGCAAAGCTTACAGCGGGGATAGCAGCTGGCTCAGGAGCTATGGTTTCCGATGCGGTTCATTCCGCGTCTGATGTGCTTAGCACCTTTGTGGTTATAGGAGGTATAAAAATAGCAGGAAAAGCAGAAGATAAGGAGCATCCTTACGGGCATGAGCGTATGGAAAGTGCTGCAGCTATTGTACTGTCAGCATTGCTTGCAGTTACGGGAGGCACAATAGGAATGGCGGGAATAAAAAATATTGTCCATTCGGAGGAGCTTCAAATACCGGGAGTCTTGGCACTTTCAGCGGCTGTTTTTTCAATAGCAGTCAAGGAGGGGATGTACCGGTATGCAAGAAACGGTGCAAAAAAGATTAATTCAGAGGCACTTATGGCAGATGCATGGCATCACAGGACAGACGCACTGTCATCTGTGGGAAGCTTTGTGGGTATAGGAGGTGCTATGTTTGGATATCCTATACTTGATCCGCTGGTAAGTGTTATAATATGTATATTTATACTGAAGGTAAGTGGCAGCATATTTAAGGAAGCAATAAATAAAATGATTGATAAATCATGTGGTGCAGAGGTTGAGAACCTTATGAGAGAAATGGTTTTGTCCCATGATGAAATAGTATCCTTAGACCTTATAAGAACCAGAATGTTTGGCTCAAAAATATATGTAGATATTGAATTTAGTGCAGATGGAAATATGACGCTTTATGAAGCACATGCCATAGCGGAGCATATACATCATGAGGTGGAGGAAAGCTTTCCCGACGTTAAGCATTGTATGGTTCATGTAAATCCCACGGAGTCAGGTGCAAAGGTTTTGCCCCAGCATTATGAAGGGAAAAAGAAGGTGTATAATTAAATAAAAGAATAAAACAAAAGTCGTTATTTTACATAAAAAAGAGGCGGATTTGAATTGACTTGCCTCTTTTTTGTGTATATAATTAAGAAAAACGTGTGCGTACACGTTACATAAATACAAAGGGAGATGATATTATATCAGTAAGAATAAAGGATATTGCCAAAAGGTGCAATGTGTCTGAGGGAACGGTAGACAGAGCATTAAATAACAGAGGAGGAATAAAGGAGGAGACAAAGGAGCTTATTTTAAGAACGGCAAAGGAGATGAATTATCAGCCAAATCATCTTGCAAGATGTCTTGCAAAAGGAAAAACATATACTATAGGTGTTATAGGCATTAATTTAAGTAATACCTTTTTTTCCATGCTTATAGAGTCTATAGAAGCACAGGCGAGAAAAAAGGGATATTTTATTGAGCTTATTCTAACCCACAATGATAAGGAAAGAGAGCAGGAGGCACTTAAGTATTTTTCCATAAGAAAGGTAGACGGACTTATTATATTTCCGGTGGGAAGAAAGGAAGATTTGGAGGAGGTTTTGCTTAAAATGGAGCTGCCTATTGTGTCAGTATATAATAGGATAGTCTGCGGGAAAATAGTGCATATAGATGTAGACTGCAAAAAGATAATGAGAAATGCAGTTTCATATATGGCAGGCAAGGGGTATAAAAAAATATGGTATCTTGACTGGGGAATAGAAAGACTTCAGGAAAAAAATATAAATATATTCTCACTGGAGCAGAGAAGATGCGGCTATGAGGAGGGACTGAAAAAGGAGGGGCTTGGAGAACCGTCAGTTATGGTGAGATATGACGAGGAAAGACTTTTAAGTATTGCAGGAACAGATATAAAAACTGCAGTTTTGTGTCCATGCGATAACATTGCAATAAAGGTTTTGGAGTTATACAAAAGAAAGGGAATAGGGGTTCCGGAGGATATAGGCATTATGGGCTTTGATAATATTGAAATGCTTGAAAGAATTTACCCCAAAATATGCTCTGTTGACTGTAAAATAAGAACTATAGGGCAGAGGGCATTTGATATGCTTTTATCAAAAATAAACAATGAGGATAATATACATGATGTAGTGGTGGATTATTCATTTACGGAAGGAGAAACATTATAAATGGACGTTTTAAAGTTTGGATATAAGTATTGGAAAAGAAATGTTCCGTTAGCAGTTCTATTTCAGATATTAAGCTTTCTTGCCATTGTGGCTGACTTGCTTTTGCCTATGCTGTCAGGTATGTTTATAAATCATGTAATATTAAGTGAGGAGCCTGACGAGACAAATATATTTAATTTTCTTCTTAACGGAAGATTTGGAGAAATGCATACTATGAAGCTGTGCATAAGCTTAGGAATTGTTTTTATGACAATACTTTTATTCAGAATAGTAATAGTATACATAAAAAACGTGGGAAATCAAAGGCTTGGATTAAGACTTGAGACAGATTTAAGGATGGAAACATTTTCAAAGCTTATGAAGCTTGACAGTGAGTCAATATCTGAATTTAACACAGGAGAGCTTTTAACTACAATTAATTCCGATACTATTATGTTTAAGGAAATGTTTTGCAGAATGATACCTGTAATGTGTGACGGTATATTTGCACTTATTATAAGTGCAGGGTTTCTTGCATCAATCAGCATAAAGCTTCTTATAATACCTGTTATACTTACACCTTTTTTGGTAACAGCTCTTATGAAGTTTAAGAAAACAGCCAGAATAAATTACAGGGAAATAAGGGGAAGCAACAGTGAAATGAACCTTACCGTACAGGAAAATATTGAGGCGGTAAGACTTGTGCGTTCTTTTACAAATGAGAAAATAGAAAAGCAAAAGTTTGACAAGTCAAATGAAAGGTTAAAAAATTCATATATTAATCAGATTAAGCTGTCATCAAGATTTGAAGTGGTATTTAGCTCCATTAAGCAGATAGCATATATAGGAACTATTGCCATAAGTGCAGTATTGATTATAAATGACTATATGCTGGTGGGTTATCTTCTTACCTGCTCAAGCTATGTTCTTAAAATAATGGATTATATTACTCAGATTAATAATACAATGTTCCAGATGCAGCAGCAGTTTGTGTCAGGACAGAAAATGATTAACTTTATGGGAACTGATTCAAAGATACCTGATGAAGGTAAGATAACGGAGCATAGTCAGGTGCCAAATATAAAAATCAATAATGCAACCCTTATTCTCAATGACAGGGCTGTACTTAAGAATATCAATCTTGACATTCCATACGGAAAGAAGGTGGGTATAGTTGGAGGAACAGGAAGCGGCAAAAGTATGCTTCTTGAATCCCTTGTGCGTATACACGATATGACATCGGGAGACATAGAGATAAACGGCAAAGATATAAGGGAATACTCTCTGGAAAGTCTTAGAAATTACTATTCATATGTATTTCAGGATGTATTTTTGTTTTCAAATACCATTGATTCAAATATAGCCTACTCTGAGCCGTATGTAGACAGAGAGCAGGTGGTAAAGGCTGCAAAGCATGCACAGGCACATAACTTTATAAAGGGGCTTCCTGACAGCTATGAAACAATAGTAGGAGAGAGAGGTCTGGGAATATCGGGAGGACAAAAGCAGAGGGTGTCAATAGCAAGGGCACTTTTAAAAGATGCAGATGTACTTATTCTTGATGATTCTACAAGTGCATTAGATGTAAATACAGAAAAAAGCCTTCTTCGTGATATAAAGGAAAATTATCCGGAAAAAACAATGATTATATCTGCACACCGTCTGTCATCAGTGGTAGACTGTGATGAAATACTGTATTTACAGGATGGCATGATAATCGAGAGAGGAACCTTTGATGAGCTTATGAAACAGAACGGACATTTTGCGAAAGTGTACAATGTTCAGGAGGCACAGCGAAAAGCAGTCGTAAATTTTGATGCCGGGGCAGAGGCATAGAAATGAGAGGTAAAAATGGCTAAGAGAAATACTTATTTTCAGGACGAGATAATTCAAAAGAAAATAGATGTGAAGCAGTTTGGAAAGATTTTCAGATACATTATGCCCTACTCTCATCTTTTTGTAATTGTGGTAGTGCTCATGCTTGTATCTGCAGGTGCATCTATGGTGGCCCCTCTTTTGCTGCGTCATATTATAAATGATATTGCAGTGTCAAAGGAGATGAGGGATTTAATATTTACTGTTGCAGGTCTTATAACATGTGCCGCAATAGAAATATCAATTACCTTTGCACACCAGCGTATAATGGGTATAACAGGACATAAAATCATAGCAAAAATAAGGCAGGAGGCATTTTACAAGCTTCAGAGGCTTCCATTTGATTATTTTGATTCAAGACCTGACGGCAAAATTGTTGTAAGGGTAACTGATTACGTAAATGACCTGGCAAACTTTTTTACAAACTATGTGGTTTTGTTTATGGTTTATATTATAAAAATCGTAGTAGTTACTGTATTTATGCTGTCAATCAGTCCTCAGCTCACACTTGTTGTGTTTAGTGTGGTGATACCTATGATGATTCTTGTATTTGTATTAAGATATAAGGTAAGAAGACTGTTTGCAGAACAAAGGCAGAAGAACTCTAACAGAACAGCATTTCTTGTAGAGTCAATTATGGGTGAGAAAATAATAAAAAATTATAATAAGGCAGAGGAGAATAAGAAAATATATGAAGAAATTCATGATACTGCCTGCAAGACATGGCTTAAAATATTTTACAGAAATGAGCTTAATACGCCTATAGTTGAAACATTTTGGAATCTTGGAACAGTCTGCCTTTACGGAACGGCTCTTTTTCTTATACTAAAGGGAAGTACGGCTATAGATGCAGGAACAGTGGTGTTATTTACAAGCTATATGGGACTGTTCAGCGGTCCCCTGACCCAGATTGCAGTAATTATACAGCAGCTTGCCCAGGTAAGCTCAAATCTTGAGCAGGTATTTGATCTTATAGATTACCCTGTGGAGATTGACAGCAGGGAGGGAAGCACAGAGCTTAAAAATATTAAGGGTAAGGTGGACTTTAACCATGTAACCTTTAGCTATGAGGAGGGGGTAAATGTTTTGGAGGATTTTGAGCTTCATGTAACTCCGGGAGAAACCATAGCACTTGTCGGTCCGACAGGCGCAGGAAAAACTACTGTTATAAATATGCTCACACGCTTTTATGACGTAAAAGAGGGAAGCGTTGAGATAGACGGAGTTGATGTGAGAAATGCAACATTGGAATCCTTAAGAAAAGAGGTAGGAGTGTTAATGCAGGAGCCTTTTATATTTAAGGGAACTATAATGGAAAATATCAGATATGGAAGACCGGACGCATCTGACGATGAGTGCATTAAGGCGGCAGAAACTATTTTTGCGGACAAATTTATTAAAAGATTAAAGGACGGGTATAATACAGTGCTGGAGGAAAGAGGAGCAGGTCTTTCAGCGGGAGAAAAGCAGCTTTTAAGCTTTGCAAGAATAATACTTAAAAATCCGTCGGTGGTTATACTTGACGAAGCAACAAGCTCCATAGATACAGAGACGGAAATTATGATAAAGGAAGCTCTTGATATTATACTTAAAGATAAAACTGCATTTATAGTGGCTCACAGGTTGTCTACCATAAGAAACGCAGACAGAATCCTGTTTATTGCCAATAAGGGAATAGCAGAGCAGGGAACACATGAGGAGCTTATGGCAAAGAAAGGTCTTTATTATGCACTTAATTAATAGAGGGTTAAATATATTATGGGCATTGATATTTGTAATGATAATTTGTACCGTATTATATGCAGATACACATAATAACAGAATAGTACAGACAAAAGAAGAAAATTCCCATAATAATAAAACTGAAAGCAGCGGAGAAATAAAGGAGGATGGTAAATTGACCTTTGATGATATAAGGGGAATGAGGGCAGGTGATATATTGGATATGGAATACGCAGATGATGACCTTATTGACAGCCTGTTTTTTAAGGAAGAAATAGGGGATGAGATTATGTCAAGAATTATGGGGATTTCTTACAAGGAAAACAACAATATAAGCCTTGGGGAACTCAATTACATAAGAGTGCTTCATGTGGGGTTTGACGATATGGTACATATAGGCGAGCTTATAGTAAATAAAGCTATTGCAGATGATATTATTGATATAATGAAGATTTTATATAATAATAAATATCCTATAGAAAAAATGCTTCTTGTAGATGAATACGGAGGTGATGATATCACCTCCATGTCTGACAACAATACATCAGCTTTTAATTACCGGCTTATAGCTAATACGGATATGCTGTCAAATCATGCCATGGGAATGGCGATAGATATAAATCCTTTATACAATCCATATGTTACAGCCGATAAGGAGGGAAATATAAATATATCCCCTGAAAACGGTTCCGGGTATGCCGACAGGACAAAGGATTTCATGTATAAAATAGATGAGTTTGATTTGTGCTATAAGCTGTTTATAAGTTATGGCTTTTCATGGGGAGGAAGCTGGAGCCGGTCTAAGGATTACCAGCATTTTGAGAAAACCATAAATTAAAGTTACAGGGCAGGCTTTAAGAAAAGAATTGTGATTTAACAGTATCAACAGGCATATCATGCCCTGTCCATATTTTAAATGCTTCCGCACCCTGATATAAAAGCATGTACATGCCGTTAAAGGTATGACAGCCCGCAGCCTTTGCAAGGCTTAAAAGCTTTGTTTCTCTTGGGTTATAAATTACATCAGATACAATAAGTCCCTGCCTTAAAACAGATGTGTCTGATACAGGGCAGTTATGGGAATCCGGAGCAAGACCTACAGATGTTCCGTTTGTTAAAATAGCACTTGAGGCAACACTTTTCTTAAATGAAGCTACATCATTAAATTCGTAAAGGCTTGCTTTGCAGTCGGTATTTTTATTAATGGAATCAATAAGTTTAACAGCTCTGTCCCAAAAATTATCTTTTATGCTGTAGACATCGATTTCACTTACTCCGTCAAGGGCAGCCTGTACGCATATGGCAGAAGCAGCACCGCCTGCACCAAGCAATGTCATTTTTTTGCCAATAATGTCGAAACCTGCGTCCTTTACAGACATCATATATCCTATTCCGTCAGTATTGAAGCCGGTAAGCTTTCCGTTATTGTTTAGAACTGTGTTTACTGCACCTATCATGGAGGCGGCAGGTGAGAGACTGTCACATAGCTGGCACATCATGTTTTTGTCAGGGTATGTGCAGTTAAAGCCCTTGACGCCAAGTGCTTTAAGCCCTTCCACGGCAGTTTTAAGATTTGATGTGTCTACGTTAAAGCAAAGGTAAACATAGTCAAGTCCCAAGGCCTCAAAAGAGGTATTATGCATGGAAGGTGAAATGCTGTGTGACACAGGACTCCCAAGAAGTCCCGTTAAGCCTGTATGTCCTGTAATGTTAATGCTCATATATGTAATCCTCCGTTTTCAAGAAATTATTTCAAATATAATTTAACACGTTAAAGTTATTAGTACAAGGGGTAAATAATATACTTACTTATAATTAATGCTAAATATAAGGAATAATAAAGGAAAATACGCTGGAAGAAACATTTAAACTAATGTATAATGATGATATACATAATAAGAATACGGCTTAAGCAGTATAAAAGCTCAAATAAAGTATACGGAGATAATACATGAAAAAAGTAATAATGTTTAAAGGTGGAGTGGAAACACTTTCATACTTTGCTGCACAGATTGGAAAAGAATTAAAAAACAGGGGAATCTCAGTATTTTATTATGATTTGAAAAATCCATTTGAAAGCGGGAAAATGGTGCGTAAGTTTATAAAAACAGGAGAAACATCAGTTTTAACCTTTAATTTTCAAGGACTGTCAAAGGAGGAGGGTTTGTATAAAGAGGGGACAGGATATATATGGCAGGAGTATAAGCTGCCATGCTTTAATATAGCGGCAGACCATCCTTACTATTATGACAGGCAGCTTGGGGATTTGCCGGAAAACTATATACATATAAGTATAGATAAGCTCCATGAAAAATATTTTAAAGAATATTATCCTGAGTTTAAATCAGGAGGCTTTCTTCCGCTTGCAGGAAGCAGGCTTAATAAGGAAACAGAGCTTAAGAAAATAAAGGAAAGAGAAATAGACATATTGTTTCCGGGAAATTTCACGCCTCCTGAGTTTTGTAAAAAATACGCATATATGATAAATGAGGAATATGCAGAATTTTATCTTGGAATAATTGATGATTTGCTTAAGCATCCGTATAAAACAGTAGAGGAAGTGGGAATAGACCATATAGTACGGGAGCTTGGAAATGTAGCGTATTATGATATGAGAAAGGCTTTAAACAAAATGATTTTTATTGATCTTTATGTAAGAAACTACTATAGAGGACTTGTTGTAGGGACACTGGCGGATGCAGGACTTAAAGTACATGTTATTGGAAAGGATTGGGAAAAGCTTAAGTGTAAGCATAAGGAAAATATAGTTATTAGGCAGTTTTCAGATTCTGTTACATGTATGGAGGCCATGGAAAATGCAAAGATAGTAGTAAATGTTATGCCGTGGTTTAAAGACGGAGTCCATGACAGAGTGTTTAATGCAGTTTTAAACGGAGCAGTGAGTGTATCTGACGTAAGCAAATTTCAGCAGGAAGAAATGCCTGAGAGATGTGGTGTGGCTTATTATGATTTACAACATATAGATGAGCTTCCGGAAAAAATAGAATATCTGCTGTCGGATATGAACAATATGCAAAAAATAGCTGACTACGGATATGAAAGGGCAATAAAAAAGCATACATGGAAAAACAGAGCTGATGAGTTTTTGGCAAATATTAAAAGTAAAATATAAGAGAAAGGATGTTGAAAAATGAAGTATCGCAATCTTGGAAAGTGGGGATTAAAAGTAAGTGAGGTGTCAGTAGGAAGCTGGATGACAGATTTACATCCGGGAACAGCCACAGATGTTGCAAGAGATACAATAAAGCTTGCATATGATAATGGAGTAAACTTTTTTGACTGTGCAGATGCTTACAGCGGAGGAGGGGCAGAACGGTTTTTAGGCAGCATATTAAGTGAGCTTCCAAGAAGCTCTTATGTAGTGTCAAGCAAGGTGTTCTTTCCTATGGGTCCCGGACCTAATGATTGGGGATTATCAAGAAAGCATATTATAGAGCAGCTTGATAAATCATTAAAAAATCTTAAGGTAGATTATATTGATATGTATTTTTGCCACAGGCCTGACCCTACAACGCCTATTGAGGAAACAATGCAGGTGTTAAGTGATATGGTGGCAGCAGGAAAAATTCTGTATTATGGCGTAAGTGAGTGGACTCCCGTGCAGATAACTGAGGCACTTGGAATTATAAGTGAGCTTCGCTTAAGACCAATGAATGTAATACAGCCCCAGTATAATATGATGGACAGATTCATAGAAGACGAGATAATGGGAATCTGTGAGAAAAACGGAATAGGAATAGTGCCGTTTTCACCTTTATCACAGGGGCTTCTTACAGGAAAGTACAGATTAAATCAGCCTGTGCCGGAGGGCTCAAGAGCAACTCATCAGGCAGATAAACAGATAAACAGGCTTTTGACAGAGGAAAATCTTACAAAGGTTGAAAAGCTTATAAAGGTAGCGGAGGAGCTTGGAACAAATCTTTCAGTTCTGGCACTTGCATGGAATCTTAGAAAGCCTGTTATAAGCAGCGTTATAACAGGTGCAACAAAGCCTTCCCAGCTTGAAAACAATATAAAAGCAAGCGGCTTTGAAATACCGGCAGATGCAATGGAGGAGATTGAAGAAATACTTGACTATAAGCCTGTATTTAGAAAAATAGGATAGATAAGAGGATATATATGAGCGGCAGGATATATGAGTTTAATGCAGTTATTAATAAGACGCCGGGTGACAGTGTACACGTAATTATAGAAGAAAGAATGTAATGGAAATTAAAAATAATGGAGGTTTTTATGTATAAGGCAGATGACGGGAGATATACAGGCATGGAGTATATAAGGTGCGGTAAAAGCGGCTTAAAGCTTCCAAGAGTTTCCCTTGGATTTTGGCATAATTTTGGCAGCGTTGATAATTTTGAGAATCAAAGGAAAATGGTATTTAAGGCATTTGACAATGGAATTACTCATTTTGACCTTGCTAATAATTACGGACCAAGGGGAGGAAGTGCCGAGGAGAATTTAGGCAGAATAATGGAAAATGATTTAAAGCCATACAGAGATGAGATACTTATATCAACAAAGGCAGGCTTTGGAATGTGGAAGGGACCATACGGAGACGGAGGCTCTAGAAAGTATCTTATGGCAAGCCTTAATCAGAGCTTAAGGAGAATGAAGCTGGATTATGTAGATATATTTTATCATCACAGACCTGATAAAAATACACCTATGGAGGAAACCATGGAGGCATTGTCTGATATGGTAAAACAGGGAAAGGCTTTATATATAGGCATATCTAATTACGGAACCGAGGATACAAAACAGGCAATAAAAATACTTAAGGAAAATAAAACACCTCTGCTTATACATCAGCCTTGTTACAATATGTTTAACAGATGGGTAGAATCAGAAGGCTTGTTAGATGTGCTTGAGGAAAACGGTGTAGGGTGCATATGCTATAGTCCTTTGGCACAGGGTATGTTAACTGATAAATATTTAAATGGTATACCAAAGGACAGCAGAGCAGCAAAAAATATGTTTTTAAAGGAAAGCAGCATAACGGAAGATGTGGTTAATAAGGTTAAGAGATTAAATAAAATAGCGTTGGAGAGAGGGCAGACTCTTGCACAGATGGCTCTTAGCTGGGTATTAAGGAAAAACCGTGTTACATCTGTGCTTATAGGAGCAAGCAGACCTGAGCAGATAGAGGATAATGTGAAAATAATAAATAATCTCTCGTTTTCCAGTGAGGAGCTTGAGAAAATACAGGATATATTAAAGTAAATATTATTTTAGTTTTCCTTTAATATTGGTTCTTGCTCTGCTTGACATGGAAAAACTAAAATGTTAAAATACCAAAAGGTTAAAAATTCTTGGAGAGGTAAATTAATAATGAAACTTGATAAGCTTGTTGGAGAGAGATTTAAGGAAAAGCCGGCTGATTGTGTGATTGACAGTCATGCTCTTATGATACGCGGCGGTTATATGAAAAATGTGGCAAACGGAATTTATTCCCAGTATATGCCGTTAAAAAGAATTTGTAAAAAAATTGAGAATATTATAAGAGAGGAAATGGATGGTATTGACGGTCAGGAGGTATTATTTCCTGTTGCACTTCCTGCATCTCTTTGGGATGAGTCAGGAAGATATGAGTCTGTAGGAAGCGAGCTTTTAAGATTTAGAGACAGAAATAATTCAAGAATGGTTTTAGGTATGACTCATGAGGAGGCTGCGGTACAGCTTGTCCGTGAGTATGCAAACAGCTATACAAAGTATCCTTTTATGATATATCAGATACAGACAAAGTTCAGAGATGAGGCAAGACCAAGAGCAGGACTTATAAGAGTAAGGGAATTTACCATGAAGGATGCATATTCATTTCATACATCTCAGGAGGACTTAGAAGAGTATTATGAAAAGTGCTATGATGCATATAACCGCATATTTGCAAGAGCAGGAATACCGGATGTGGTTGCTGTTGCGTCAGATTCAGGAATGATGGGAGGAAATCTTTCACATGAATATATGCTGCTTACACCTATAGGTGAGGATACTATTGCAATATGCAAGGAGTGCGGCTATAAGGCGAATATGGAGGCGGCAGAAAGCATTATTGAAAATGCAGCAGATTCTAATGTTAAAGAGCTTACAAAGGTTCATACACCTGATATGAAAACAATAGAAGATGTATGTAAATTCTTGGGTGAGCCTGTCGAAAAATCGTGTAAGGCGGTAGTATATCAGAAAAATAATGATGATGAGTATGTAGTGGTATTTATAAGGGGAGACCTTGATATTAACGAGACAAAGCTTACCAATTATCTTGGAGAAAATATACACCCTGCCGTTATTACAGAGGAAAGCAGCATAAAAGCAGGATTTATAGGTCCTGTGGATTTTAGGGGCAAGGCAGTTGTGCTTTTCGATAATTCATTAAAGGGTGCCAATAATTTATCATGTGGTGCAAATGAGACAGACTATCATTATATAGGTCTTTCAATGGACAGAGATATAAAGGACGGAGTATTCGGAGATTTTGCAAAGATTACAGAGGGCGGAATATGTCCGTGCTGTAAGAAGAAGGCTATATCCATATCAAGAGGGATTGAGGTTGGCAATATATTCCAGCTTGGTACAAAGTATACAAAGTCTATGAATATGACCTACCTTGATAAGGACGGAAAGCCCCAGTATCCTATTATGGGCTGCTATGGCATAGGAGTTGGAAGACTGGCAGCTTCAGTGTGTGAGGCACATCATGATGAGTATGGTCCTATATGGCCTATGTCAATAGCACCATGGCAGGTGCATCTTTGCTGTCTCCGTTCTGATGATATTAATGCAAAAAGCTGTGCAGATACATTATATGATGAGATGTTAAAGCAGCATATTGAGGTAATATATGATGACAGGAAGGTAAGACCGGGAGTTATGTTTTCCGATGCCGACCTTCTCGGAGTACCCGTAAGAATTATTGTAAGTCCGAGAAATATGGAGGAATCAGTAGTTGAGCTTGTAACAAGAGACAAGTCAGTTCAGGAAAAAGTAGCTATAGATAAGGTTCTCCAAAGAGTTAAAGAGCTTATTGAGCAAATGATGTAAAATATTAATATATTGTGTATGCTCCCTTTGCAAAGGGAGCATATATTGTATAAAGAAAAGTTAAAGAAAAAGGAAATGAGGATTTATATGGAAGAAAAATTATATACAATTCCACTTACAGAGAGCTTTGAGGCAGATGATGAGTGTCCCCTTTGCAATGCGGAGAAAAAAATAGAAAACGACCTTCTGGATTTTGTCCTTGGTTCGGGCTCAACATATATGGAAAGTGATGTTAGAGCCATGACTGATAAGGAAGGATTTTGCCGTAATCATTTTAAGAAAATGTTTGATTATGGAAATACCCTTGGAAACGGCTGGATTTTAAAAACACACTATGAGCAGATTAATTATGAGTTAAAAAATCAAATAAAAATGTTTGCACCTTCAAAGACTTCCTTTATAGACAGGCTTAAGAAAAAGACCGGGGAGGAAGGCAGGAAAAATTCTATTGCAGAATGGACAAAAATGAGAGATAGGTCATGCTATATATGCCGCCGCTTTAATAATACATATAAAAGGTATTTAGATACATTTTTCTTTAT
Source organism: uncultured Lachnospiraceae bacterium (assembly GCA_944384155.1). GTDB lineage: Bacteria > Bacillota > Clostridia > Lachnospirales > Lachnospiraceae > CAG-303. The sequence goes on along the minus strand of CALWSG010000054.1, from coordinate 58,463 downwards.
GTACAAAAAAGATAATACCATGTACAAAATGATAGAAAAAAGTAAAGGTTTCTGTCTGCATCATTTTGGAGAAATATGTGACCTTGCTGATACAGAGCTTAACAGTAAGCAGAAGGAAGAGTTTTATCCTCTTGTGTTTGGAGTAATGGAAAGGGCAATGAAGAGAGTGGGGGATGATGTAAGCTGGCTTGTTGAAAAGTTTGATTATAAGAATCAGGATGCAGACTGGAAAAACTCAAAGGATGCGGTGCAAAGAGGTATGCAGAAGCTAAGGGGAGGATATCCGGCGGATGCTCCCTACAAAAAATCATAGAATATAAAAAAGATTAATTGCTTTGGCTGTAGAATGGAGAATAAAATGTACGAGGATTACTTGGAATTTGTTAAAAATTACCTTATTGAGCATAAAGGACTTATATCGGAAAATCCGAATCAGCCCTTCAGGTCAAGATATGACCATACTAAAAGAGTATTAAAGTGGCTTGATATTTTATCAGAGGGTATGGATATAGACAGGGAAGCTTTATATATGGCTGCGGTATTTCATGATGTGGGATATGAGGACAAGAATAAAAGTGAGCACGGAAAACGAGGGGCAGAGGTCTTTAGAAAGTTTGGAAAGAATCACGGGTTTAAGCCTGAATTTATAGAAAAGGTTGCAGGGATGATAGAGCTTCACTCGAATAAGCATCTTCTTGGAACGGATATACCATTGGAGCTTACACTTTTAATGGAGGCAGACCAGATGGATGAGGAGGGCACTATGAGGGTGCTGTGGGATTGTCTTGTTACAGGAAGGCTTGGTGCTAAAAGCTATAAGGACGCCTATGACAGAATGATAGAGTTTAAAAATGATATGCCAAACACAATGGTTACTCCAAAGGCAAAGGAAATCTGGGAGAAAAAAAGTAGTCTGTACAGGGAATTTTTGAGGCAGCTTGAAAGTGATTTGTTTATAGACGATAAAAATAACATATATAAATAAAAAATATTTAGGAAAAGAGTGAAGAATTATGAATCATATAATTTCAAAATTGTTAATATACGGAGATATGGATAAGGAATCTATATTAATGGAGTTAAGCGATATATGTGAAAAGCTTGAAAATAATACAGAGACAAAGGATAAGCTTACAACAAGGTTATATTGTCAGATTAAAAGAATATTAAAGTTAGCAACTGATTATGGCTTTAATGAAAATCTCTGGCATAATTATCTTACATATCTGTTAATTACAGATGAAAATCCTTTTAGTATTACATGTGAAAAGGTGGGTGCGGGAGACGGAAGTGTAAATTACTTTGCAAAAAATGATTTTAAGGCATTTAAGGCACTTTTTGACTATGACTTTTCAAGGCTGGAAAAAGAGCTGTCAGTAAACTGCTTTTCAATTCTTTCAAATTATAAAGCCATAGGAAAGCCTGAGCTTATGTACAATAAAAATGTAAGTGAAAAGGTTATTGAGCTAAGCAGAAAGCTTGAAGCAGCAGAGGATGAAAATCAGTTTTTTAATTATGTTACGGGCTTTTACAAGGCATACGGAGTAGGAATGTTCGGATTAAATAAAGCCTTTCGTATCGCCGATAATAATAATGGAAGGATTAAGTTTTATGCAATAAATAATATGGATAGGGTAATGTTAGATGACCTTATTGGCTATGAGATACAAAAAAAGAAGCTTGTTGACAATACTGAAGCATTTGTGTCGGGCAGAAAGGCAAATAATGTACTGCTGTTTGGAGACAGCGGAACGGGAAAATCAACAAGCATAAAGGCAATAGTAAACCAGTATTATGACAGAGGGCTAAGGCTTATAGAAATATATAAGCATCAGTTTAAGGACTTATCAAATGTTATAGCAAACATAAAAAACAGAAATTACAAATTTATTATTTATATGGATGATTTGTCCTTTGAGGAATTTGAGATTGAGTATAAGTTCTTAAAGGCAGTTATTGAGGGAGGAGTTGAGACAAAGCCTGAAAATATACTTATATATGCCACATCAAACAGGCGTCATCTTATAAAGGAAACATGGAGTGACAGAGATGATGTGAAAAATGAAAACGGAATACACCGTTCAGATACAATAGAAGAAAAGCTGTCTCTTGTAAACAGGTTTGGTGTTACAATATGCTATTCTAAGCCTAATCAGAAGGAGTATTTTAACATAGTAATAGGTCTTGCAAGAAGGGCAGGAATAAAAATGTCTGATGACGAGCTTAAGGCAGAGGCTAACAAATGGGAATTAAGTCATGGCGGAATATCGGGAAGGACGGCACAGCAGTTTATAAATTATCTGTCCGGCTGTGAAGGGTTATAAGAAGGTATAATATTTAAGCGGAAGGCTGTGATAATATGTCTGAAAAGAATAAAAAAAAGAAAAAAAGGTATAAATACGGTGACAGTGCACAGGATGTGCTGACAGTTCTTGCGATTTTGGCGGTGATAATTCTGGCAGGTGCATCAAGCCTGATTATAAACAGCAATCCAGATATTATGTATGTAATAACTAAGACAGGCACAGGCTCCGTAAAAAAGGAGGATACATTAAAATCAGGCAGGGCAGCCATAGCATTTATAGTAGTTTTATCTTTTATTATAATTATTCTTTTTATAAGGAGCATGATAAAGCGGAAAAAGAGGGAAAGTTTTAAAAGAAAAAGGCTTCAGGAAGAAAAAAGGCAGCTTGAGGAGGCTAGACGAAGAGTAGAAAAAGCAAGAAGAGATGCCTTTATAAATGCAGGCAGGTCTGAGATAAGGAATAGAAGCGAAAGGTACAATGCTTCACGGTATAACAGTGTATATGATGAATTTGATGAATTAGAGGAGGATTTGCTATACGGTGAAGGCAGGAAGGGAGTAAGAAAATACTCCTTGGGCGATTTAATGGAGGAGCCTGAAGACAAATATGATTTACGGGAAAATAATACATACGGGAAAAGCCGGTATGAATATATAAAGGCCTGTATAAAAGGCTGGCTTAAAAAAATAAAAAATTTATTTTCCAGGGAGAAAAAGTATAATGGTAAAAGTAAGAAACGTTAATATAGGTCAGGGAACACCTAAGATATGTGTTCCTGTCACAGCAGTAAAATACAATGAAATTATAGACGAAATAAAAAATATACATGATAATTATAAAAGTGAAATAGATATAATAGAGCTTCGCATCGACTTTTTTGAAGATGTGCTTAACTATAGCAGGGTAAATAATCTTTTAGGTGATATAAGAAAAGTAATAGAGGATATTCCTTTGCTTTTTACTTTCAGAACAAAACAGGAGGGGGGAGAAATGGAAATTGCAAGCCATAATTATAAGGCACTGTTAGAATCAGTTCTGGAGGGTGGCATGATTGACCTTATAGATGTGGAGATTATGCTTGGCAGCAATGTAACCGGAGATATAATAAAAAAAGCAGCAGAAGCTAATGTGGCGGTTATTGCATCAAATCATGATTTTAATAGAACTCCGGATAAAGATAAGATAATAAACATATTAATGGAAATGGAGAGAGCAGGTGCTGATATAGCAAAAATAGCCGTTATGCCGGCTAATGAGGAGGACGTGATAACACTTCTTCAGGCATCTGTGGGGGCAAAAAGACTTTTAAAGATTCCGGCTATCTTAATATCCATGGGACAGCTTGGGATGGTGAGCCGTATTACAGGAGAAATATTCGGCTCAGCAGTCACATTCGGCACAGTACAGAGAGCATCTGCACCGGGACAGCCTGAGGCAGCGCAACTAAAAAGAAGCCTGCAGCTATTAAGCTTACAGCAAAAATAAATATTATAAAAACATAAATAACTTAAGGAGATTACTGCATATGAAAAAAAACATCATGCTTATAGGCTTTATGGGAGCCGGAAAGACTACTGTGTCAAGAGAGCTTAGTATATTGACAGGAAGAAAAGAGATAGATATGGATGCGTACATAGTAGAAAAAGAAGGCTGTTCTATTAATGATATATTTAAAAATCATGGAGAGGAATATTTCAGACAGTTAGAGACAAGGTATTTAGCAGATATACAAAGAGAAAGGGGACTTATAGTATCCTGCGGAGGAGGAGCAGTCATAAAGGATGAAAATGTAAAATTAATGAAGGAAAACGGTGTTATTGTTTTGCTAACGGCATTGCCTGAAACAATATATGAAAGAGTAAAAAATTCAAAGGACAGACCAATTTTAAACGGTAATATGAATATTGAGTTTATAACCGGGCTTATGAATAAGAGAAAAGACAGATATTATGAGGTGGCAGATATAATAGTGGAAACAGATAAAAAATCCATAAAGAATATTTGCGGTGAGATAATGGAAAAGTATTCTAATATTAATATGCTGTAGAAAAGGCTGTTTAAAATATTTTTTTCGATATGATGCATACTAACCCAAGGAGGTGATACTGTGAAGTCTGTTTGGACAGAAACATGGGAGCTGCCTTGCTTTGAGCGTCTGCAAAATGATATAAATGTGGATGTATTAGTGATAGGCGGTGGTATGGCAGGAATTCTTTGCGGATATATGCTTGAGAAATCAGGTATTCACTATGCCTTGGTGGAGAAAAACAGAATATGCAGCGGAATTACAAAGAATACAACGGCAAAAATACTTACGGATATGGTTATGGGAAGAGAAACACCTTATGCTTCGGTATTTTCACCATCCCGTAGTATTATTCATCCTCAGCTTGCGGTAAATACTTTTGAGGCGATTGGAAATCTTTTAACATTATCCGGCAAACGCTGTCCTCACATGGGCTGTGCATTAAAATGGAATCCACAGGAAAATTCATGGGATTGTCCATGTCATGGCTCACGTTTTACGAGCCATGGGGAGCTGATTGATAATCCGGCATCAGGAGACCTTAAAAAATAATAAGAATGATGTATGCTGGTGTAAGATAAAAAATGTAAAAAATATGTTGAAAAAAATATCTATATATTATAAAATATATTCAGTGTGTGCCTTATATACATCTTACGGCACCTGATTAAGGAGGATTTTTATGATATCAGCAGGCGATTTTAGAAACGGATTAACAGTGGAAATTGAAGGAAATGTATTCCAGATTATTGAATTTCAGCATGTAAAGCCGGGTAAGGGAGCGGCTTTCGTAAGAACTAAATTAAAGAATATTAAAAACGGCGGTGTTGTGGAAAAAACTTTCCGTCCTACAGAAAAGTTCCCACAGGCACGTATTGAAAGAAAGGACATGCAGTATTTATATACCGATGGTGAATTATACAACTTTATGGACACTGAAACATTTGAGCAGATAGCATTAAATGAAGATAGTGTAGGTGATTCATTAAAGTTTGTCAAGGAAAATGAAATGGTAAAGATATGTTCTCATAACGGACAGGTATTTGCCATTGAGCCGCCGTTGTTTGTAGAGCTTGAGGTTACAGATACTGAACCTGGATTTAAGGGTGATACTGCAACAGGAGCAACTAAGCCGGCTATAGTGGAAACGGGAGCAACGGTTTATGTTCCGTTATTTGTAGAGCAGAATGATGTAATAAAAATTGATACAAGAACAGGTGAATATCTTTCAAGAGTATAAGGCGGAAAAGAAATGCTGCTGCATATTATGCGGCAGCATTATTTATGATATAGGAATAAAATACTGTAGGAAAGAGAAGGTTTTATGAAGGGATATAAGGATAGGGATTTAAGTATATGTGAGACGTATGTTATGAGAGTAATTTCAGCATTACTTATTGTGGCACTTGTCAATCTTGTGACAATAGACAGTGAGTGGAATAAGATAGAATATGTTAATCACATTAATAATATAGGTTTTATAATATTAATTATTTGTACATTCATTATTGTAACCTGTATTTCTGTTATGGCAAAAAAAAGCAGGATTCATAATATTGATGCAGTTATATTTATGGCTGTGTCTGTTGCATTTGGATTTTTCATATTGTTTGTTGGAAGGGATATATATTTTACTGTAACTGTTGTCTTTTTTGTAATATTGGCAGTAAGATATATTCTTCTTCGTTTTCCATGTACATTAAAGCAATTTGTGCCAGGAAAAAAAATGGTTTTTATGTTTATTATATTTGTGGCGGTGCTTACGCTGATATATGTAGGCTCTCTCGTTGTTTTGAGATATTATTTGTTTAGAACGCCTACATTTGATTTTGGCATATTTTCACAAATGTATTATTATATGAAAGAGACTGGAATGCCTATGACAACCTGTGAGAGAAATTACTATCTTTCACATTTTGCCATTCATTTTTCACCTGTCTTTTATCTTATACTCCCTGTATATATGATATTTCCAAGTCCTGTAACGCTTATAGTTATGCAGCTTCTTATAGTGATGTCAGGTGCCATTCCTATATATTTTATATGCAGAAATAAAAAAATGTCAAATCTTATAACAGGCGGTCTTGTAACGGTATTTTTGCTTTATCCGACTATGAGAAGCGGTTTGTTTTATGATTTCCATGAAAATAAATTTCTTCCGCCGCTTCTTTTGTGGCTTATATATTTTCTTGACAATGAAAATATGTCAGTTAAAAAAAGAAGGGCAGGCATTATAATATTTACTCTTTTAAGCCTGATGGTAAAAGAAGATGCGGCCATTTATGTGGCATGTATCGGCTTATTTATACTGGCATACAAAAGAGAAAAGAAAGAAAAATTAACAGGTTTAATAATATTGGCAGGAGCAGTATTATATTTCTGTATAGTGTTTTATTGTCTTAATAAGTTTGGTCATGGAAGCTCCATTAACTCCATAGGAAGGTATGACAATCTTATGGTTTCCTCAGAGGACGGACTGACAGGCATGGTTATGAATATATTAAAGGATCCGGCATATGTAATAAAGCAGCTTATGAAAACGGAAAAGCTTGAGTTTTTCCTTTGGACAATGGTACCTTTATTATTTACTCCTCTGTTTGCAAAAAAAATATCCATGTATATATTAATGATTCCTTATATGGTAATGAATTTTCTTACAAACTACGGATACCAGTATGATATTGGATTTCAATATACATATGGTTCATGTACCCTTCTTATATATATGGCGATTATGTATTTTGAGGGAGCAGAGACACTTAGGAAAAAAAGATGCATACTTCTTATGGTTACGGCATCCCTTCTTTGTACCACAAATGCATTGGCAGATAAAAATTCCTACTATACGGAGGCAGAGGCCTGCCTGGAAGATAATATGGAGATTTTAGAGCTTTTTGAAACAATACCAAAGAACGCATCAGTCAGTGCTTCAACATGGTTTGTACCTGCATTGTCACAAAGAGATGAAATACATGATTATGATTCATATAAAGATACAATAACAGATTATTTTGTGTTTGACATGAGGTATGAATCTTCAAGGACAAAATATGAAAAAGTGATAAAGGAGCTTAAGGAGCAGGGATATATAGTATTTGGAGAGATTGAGGAAAAAGTTTTAATCCTTAAAAAGTAAAGAGAAATGTCATATTTTGTCGAAAACATATTGACATTAATAATGTGTTAATATAATATATAAATATCTTAAAGCAAAGTTTATTATTAATTCATTAATAGCCTTTATACTAATGGAGGTATTTATGGATTACACTGAGTTTATTAACTATATAAAAGACAGCTTTAAGGAAATAATGGGGGGAAACAGCAGGATAGATTTAAAGACAATTATAAAAAATAATGATTGTGAGCTGGATGCCCTTGTTATAATGGAGGGTGAAGGAGTTATATCACCTACCATATATTTAAATGATTATTATGAAGAATATAAAAGGGGTAAGTGTATCAGTGATATAATATCAATGATATACAAAGCCTATAAGAATTATAAAATAAACAGCAGCATAAGTATTGATTATTTTAAAGATTTTAGCAGGGTAAAAAACAGCATAGTATTTAAAGTGGTAAACAGAGACAGCAATAAAAAGCTTCTTAAGGATGTTCCGTATTATGAGTATCTTGATTTGGCAGTGGTTTTTTATTTTATAATAAATACTGATGAAATAAAAAATGCAACTGCACTTATTCATAACAGATATCTTGAAATGTGGAATGTGAGAAAAGAGGCGTTGTTTGCCATTGCAAAGCGTAATACTCCAAGGCTGCTCAGGTATGAGATAAAAGATATAAATGATGTGATAAACGGATTTGATAATGAAAGAAATGAAGCAGACAGTGAGTTTGCTAATGAGACAGATGGAATAGAAAAAGCTGAAGCCGGAAATAATAATAAAAAGGGAAAGATGTTTGTGCTTACAAATAATTTGAAAATAAATGGGGCAGCATGTATCTTATATGATGATGTAATACGAAATTTTGCAGCATTTATGGGTAATGATTTGTATATAATTCCCAGCAGCATACATGAGGTGATTTTAATTTCTGCGGGCGGTGCAGATAAGGATGAGCTGAATCATATGGTTAGAAATGTAAATAAGGATGAGGTTGAACGATATGAAATATTATCAGACCATATTTACATGTATGATTTAAAGAAGGACAGAATACTTATCCCTTAAAAGTGATTAAGTATTTTACATGTTTTACCATAACAAAAATGCACGCGGCGAGAATCGAACTCGCATTTTACCTTCCGGAGAGGTACGTTCTATCCATTGGACTACGCATGCATAACAAGATTATACCCAATAAAATCAAAAATGGCAATACTGTATTTTTTAGTTTCCGCATTTTAGTTTATAGTGTCAAAATCACCCCAATACATTTTGGCACATTGAAATGCAATTTACAGAAATTCAAGTGTATTTTTGGAGGAAATAAAATTGAGCGATAAGGATAAGAATTATATATTAGATGAAGAGACGGAAGATAATGATATTGTAGAATATTTAGAGAGAGACCTTGACGGGTACGAAAGGGCTGTAAAGGCAGAAGAAAATAGAAGGGACAGGAATAAAAAAGGCTGGAGTTTTAAGGAAAACCCTATAATTAAATTTTATCAAAGTAATAAAATGAAGGTGCTTTGGACAATTTTAGGTATTTTGATAATAATACTTTTAGTAGCACTGATTATTGTAAACACAGGTAAGGAAAAGGACAGTCAGAAGGCAACGGAACCTAAGACAACAGAGGCTTTGCAGGAAACCACAGAGACACCGGAAGAGGAGGTTCTTTTGGCAGAAGCAGCCGATTCGGAGTATAACCAGCTTTTTGAGAAGTATTTTCAAAATTCTGTTGTAGAATGGAACGAGGAGGCACTGTCACAGTGCTATGAAAATATGCAGAATGTTTCTGAATCAAGCTATTCTTATTTAAATAAATATGTTGAAGCAGTTCAGAATATTGTATGTTACGTTTTGTATGAAACTGAGGACGGAAAGGAGATTGTGTGTGTTACTTATAACATGAAGTTTAAAAATATAAACACAGTAGCTCCTGCCATGGATACATTCCTTCTTGTAAAAACAGACAGCGGCTATAAGCTTCACAATTTCGAGGTGGGCGAGGAGATTGACATGTACACAAACAGAGTTCAGGATAATGCCCAATATTCAGAGCTTATATCTAATATAAACAATCAGCTTGGAATAGCTTTGGAAAGTGATGCCGATTTAAAGAAAGTGTATGATGCGTTGAAAAATGTAGGCAGTGAAGAATAAAAGCTATTATATGGAACAGATGCTTGACAAAATTTATTTCCGGTTGTATTATATTAAACAGTTTATTGGTTTAAACTTCAACGCTTTAAAGCGTAATGGTTTAAAGCAATACATAAAACAAAAGGGAAAAGAGGAAGGAATGCAGAAATGGATACAACAAATAACGGAACCTTAGTGTCATATCGTCCTGACATAATGGTTATGGATTGTACATTGAGAGATGGAGGTCTTGTAAATAATTTTTACTTTACTGATGAGTTTGTAAAGGATTTATATAAGGCAAATGTAAAAGCCGGTGTTGATTATATGGAGTTTGGATATAAGGCATCAAAGGAGATTTTTAATGTAGGGGATTTCGGAAAGTGGAAATTCTGTGATGAGGAAGCTATAAGGGGAATTGTTGGAGAGAATAATACGGATTTAAAAATATCTGTTATGACAGATGTGGGAAGAACTGATTTTAAAAAGGATATTATTGACAGAAAGGACAGCGTTATAGATTTGGTGAGAACAGCCTGCTATATACACCAGATACCTGCCGCAATAGAGATGGCAGAGGATGCAAAGCAAAAGGGATACGAGACCTCAATAAATATTATGGCAGTATCAAAGGTTAATGATGAGGACCTTGACAATGGACTTGAGCTTATAGCAAAAAGCGGAGGTGTAGATACAATATATCTTGTAGACAGTTTCGGTTCATTTTATCCAGAGCAGATAGAGAGACTTGCAGAAAAATATACCGCCATTGCAAAGGCATCAGGTAAAAATGTTGGAATACATTCACATAACAATCAACAGCTGGCATTTGCAAATACTATTACAGCCATGAAGCAGGGAGTAAGCATTCTTGATGCAACAGTAAGCGGCATGGGAAGGGGTGCCGGCAACTGCTTTTTAGAATCGCTATTAGGCTTTTTAAGAAATCCTAAATACAATCTTGTACCTATAATGGATTTTGTTGAAAAGCATATATTAAAGCTTAAGGATGACGGCGTTGTGTGGGGATATGATATACCATATCTTTTAACAGGAATATTAAACAGCCATCCAAGCACTGCAATAAAATTCCTGAAAGAAAAAAGAACAGATTACTCTAAACTGTATCAGGAGCTTTTAGATATTGAGTAATAAAAAATAATGTGATAAAATGAAATGCATGGACAGATAATTTAATTGTCCGTGCATTTTGCAATTTTAGAATTTTGCAGATTAGGCGGTGATATAATGGAAACGAAAAAATACGATACTGTTATTTTTGATTTAGATGGAACTCTCCTATATACCTTAGAAGATTTAACGGACGGAGTTAATCATACAATGGAAGTCTTTGGTTTTCCTACGCGTACTATAGATGAGATAAGATGTTTTGTGGGAAATGGTATAGGAAAGCTTATAAGACAAGCAGTTCCTGAGTATGTTGATGATAAGCTGTATCAGGAGGTTTTGTCAGAGTTTAAAAGCTATTATACGGATAACTGCCTGAATAAAACAAAACCATATGACGGTGTAACAGACTTGATAAAGAAACTAAAGTCTATGGGAATAAAACAGGCAATAGTGTCAAATAAAAATCAGGGGGCAGTTAGTGAGTTAAGCCGCTTATACTTTGGAGATATTATAGATGTGGCAATAGGTGACAGACCCGGCTTTAACAGAAAGCCTGCACCTGATTCAGTATATGAGGCAATAAAAATACTTGGAAGTAAGAAGGAAAATGTTATATATGTAGGTGATTCCGAGGTAGATATAGCTACTGCAAGAAATGCAGGAATCATGAATGTTCTGGTTACATGGGGCTTTAGGGATAAGAAGCTCCTTATAAAGCAGGGGGGAAAAAATTTTATAGATAAGCCTGAGGAGCTGTTAAAATATTTGTTATGTTAGGATATTTGAAATAATATGTTTATGTATAAAAAAGAAAGGAAGTTTATATTATGGCAAAAATAGGATTTATAGGAATGGGAAACATGGGCTATGCCATGCTTAAAGGAGCCCTTGAAGTGTTTGACAGTGAGGAGCTGATTTTTACGGATGTAAATACAGACAGAGTTCTTTCCGTGTCAAAGGAAACAAAAGTAGCATATACAGAGACAAACGCAGAGCTTGCAAACAGTGCAAAATATATAGTGCTGGCAGTAAAGCCCCAATTTTATAATCAGGTGCTTCGAAATATAGAAAATATAGTGAAAGAGGATAATGTGGTAATATCAATAGCTCCGGGAATAAGCATACAAAGCCTTAAGGATTCTCTGGGGTTTGATACAAGAATAGTTCGTGCAATGCCTAACACTCCTGCACTTTTAGGTGAGGGAATGACAGGTGTATGCTATGATGCCAAGCAGTTTAGCTTTGAGGAAAGAGATGTAATATCAAGGCTGTTTAATTCCTTTGGAAAATATAAGCTGGTGGAGGAAAGGCTTATGAGTGCAGTAACATGTGCATCAGGAAGCTCGCCGGCATACGTTTATATGTTTATAGAAGCAATGGCGGATGCAGTAGTTATGAAAGGAATGCCAAGGGCAGCCGCTTACGAAATGGTGGCACAGACTGTATTAGGTGCGGCAAAGATGGTATTAGATACAGGAAAGCATCCGGGAGAGCTTAAGGATATGGTATGTTCACCGGGAGGAACAACAATAGCGGGAGTGGCGGCACTTGAGGAAAACGGCTTTAGAAACAGCCTTATAAAGGCAACTGAGGCCTGCTATAACGTGGCGGAGGGATTTAAGAAATAATGAGCAGTATAAATGAAAAGCCTATAGAAAGGCTAAACAGAGAGCTTGTACATAAGGGAGCAATTATTGAGCTTTATAAGGATACAATACAGGATAAGGATGGACATATTCAGTATTATGATTTTATAAAGCATGGCGGTGCAGCGGCAGTGATTCCGGTTACGGATAATGGAAAGATTCTTATGGTAAGGCAGTATAGAAATGCCCTTGACAGATTTACCTTAGAGATACCGGCAGGAGGCAGGAATACCCCTGATGAGCCTACAAAGGATTGTGCCGCAAGGGAGCTTGAGGAGGAAACGGGATATAAATCGGATAATCTTGAGCTTCTAATAAGCATAAAGACAACTGTAGCGTTTTGTAATGAATTTATAGACATATATGTGGCCAAGGAGCTTATACCGTCAAAGCAGCATCTTGATGAGGGAGAGTATGTTGATGTGTGCGAGTATGATATAGAGGATTTGGTGAAAATGGTATATGACTGTACCATACAGGATTCAAAGACAGTATCAGCTATTATGGCATACTATGTGAAGTATAAAAAATAAATAAAAGACAGGTCATATTTTTCAATTAATATCATATATATTGTGAAGAATAATATATAAGGGGAATGGAAGATATGATAAAAAAAAGGGTACATATAATTAACGGCGTATCAGTAAAAAATATATATGAAAATTACAGATTTCTGCTGTGGTTCTTTGTGGGGCTTGCAGCAGGAACCTTTTGCATGAATATTTTTTGCGACTATTTTTATGACAAGCTTGGCATTTACAGCTCATATTTTATGGAAACATATAAAAATATTGACGTGGACAGTAAAAGCCTTCTTGTATATGCTATAAAGAATATGTTTGCTGAGGTAATGATTGTGATGGTAATTTCCTTTACCTCTGTTGGCGGAATTTTTCTGAATCTATACTGTGCCTATAAAGGGGCAGTGATAGCCCTGCTTATATCATCTTCTGTTTTAAAATATGGCTTTGGAGGTGTTGTAATTTACCTTTTAAGTATTATGCCCCATTATATAACATACGGCGTTCTTCTGGTGATTATTATAACAACAGGCTTTTATGTATGGGAGAAAATGAAGCTCTTTAGAAAGAGCCGATGCATGGGTGAAAGCTTTTTGTACAGTATAAAGCTGTTTATAAGGGAACTGGTTGGAGAAAAAAAAATACCGTTGTTTTTATTGTGCGTTATACTGCTTATAGTAATTACTGCTTTTTTGGAGGTATATGTAAATTCAGCTATTATAAAAAAATTTATATAAACAGTTGCAGAAAACTTAAGTTTTTTATATAATGTTATCCGTCTTGCATTAATATAATTTTCAAGGCGGAGGATACAGATGAAGGATAAAATAAACGAATATATCGAATATATAGTAAGAATTAAAAAAAGCTCAAGAAATACAGCCGATTCCTACAGAAGAGATTTAAATCATATGGCAGATTTTTTGGTTGAAAGCGGGATTAACAGCTTTGACAGGGTTACATATACTAATATCAATGCTTATATTTTATATATGGAAAAGACAGGAAAGTCACCGTCAACCATAGTGAGAAATATATCATCAATGAAGACATTTTTCCGTTTTATGATAGCTAAAAGATACATTGAGATGGAGCCTACAGAGCTTATAGAGCCTCCAAGGGTGGAAAAAAAGCAGACAAAAGAAGCATCGGAGGCAACAATAGAAAAGCTTTTAAGACAGCCTAAAGGAGATTTTCCTATGGTATTAAGAGATAGGGCAATGCTGCTGCTTTTGTATAGTACAGGCATGAAGGTAAGTGAAATTACTGATATAAGGTTAAGTGATATAAAAATGGAAATGGAATATGTTGAATGTAAAAACGGTAAGAATGAAAGAGCCATATTTTTTGGGAAAAAGACAGGCAATGCCTTAAGAAAATATATAGAAAACGGAAGAAGTATACTGATAGGGGCAGGACAGTGCGATTATCTGTTTGTGAACTGTCACGGAAATAAATTAAGCAGGCAGGGCTTTTGGAAAATAATAAAGGATTATGCACAGAAAGCAGGAATAGAGGAAAATATTACATCTTATACTTTTAGGAGTCACTATAATAAAGCTTTAAAGAATAAGGAAAAATTAAAAAACTCTATGTGAGTGGTGATAACCATTCCCATAGAGCTTTTATTTTTCTCTTAAACTAATTCCGCTATATCGTAGAGAAGCCTTTCAGTGTCATTCCAGCCAAGGCAAGGGTCGGTTATTGATTTTCCGTAAATATGATTGTCACATCCGATAGGCTGAGAGCCTTCCTCGATGTAGCTTTCAATCATAAGTCCCTTTACAAGATTTTTTGCAATTGCAGAGTAATTTCGGCTGTGAAGCACATCCTTGCATATACGAATCTGCTCCTTGAATTGCTTATTAGAGTTAGAGTGGTTTGCATCAATTATAACTGCCGGATTTGTAAGTTTTTTTTCTTTGTATAATTGGTCAAGCAGCATAATATCTTCATAATGATAGTTTGGAATACACTGACCGTGCTTATTCTGGGAGCCTCGAAGTATTGTGTGTGCCAAAGGATTTCCGGTAGTTTTAACCTCAAAGCCTCTGTAAAGAAATGTATGTCCTATTTGAGCCGCAACAACAGAGTTCATCATAACTGATAAATTACCGCTTGTAGGGTTTTTCATGCCGCATGGAACGTCCATACCGCTGGCAGTCAGCCGGTGCTGCTGGTCTTCAACGGAGCGGGCACCTACTGCAACATATGAAAGAACATCAGATAAATAACGGTAGTTGTCAGGATAAAGCATTTCGTCTGCCGCTGTAAGTCCTGATACATCCATAGCTTTAATATGCATATGTCTTATGGCAAGAAGTCCGTTTAGCATATCAGGCTTCTTTTCAGGGTCAGGCTGGTGAAGCATACCCTTATAGCCCTCTCCTGTAGTGCGTGGTTTATTTGTATATACTCTTGGTATAATAATAACTCTGTCCTTTATTTTTTCCTGAACCTTGGCAAGCCTTTCTACATAATCAAGAAGTGCAGGCTCATTGTCGGCAGAGCAAGGTCCGACTATAACAAGAAATTTATCTGATTTGCCTGTAAAAACATCGGCTATCATACCATCTCTTTGAGCTTTCATTGCTGCAAGTTTTTCAGGAACCGGATATTGTTCCTTTATTTCTGATGGTGCAGGCAATTTTCTTATAAATTCAAAACTCATTTTTCCTCCTCGTCTTATTTAGTCATAAATTTATGTAATATAATGTCTATACGGATAATAGTATAGTACAGTGGTGAAAAATTGACAATGGCTAAAAAAGATAAATTTTATATAAATTTGCAAAATGTTTATTAAAGTCATACAAAAAAGCGTTGTAATCTGATAGAATATTAACATCAAATTTAACGTTTAAGATGCGTCTCTTTAGTGCGGACGCTTCAGAAAGGAGTAGTATGAGCCGTGTAATATGGATAGTTTTAGACAGTGTTGGGGCAGGAGACCTGCCCGATTGTGAAGAATACGGTGACAAGGGATGTCATACTATAGGTCATGTGTGGCAGAAAAATAAAGGGCTTAATATTCCAAATATGATAAGCTTAGGACTTGGCAATATAGATGGAATGATAGGAGTTCCAAAGAAAAATAATCCGGTGGGATGCTACGGAAGATGCAGAGAAATTTCAAAGGGCAAGGATACTACCACAGGACATTGGGAAATGGTGGGAATATACGTAGAAAAGCCTTTTCCCACATATCCTCAAGGCTTTCCCGGTGAGATAACGGAGGAATTTATCAGGCAGTGTAATATTCCGGGAATATTGGGAAACTGCACGGCGTCAGGAACCAAGATAATAGAGGAGCTTGGAGAGGAACATGAAAGAACAGGGAAACCTATTATATATACATCGGCAGACAGTGTGTTTCAGATAGCCTGCAATGAGGCTGTTTATCCACCTGATAAGCTGTATGATATGTGCATAAAAGCAAGAGGAATCCTTAAGGGAAAGCATGGAGTTGGGCGAGTTATAGCACGTCCTTATATAAAGACGGAAAAAGGCAGAGAGCGAACATCAAACAGACGTGATTTTTCATTGGAGCCGCCGGACAATAATCTTTTAAGCTGCCTTAAGGAAAGAGGATTTACTGTTGCTGCCGTGGGGAAAATAGAAGATATATTTGCGGGAAAGGGAATAACAAAAGCTGTTCACACTAAAGACAATATGGACGGTATGGATAAAACCCTTGATTATATGAAAACAGTAGACAGTGGGCTTATATTTACAAATCTTGTGGAGTTTGATTCTAAGTGGGGGCACAGGAATGATTATGAAGGGTATGGAAGAGGACTAAATGATGCAGACAGAAGAATCGGGGAGATAATAGACAATATGAGGTCTGATGATGTGCTTATAATAAATGCGGACCATGGCTGTGATCCTACGGTTCCGGGAACGGATCACACAAGAGAATATATACCATTGCTTGTATACGGCAGAAATATTAAGAAAGGAATAAATCTTGGAACAAGAAAAACCTTTGGGGATATTGGACAGACAGTAGGGGAGATACTTGGCTTAAATAAAAATACTTTGTCTGTGGGTCAGTCCTTTTATAATGCAATTAAAATATAAGCAGGGAGGAATGGAGTTGCTATGAATATGTACGAGCTTATTGACAGGAAAAAAAACAATGGAGAGCTTAAAAGAAAAGAGCTGTATTATATTGTAAACGGATATACAAATGGAGATATTCCCGATTATCAGATGGCTGCATTTCTTATGGCAGTGTGTTTTAATGGAATGAGTGAGGAAGAAACATATAATTTTACCATGGCAATGAAAGAAAGCGGCGATGAGCTTGATTTAAGCGGAATAAAGGGAGCGGTGGTAGACAAGCACAGTACGGGGGGTGTAGGTGATAAGGTTTCCTTAGTTATGGGACCTATGGTTGCAGCATGCGGTGTGCCTGTGGCCAAAATGTCAGGGAGAGGCTTAGGGTACACAGGAGGCACCATTGATAAGCTCGAAAGCTTTACAGGCTTTAATACAAGCCCTTCAGTCCATGAGTTTATAAAAAACGTAAATGATATTGGGATATCATGGGCCGGCCAGACAGCAAATCTGGCACCTGCCGACAAGAAAATATATGCACTTCGTGATGTCACTGCCACAGTAGACAGTATGCCGTTAATTGCCTCAAGTATTATGAGCAAGAAGCTTGCAGCAGGTGCGGCAGGTATTGTACTTGATGTTACATACGGAACAGGTGCTTTTATGGAAAATCCTAAAGAGGCAGAGATGCTTGCCCGGCTTATGATTAAAATAGGCAGGAGGCAGGGAAAGAAAATGGCCGCCGTTATTACTGATATGAACGAGCCTTTAGGCTGTGCCGTAGGCAATGCCATAGAAGTGATAGAGGCAATTAATGTTTTAAATGGGAAGGGACCTGACAGTGTGCTGGAGGTTGCACTTGTGCTGGGAAGCCATATGCTTTTACTTAATGGCAGGTGCAGCTCCCTTTCAGAGGCTAAGGCACTGCTTTTAAATACTATAAAGAACGGAAGTGCACTGAAGAAAATGGCACAGTGGGTTGAAAGGCAGGGAGGAAACGGTGAAATGGTGTATAATACAGAGCTGTTTAAAAAAGCAGCAATAGAAAAACAAATATTATACACCGGAAAAAATGGTGAATCAGAAAACAGGGGTATGGCAGAGTATGTTTCAGCCATTAACGGAAAAGCAGTCGGTATGGCTGTCACAAGGCTTGGAGGAGGAAGAACAGGGAAAGATGATATTATTGATTTGTCAGTTGGAGTACGGCTTTTGAAAAAGACAGGTGACATTGTAAAAAAAGGTGACATACTTGGTGTAATATACGCAAATACAATGGAAGCAGCAGGGGAAGCAGAGGATATGGTATTGAAGGCATATAGCTTTTCTGACAAAAAAGTGGAAAACACTTCCGTTATTTTTGCAGAAATTTACTGAAAATATTATAATATAAAACTTGTAAATATTTGTCGTCAATGATATAATTTATCAGTAAAGGCTTTTTATATAAGCCTTTCTGGTTATGTATTTATTTAATTTAAAATATAGGAGGAAAAGTTTAATGGCAAGAAAAATGAAAACCATGGATGGCAATACCGCTGCAGCACATGTGTCTTATGCGTACTCAGACGTGGCGGCAATCTATCCTATAACCCCTTCATCGGTAATGGCAGAGTTATCTGACAAGTGGGCAACTGAGGGAAGGAAAAATATTTTCGGACAGGAAGTGCTTGTTCAGGAAATGCAGTCTGAGGCAGGTGCGGCAGGTGCAGTACACGGTTCTCTTGCAGCAGGTGCTCTCACAACTACATTTACTGCATCACAGGGACTCTTACTTATGATTCCTAATATGTACAAGATTGCAGGTGAATTATTGCCGGGAGTTATTGATGTTTCGGCAAGAGCTCTTGCAAGTCATGCATTGTCCATTTTCGGTGATCATTCCGATATATATGCATGTCGTCAGACAGGCTTTGCCATGCTTTGCAGCTCAGGAGTACAGGAGGTTATGGATTTAACTCCCGTTGCACACTGCTCGGCTGTAAAAGGAAGAGTTCCGTTTATTAACTTCTTTGACGGTTTCCGTACATCCCATGAAATACAAAAGATAGAGGTATGGGATTACGAGGATTTAAATGACATGATGGATAAGGATGCAGTTATGGAATACAGAAACCACTGCTTAAATCCTAATCACCCATGCCAGAGAGGTTCGGCACAGAATCCTGATATTTTCTTCCAGGCAAGAGAAGCATGCAACGAGTATTATGACAAGCTTCCGGAAGTTGTGGAGCTTTATATGAATAAGGTTAATGCTAAGATTGGAACAGATTACAGATTGTTCAACTATTACGGAGCACCTGATGCAGAGCATGTTATTGTAGCTATGGGTTCTGTATGTGAAACAATAGAGGAAACTATAGATTATCTTACAAAGCAGGGCAAAAAGGTAGGTGTGGTAAAGGTAAGACTTTACAGACCATTTAGTGTTAAGCATTTAATTGACGTTATCCCTGACACTGTTAAGCAGATTAGCGTACTTGACAGAACAAAGGAGCCGGGAGCATTGGGAGAGCCTCTTTATCTTGATGTTGTTGCGGCATTAAAGGAAAGTAAGTTTAAAAATGTTCCTGTATTTTCAGGACGCTATGGACTTGGTTCAAAGGATACAACTCCGGGACAGATAGTGGCAGTCTACAAAAATACGGAAAAGAAGAAGTTTACAATAGGTATTACAGATGATGTTACAAATCTTTCTCTTCCTGTTACAGAGAATCCTGACACAGCGCCTGAATCTATTATATGCTGTAAGTTCTGGGGACTTGGTGCAGACGGTACTGTAGGTGCAAACAAGAATTCAATAAAGATTATTGGCGACAATACAGATATGTATGCACAGGCATATTTTGATTATGACTCTAAGAAGTCAGGAGGTGTCACCATATCTCACTTAAGGTTCGGTAAAGAGCCAATTAAGTCAACATATCTTATTAAGAAGGCAAACTTTGTGGCATGTCATAATCCGTCATATGTAAGAAAATATAATATGGTTCAGGATCTTAAGGATAACGGAACCTTCCTTCTCAACTGCGAGTGGGATTTGGCAGGTCTCGAGGAAAATCTTCCGGGACAGGTAAAAAAATATATTGCTGATCATAATATAAGTCTCTATACAATCGACGGCATAAAGATTGGAAAAGAAATAGGACTTGGAGGAAGAATTAATACAATTCTTCAGTCAGCATTCTTTAAGCTTGCCAATATTATTCCTGAAGAAAAAGCTATTGAATATATGAAGGCTGCCGCTAAGAATGCATACGGCAAAAAGGGCGATGATATTGTACAGATGAACTACAATGCCATTGACAGAGGAGCAACAGACGTAGTTAAGGTTGAAATTCCTGAAAGCTGGAAGAATGCAGATAGTGAAGACCTTACACGCAGAGTTAGCGGAGACAGAAAGGACGTAGTTGATTTTGTCAATAATGTGCAGGTGCATATTAACGCACAGGAGGGCAACAGTCTGCCTGTATCAACATTCCTTCCTTATGTTGACGGTACAACACCTTCAGGTGCCTCAGCATATGAAAAGAGAGGAATTGCAGTAGATGTTCCTGAGTGGATACCTGAAAACTGTATTCAGTGTAACTTCTGTTCATATGTTTGTCCTCATGCAGTTATAAGACCTGTGGCAATGACAGAGGAGGAACTTGCAAATGCTCCGGAGGGAACAAAGTCAAAGGATTTAACAGGCATTCCGGGACTTAAGTTTGCAGTGACAATGTCTGCACTTGACTGTACGGGATGTGGTTCATGTGTAACAGTATGTCCGGGAATGAAGGGCAATAAGGCTCTTACAATGAAGTCATTGGAGTCACAGTTAAATGAGCAGAAGGTATTTGATTATGGTCAGAAGCTTCCTAAGAAACCTGAGGTTCTTGAAAAGTTTAAGGAGACAACTGTTAAGGGAAGCCAGTTTAAGCAGCCGCTTCTTGAGTATTCGGGAGCATGTGCAGGCTGCGGTGAGACACCGTATGCAAAGCTTATGACACAGTTATTTGGTGACAGGGCATATATTGCCAACGCAACCGGATGTTCATCTATTTGGGGCAACTCCTCACCTTCTACACCATATACTGTAACTCCGGAAGGAAAGGGACCTGCATGGTCCAACTCATTGTTTGAGGATAACGCAGAATTTGGCTTTGGTATGAAGTTAGCCCAAAATGCAATAAGAAAGGGCTTAAAGGAAAAAATTCAGTATCTTGCTGAAAATACAGATAAAGAAGATGTTAAGGCGGCAGCAAAGGAATATCTTGATACATTTGAGTCAGGTGCATTAAACGGTGCAGCTACAGATAAGCTTGTTGCAGCACTTGAAGCCTGCGGCTGTGATAAGGCAAAGGAAATTCTTCCTTATAAGGATTTCTTATCAAAGAAATCACAGTGGATATTCGGCGGTGACGGCTGGGCATATGATATTGGATTTGGCGGATTAGATCACGTAATTGCAAGCGGACAGGATGTAAATATTCTGGTGTTTGACACAGAGGTTTATTCTAATACGGGAGGTCAGTCATCTAAATCTACACCTATTGGAGCAACTGCACAGTTTGCGGCAGGTGGTAAGGACGTTAAGAAGAAAGACCTTGCACAGATTGCCATGAGTTACGGATATGTATATGTTGCACAGATATCACAGGGCGCAGATATGAATCAGTGTATAAAGGCATTTGTGGAGGCGGAAAGCTATCCGGGACCATCCATTATTATTGCTTATGCTCCATGTATTAATCATGGTATTAAGGGTGGTATGAGCGGTGCGCAGACAGAAGAAAAGAAAGCCGTTACATCAGGCTACTGGCATCTGTTCAGATTTGACCCAAGACTTAAAGAAGCCGGAAAGAATCCGTTTATAATGGACAGCAAGGCTCCAACAACAGAGTACTGTGATTTCTTAAGGAACGAGGTTCGTTACAGTGCTCTTGAAAGAAGCAATCCTGAGAGAGCTAAGGAATTATTTGAGAAAGCAGAGAAAGCAGCATCAGATAAGTATGAGTATCTCACAAAGCTGGCAAGTCTGTACGAATAAAAGTAAAGTGCTTTAGCTTGGCGGAGCATTAATTGTTTGGAGGCATGGGACTTAAATCCCATGTCTCTTTTAAATATATTAAAACATACTTTATTTGCATTTTATTCCAAAATGTGATATAGTGACTTATCAGCAGGAGAAACAGTAAAGATAAGACAAAGGAAGGATAAAAATTATGAGATTTATGATAGCATCTGACATACACGGTTCTTCCTATTATGCCGAAAAAATGATAGAGGCATATAAAAGGGAGAGGTGTGACAGACTTGTTATTTTAGGAGATATATTATATCATGGTCCAAGGAATGATCTGCCAAAGGAGTATGCACCTAAAAGGGTTATAGAGCTTCTTAACAATATTAGCAGTGAGCTTTTATGTGTAAGAGGAAACTGTGAGGCAGAGGTAGACCAAATGGTTCTTGATTTTCCTGTTTTGGCAGAATATGCCGTATTCTATGTGGCAGGGAGAATGATATTTGCCACACACGGACATATATATAATGAAACTTCACTGCCAAAGCTAAAGGAGGGAGATATACTTCTCCACGGACACACTCATGTGCCGGTGTGCAAGGAGCTTTGTGGAGGCAAGTATATATACATGAATCCCGGTTCGGTATCTATTCCAAAAGAAAACAGTAAAAACGGGTACATGATTTTAGATGATAAAATGGCACAGTGGAAGGCAATAGACGGAGAAATATTATGGAATTATATATTGTAAGGCACGGTCAGACCGTATGGAATAAAGAAGGAAGGCTTCAGGGAAGTGCCGATATTATGTTAAATGAAAACGGAATAAATCTTGCAAAAAAAACAGGCGAGGCACTGAAGGATGTATATTTTGATAAGATATATTCAAGCCCATTAAAAAGAGCATATGATACAGCGTGCTATATAAGAGGGGACAGAGATATACCTATCGTTACTGATTCAAGAATAAAAGAACTTTGTTTTGGAAAGCTTGAGGGACAAAAAATAGAGGATATGAAAAAGGATCCCTTGTCACATTTTACACACTTTTTTGATGCACCTCATTTGTATGTGCCTGATGAGCAGGGAGAAACAATAGATGCACTTAAGGAGCGGGCAGGAGATTTTCTTGTCAGTGAAATAGAGGCAAATGAAGAAATTTTTACAAGGGTGATGATAGTGGCACATGGTGCCATAAACAAAGCACTTATGGCCCATATAAAGCAAAATAAGCCGGAGGATTTCTGGAAGGGAGGAGTTCAGAAAAACTGCAATGTTATAATTGTAAGGCTTAATCAGGGGAAATATGAAGTAATAGATGAAGAAAAGATATTCTATTAAAAGCATGAAAAGGAGCAAGGTTATAAGATATGTATAATAAGATAAAGGAAAAGGTAAAAATTTATTTAAAAGAAATTTGGCAGGACAAAAATAAAAGAATAACGGTTTTGTTATATTTCATATTGCCGTTTTTTATTAATATTGTGGTGGAGACATTAAACAGACGTTCTTTTATAGAGTGTTTGAAGTTTATGATTACATCCTTTGATGTTTTTTTCATAAATATGATGATTATAATGGCTATTCTTTCCATTACTCTTCTCCTTAGAAAAAGAATACCTGCACTTATACTTTTGTCAATAGTGTGGATAGGTATGGGGATAGCTAATTTTATTATTAAATCCAACAGAGAAACACCTTTTTCATACAGCGATATGCAGGATTTAAAATCGGTTATAGATGTATTTGACAAGTATATGTCTGACTTACAGCTTATATTCCTTGTAATTATTATACTGGCAGTGTTTGCAGGAATAATATTTATATGGTATAAAGCACCTAAGTATGACAAAAAAATCAACTATATAAGAAGCGGAATATATATAGCGGTAGTGTGGCTGGTGATGATTTTGTCTGCAAATATAGGACAGGCACTTGACAGAGTATCCGTAAAGTTTCCTAATATGACTATTGCATATCTTGATTATGGTTTTTCATACTGCTTTTCATATAGCTTTATAAGCGTGGGAGTGGAGAAGCCTGAAACATATAATAATGAGGATATAAAAAGCATAGCTGAAAAAATTGAGAGTGTAACAACAGTAGATGCAGATAATGTAGAAACTCCAAATATTATTTTCCTGCAGCTCGAATCCTTTATAGACCTTACAAATGTAACGGATATCCAGCTTAACACACCTGCCACCCCAAACTTTACAAGTCTTAAGCAGGAGTATACATCAGGATATCTTACGGTAAATAATGTGGGCTATGGAACGGCGAATACTGAGTTTGAGATTATGACGGGAATGAATCTGGAGGACTTTGGTGTAGGTGAGTTCCCTTATAAGACAATATTAAAAACTGAAACATGTGAAAGCTTAAGCTATATCTTAAGGGAATACGGATATACCAGTCATGCAATTCATAATAATACGGGAAGCTTTTATTCAAGAAACCAGGTATTTAAAAATCTTGGATATGATACTTATACATCTGTTGAATATATGAATCCGGAAGAATTTACGCCTCTTGGCTGGGTAAAGGATAGTATTCTTACAGATGAGATAATGAAAACATTGGAATCAACGGAGGAGCAGGATTATGTATATGCTATTTCCGTTCAGGGACATGGCTCCTATCCTTCATATGAAGTGCTGGAGGAGCCTTATATACAGATAACAGGCGGAATAGATGACGAGGAAAAGTTAAATCAGTTTACTTACTATGCAAATCAGATACATGAGATGGATTTGTTTATCGGGGAGCTTATAAATGAATTATCCAATTATGATGAGGAGGTTATTCTTGTAATGTATGGAGACCACCTGCCTAGTCTCGGACTTACAGAGGAGGATCTCATTAATAAAAATCTGTACCAGACAGAATATGTAATATGGAGTAATTACGGATACAGCCTGGAAAATAAGGATATAGAAACATATCAGTTAGGCTCAAGGATTTTGCAGTCACTAAATATGGATGAGGGCATAATTAATAAGTTCCATCAGGTATATCAGAATGAAGATGATTACTTATCTGCACTTAAAAAACTGGAATATGATATTCTCTACGGTGACAGATATGTATTTGGAGGAAGCAATCCATATGTGGCAACAGATATGCAGATGGGAACATATCCTATTGAAATAACAAGTGTGATGCCTGAGGATATTAATAATCCCATACCAAGACCTGCGGATGATGATGAAGAGGATAATGAGTCTTTGATTGATAAAATCACAGGTGATGATGAGGGAACAGATGCCGACACTGAAACGGTAGAGCCGGGTTATATAGTTGTTAAGGGCAATAACTTTACAAGCTACAGTCATGTGTTTGTAAATGATGAGAAGTGTGATACTATTTATATTGATGAAAGCACGCTTTTGGCATATGTTCCTGAATTAAAGTCGTTGGATGTTGTTGTTGTAAAGCAAATGTGGAAATCAAAAACCGTAATAAGTACTACTGATGAATATATGTATATAACTGTAGAGCAGGAAGAAAATTCAGAGGATACGGAGAACATCTGATTAAAAATTAACGCATAAAATATTGTATATAAAAAAATATTGCATATAAAAAAATATTGCATATTTTTGGGAAAAGATTACTAATATATTATAAGAATTTCTTTGGAGGAATTTATGAATATAAAAAGAATCTTTTCCCTGTTTTTGTCGTTAGCTTTAGCTCTTGTAATCACCGGAGAGGGAATGGCAGGAGGGATAAGTCTGTGGGAAACAGAAGAAACAGAGATTGCAGCAGAAGATACGGCAGGTGAAGAAGTGTCTGAAACGGCAGGAGAGGCTGATTTGGGTCTTACATGCAGGTCAGCAATATTGATGGAGGCATCTACGGGAACGGTTATATATGAGCATAACCCTGATGAAAAGCTTAGTCCTGCCAGTATTACAAAGATTATGACACTTATACTGATATTTGATGCCATAAGTGAAGGTAAAATAACCTTGGAGGACAGTGTTACAACATCAGAGTATGCCAAGTCCATGGGAGGCTCACAGGTATTTCTTGAAACAGGTGAGGTGCAGTCTGTGGAGACTCTTATAAAATGTATAGTAGTAGCTTCAGGCAATGATGCAAGTGTGGCTATGGCAGAATACATAGCAGGAAGTGAAACGGAATTTGTAAATCGTATGAATGAAAGGGCAAAAGGTCTCGGAATGACCTCAACTCATTTTGAGGATTGCTGTGGTCTGACAGATTCACAAAATCACTATACATCTGCGAGAGATGTGGCTATAATGTCAAAGGAGCTTATAACAAAATATCCGGAAATATTTAATTACTCAACCATATGGATGGAAAATATAACTCATGTTACTGATAAGGGAACAAGTGAGTTTGGTCTTGCCAATACAAATAAGCTGTTAAAGCAATATCAGTGGGCTACGGGATTAAAAACAGGCTCTACCAGTGTGGCAAAATATTGTGTAAGTGCAACTGCAAGAAAAGATGATATTGATTTGATTGCAGTGATAATGGCTGCACCTGACTATAAGGTAAGATTTAAGGAGGCTGTGACACTGTTTAATTACGGATATGCCAACTGTAAGCTTTACAGGTCTATTAATGATGATATTCCCGGAACAGTTAAAGTCAAGGGAGGCATAGAAAGTGAAATAAGCTGCAAATATGCCGGTGATTTTTCATATTTGAGCACCACCGGTGAGAATATAGATGCTATAGAAAAGAAGATAGTTATGGAGGAAGAGTTGGCTGCACCTGTAAAAAAAGGAGATGTGGTAGGTAAAGCAGAATATTATCTGGGTGATAAGCTTGTGGGAAGTGTAGACATAATATCAGATGGAAGCATAGAAAAGGCAGGATTTAAGGAATATTTAAAGAAGGCAGTAAATATGCTGTGGTTATAAATACATGGTGTAATATATGATAATAACAAACAGTAAAGAGGAAATATAAATGATATATATAATTTTAGTGTTATGTGGGGTGGCCGGGGCATGTATTATATTAAGAAGCCGTTATGAGGTGAAGCATTTTAAGGTAAAGGAATACAATTTTGTAACGGATAAAATTACAGAGGAGATAAAAATAGGCTTTATAACTGATTTGCATAATTGTCTGTACGGCAAAGACAACAAATCAGTTATAGAAGCATTTGAGAAACATAAATGCAGCTTCCTTATTATAGGAGGAGATCTTTTAGTTGGAAAAAGAAATATAGGAGATACAAATCCATATGACTATTGCGGTAATAGTGCGGCACTTTTAAATGGATTAATGGGAAAAATGCCTGTGTATTATACATTTGGCAATCATGAAACAAGAGTAAAGAACAGAAGAAAAGAAAATCCTTTATATGATGCATATATGGGAATGATAAAAAATCCGGATATAGAATTTCTAAATAACAAAACGCGTATATGGAAGAATGACGGGAATACCTTAATAATAACGGGGTTAGAGATAGATGAGGAGGCTTATGACAGAAGGGACAACTTCAAGATAAATAACAGTTTGTTTGGAGAAGGAAAAGAAGGATACAGGATTCTTATTGCTCACTCTCCTGAATTTTTTGATGAATATGCAAAAGAAAACATAGATCTTGTTTTATGCGGTCACAATCATGGAGGAACCGTCAGGCTTCCTTTTATCGGGGGAGTAGTTTCAAGGGATTACAAGCTCTTTCCCAAGTACTCATACGGAGTATATGAAAAAAATCACAAAAAAATGCTTGTAACATCAGGGCTTGGAGACCATACAATACATTTCAGGCTTTTTAATATGCCTGAAGCGGTAATCATTACACTTGTGCCGGAAAAAGGTCTTGGAAAAAACAAAGAAATCTGTTAAAATGTAGTTTGTGAAAAAAGAGACGAGAGGCTAAAAATATGGCTATACCTGTAAAGCTTAAGGTTTTTGAAGGTCCTTTGGATCTTCTGCTTCACCTTATAGATAAAAATAAAATAGATATATATGATATTCCCATAGTAGAGATAACAGACCAATATCTTGATTATGTAAATAACATGGACAGGCAGGATTTAAATGTTGTAAGTGAATTTCTTGTAATGGCAGCTACTCTTATAGATATAAAATCTAAAATGCTTCTTCCAAAACAGGTAAATGATGAGGGAGAAGAGGAGGATCCGCGAGATGAGCTTGTTGAAAAGCTTTTGGAATATAAAATGTATAAGTATATGTCCTTGGAGTTAAGAGACAGAGAGCTTGATGCAGGACGTTCATTATTTAAAAAGCCGACTGTTCCGGTGGAGGTTCTTAAATATGAAGCTCCTTTAGATTTGGACAGCCTTTTGAAAGATGTTAATCTTATAAAGCTTAACCAAGTATTCCAGTCTGTAATGAAGCGTAAGGAAGACAAGGTAGACCCTATAAGAAGCAAATTCGGCAATATAGAAAAGGAAGAAGTGAGCCTTACGGACAAGATTAATTACATAAGAGATTATGTAAGGCTGAAAGGAAGCTTCAGCTTTAGGAGCCTTCTTGAAAATCAGAAAAGTAAGATGCATATTATAGTGTCCTTTCTTGCCATACTTGAGATGATGAAAACAGGTGAAATAACAATATCTCAGGAGAATATATTTGACGATATTATAATAGAAAGCAACAGTCTTATGGCTGCAAATCAATAACCATATTTAGCATAAATGAAAGGTACGGTATGACAGAAGTGGAAATCCGGAAATATGAGGCAATAATAGAGGCAATTCTTTTTACAATGGGAGATTCCGTTGAGATAGAAAAAATTGCAAATGCCATAGAGCATGATGCTGCTACTACAAAAAAGATTATTCATAATATGATGGACAGATATAACAGTGAGGACAGGGGCGTAAAAATAATTGAGCTGGAAAATGCATATCAAATGTGTACAAAACCGGAAATGTATGATTATCTGATAAAGGTAGCCAGTCAGCCGAAAAAGCAGGTTTTAACAGATGTTCTTCTTGAGACGCTGTCTATTATAGCATATAAGCAGCCTATAACAAGAAGTGAGATAGAAAAAATAAGAGGTGTAAAATGTGACCATGCAGTAAACAAGCTTATAGAATATAATCTTGTTATGGAGGTGGGGAGAATGGATGCACCGGGAAGACCATTGTTATTTGGCACCACAGAGGAGTTTTTAAGAAAGTTTGGTGTTCAGTCAATAGAGGATTTGCCGGAAATCAATGCAGAAAAGGTAGAGGACTTTAAGCATGAGGCAGAGGAGGAGGCACAGCTTAAGCTTGATATATAAAAGTCAGGGAGGACAGGAATGTTAAAAAGTGTGCTTACAAAAGAGCAGTGTGCCGGGTGCAGAATATGCTGTTCCTTTACAATGGAAGATGTGTGGGAAGCACCTGTTCTTACAAATTTTCAAACAAAAGAAAAGTATAGGGCAGAGTATAATTTTAAAACAAGTGAGGAGATACTTTTGTGTCCTATGCTTAATGAAAAGGAAGGCTGTATTTTAGGTGACAATAAGCCGTTTGAGTGCAAGATTTGGCCTTTAAGGGTTTTTAGAGATGAAAATCATATTAAAATCGGAATAGCTAAAATATGTCCTGCCTTTTCTGAGCAAAGTGATGAAAAGCTTATAGAGCTTTTAAGAGGCGGGCTGTATGATGCCATAAAAGAAGAATGTAAAAGGAATCCGGAGATAGTCAAAGAATCAGCAGACGGATACAGGATGCTGAAAATATAATGATAATTATTTCTCAAAATGCTTGACTTTATAAGAACGTGTATGATATGATTTGAATGTTGTGATAAAAGAGAGATATTCCTCTGTTACATATGGTATTAAGAATATCGAATATATTAAGGAGGTTCACATCAATGAACGAAATTATTAAGAATATTGAAGCAGCTCAGTTGAAGGATTCCATTGCTGAATTTAATGTAGGTGATACAGTTAAAGTTCACGCTAAGATTAAGGAAGGCAACCGTGAAAGAATTCAGGTATTTGAAGGTGTTGTTCTTAAGAGACAGGGCGGAAGCTCAAGAGAAACCTTTACAGTAAGAAAAAATTCTAATGGTATAGGCGTTGAAAAGACATGGCCGTTACATTCTCCTACAATCGAAAAAATTGAAGTTGTAAGATTAGGTAAGGTTAGACGTGCTAAACTTAACTACTTAAGAGACAGAGTAGGTAAGGCTGCAAAGGTTAAAGAATTAGTTAAATAGTTTAAAAGAACAAGGCAGGTACATAATGTGTATTTGCCTTGTTTTAAAATATGGGAAGGAGAGCTTATGGGATTTTATAACCCAAGACCGGAGAGTAATTTTATAGTGGACAAGGTGTTAAAGTGGATAACAGACATTATTGTGTTTGTAGCCGTGGCAGTGTTTTTTGTTATATATTTAGGAGAAGAAACAAGTATAGTGGGAAGCTCCATGGCTCCTGCCATTGACGACGGTCAAGTCATACTTATTGACAGAATGAGCTATGAGATTACGTCACCAGGCAGATTTGATGTTATTGTATATAAGTCAAAGACGACAGAAAATCAATATGTTATTAAAAGAATAATAGGACTTCCGGGAGAAACAGTAAAGATAGAGGATAGTAAAATATATATCAACGGTGAGGTTTTGGAGGATAAATATTTTGATGGAACTTATGAAAGCGGTTATGCACAAAATGAGATAAAGGTGGGAAATAACCAGTATTTTGTTATGGGAGACAATAGAAACTTAAGTGAGGACAGCAGATTTGAGTATATAGGAAATATAAGTGAGGAGGACATTATAGGGAAAGCATGGCTTATAGCATCACCCTTTAAGGAAATAGGTTTTATAGATTAAAAGGAGCATAAAAACGCTCAGGAATGGAGATTAATATGAATTTTCAATGGTATCCGGGTCATATGACAAAAGCAAAAAGAATGATGCAGGAGGATATAAAGCTTATAGACTTGGTTATTGAGCTGGTTGACGCGAGACTTCCCTTAAGCAGCCGAAACCCTGATATAGATACGCTTGGAAAGGGAAAAGCAAGACTTATATTATTAAATAAATCAGACCTTGCAGATGAGAAAGCAAACATACTGTGGACCGAATATTTTAAGGGAAAGGGCTTTTATGTTCTTGAAGTAAATTCTAAATCAGGTGCAGGGATAAAGAAAGTTAATGCAGTTATACAGGAGGCCTGCAGGGAAAAAATAGAAAGAGACAGAAAAAGAGGAATTCTTAACAGACCTGTAAGGGCTATGGTGGTAGGTATTCCTAATGTAGGCAAGTCTACATTTATTAACTCCTATGCAAAAAAGGCATGTACAAAAACAGGAAATAAGCCGGGAGTTACAAAGGGAAAGCAGTGGATAAAGCTTAGCAAAACTTTAGAGCTTTTAGATACCCCGGGAATATTGTGGCCTAAATTTGAGGATCAGAATGTAGGCTTGAGACTTGCTCTGGCAGGTTCCATAAATGATGATATATTAAATATAACAGAGCTTGCCTTAGAGCTTATAAAAATTTTAAATTCCGACTATGAGGACTTGCTGCAAACCAGATATAATATAGAAACAAGCATAGATTCCATGGAAACCCTTACTGAGATTGCAAAGGCAAGACTATGTGTTGTAAAAGGAAATAAGCTTGATTTGGACAAGGCAGCAAAGATACTTATAGATGATTTCAGAAACGGAAAACTTGGAAGAATAACCTTGGAGCTTCCGGAGGCAGAAAATAAAGATGATAATGAAGGAAAAATATAATAGTCTTAGCAGAAAACAAAAGTCAATATTACACGGGGCAGCTTATGTTGCAGTTATTGCTTTAATAGCATTTATATGGAACAGCTTTTTTTTCTCACCATTAAAGGTGTCAGGAGATTCAATGAATCCTGCTTTAAGAGATAAGGATTTAGTTATAGTTGACAGAATTTCATATAAAGTAAACGGTGCCGAAAGATTTGATATGGTAATTTTTCCGTATAAATATGATAACAGCCGGAAGCTTATTAAAAGAGTCATAGGGCTTCCGGGAGAAACCGTTGAAATAATAGACAGTGTTATATATATTAATGGTGAGGAATTAGAGGAATATTACGGAATATATGATAAAAATATGGTTACAAGATACAGTCATTTTGGACCTGTAAAGCTTGGAGATGATGAATATTTTGTTATGGGTGATAACAGGGACCACAGTGATGACAGCAGGTCAGATGATGTGGGAGCCATAAAGGAAGATGAAATAATAGGAAAATTATGTTTCAGAATATGGCCCTTTAATGCTATTGGGTCACTAAAGTATCAATAAAAAAGTATCATTTTCATGAATAAAATAGTATTGGGAGAATAATACAGATGGAAGAATACGCATATGAAAGGGAGCAAAGAGAAGCAAGAAAAAAGAAATTTTATGGATTTATTGAATTTGGAATATTCCTTTTAGCAGCGGCAGCGGCTGCATATATTATAATTAATTTTGTGGCACAGAGAACAATAGTAGACGGCAACTCCATGAATACAACATTAAATGACGGAGACAGTCTTATAGTAGAAAAGGTGTCATATGTTTTTGGAGACATTCACAGATTTGATATAGTGGTATTTCCTTATTATGATGATAAAAGGGGAGAAGATGTTTATTACATAAAGAGAGTTATAGGACTTCCGGGAGAAGCAATAAGAATAACAGATGGGAAAATATACATAAATGGAGAAGAGCTTAAAGAAAATTACGGATATTATGTAAATGATATGCCCATGGAAGGGTATGATGCTGAAGAGGAATATATTATAGAGGAAAACCAGTATTTTGTTTTGGGGGATAACAGAAATTTGAGTGTTGACAGCAGGAGAATAGGCTGCATAAGCGGTGATGATATAGTAGGAAAGGCAGTGTTTAGAATATTTCCTTTAAAGGATTTTGGGTTTATAAATTGATTTACGTAAGGAGAAGGCACAATGACTAAAAAAGAGCAGGAGAGATTGGAAAGACAGAGAATAAAGCTTGAGGAAGAAAGAGAACGGATTTATAATATGAAAGCATATGAGCGTATATACGGAGACAGAAAATATATATGCGGAATAGATGAGGTTGGCAGAGGTCCCTTAGCAGGTCCTGTGGTTGCCTGTGCAGTTATACTTCCGCCGGATGAGGAGATATTATATATAAATGACTCAAAAAAGCTGTCGGAAAAAAAGAGGGAGTCTCTTTATGATGAGATAATGGAAAAAGCAGTAGCGGTGGGCATAGGAATGGAAAGTCCGGCCGTGATTGATGAGATAAATATTCTCCAGGCAACATATAAAGCAATGAGAACGGCAATAAAGAATTTGTCAGTTACACCCGATATATTATTAAATGATGCAGTGACAATACCGGAGGTTGAGATAGAGCAGGTTCCTATTATAAAGGGAGATGCCAAAAGCGTTTCCATAGCAGCAGCAAGTATAGTGGCAAAAGTCACAAGAGACAGGCTTATGGCAGAGTATGACAGTATATATCCGGGATATGGCTTTGCATCAAATAAGGGGTATGGCTCAAGGCAGCATATAGATGCACTTAAAGCTTTAGGGAAAACTCCTATACACAGAAACAGTTTTATAGGTAATTTTATAAATTAGGGTGATATTAACACGGCTATTTGCAATGGAGGACTATTATTGAAATTAAACATTAATACAGGATTATTTGAGACAGGACAGGCATCAAAAAACAGTAAGGTTTCACTGGAAGTAAAAAACGGACGGTTAACACTTAATCTGTCTGAGGGAGATGTTTTTAACGGAAAGATACAGGATATTATTGGAAATAATGTGAAAATCAGTCTGGGAGACGGGAAAATTCTTTATGCCGCCATGGAAAACGGAATAGATTTTAATATTGGGGAAAGGGTTAATTTCCTTGTAAAAAGCAATGACGGCAGTAGGATTTTACTCCAGTCGTTTCACGGTGAAGCAGCTTTTAATGAAACTATTTTAAATTCACTTAAGGCTTCAGGAATCACATTGGACAACGATAACATTAATATAGTAAAAGAAATGATGGCATATGGGATGCCAATAGATTCAGGCAGCATTGGAGAAATAGAAAGATTTGCAGCCTTATATCCCGATGCGGATATATCACATATCGTATCAATGAAAATCCATAATATTCCCATAAATCAGGAAAATATAAATCAGTTTAAAGAATATGAAGCATATGGGCACAAAGTATCTGAGGCAATAGGAAGGCTGGCAGAGGAAATACTTAAGCTGGCAGACAATGGGGACAGTAATGCTGTAAAAAGTATATTAGATACGGTAAAATCAATTTTAAGCAGTCTTACTGACCGGCAGGCAGTGGAAAATGAGAGTGGCAGGCAGGTATCTTTAACTCATAGTTTAGATAATTATGCCAATGAATTTAAGGAAGGTGTATTTGTACTAAGGGATAAGGAGGGAACAGTATCTATAGGTGAGGCAAAAGGAATGACAGAGGGAGAAATCGTCAGTGTGGAAAAAAGGGTAATTACTTCAAATGCCAATATAGAGGATGGTAATTCTTTAACTTATCAAAAGGACATTGCGGAAAATATACAAACATCTGATACCATAGCGGGAGCCGTTACGGAAAATATGTCACAAAGTGACAGTATAAAAAAAGTATTTGAGGGTGCGGTGAAGGCACTTAGGGAAAATTGGACAGTTGATATTAAAACACTTGCAGAGGGAAGCCCTGAGGAAATAAAGAAAGCAGTAAAGGAAGTATATGAGTCTATGCTTAAGGGAACGGAAAAGATTATGGACACACTTAAGGGCATAGGCATGGAGGGAACTGAAGCGTATAAGACTGCACAAGATCTTAAGAGCAATATTACCTTTATGAATGATTTGAATCAGATGGCAGCATATGTTCAGATACCTTTTAAAACACATAACGGAGAGGCTGACAGTGAGCTGTATATATATAGCAGAAATAAAAATAAAACACTTGAAGACGGTCCAATAACTGCATTTCTTCATCTTGATATGGAGTATCTTGGAGCAACAGATGTAAAGGTTACAATGGATAAATCAAAGATTACCACGAAGTTTACATTAGAGGATAGAGTATCACAGGATATTGTTGAGCAAAATCTGCCATGGCTTAAAGAAAGGCTGGAAGCCATGGGATATAGTGCGGAGCTTACGATAGAGAAGGCAGAAGCAGTAGAAAATAAAAGTCCCTTTGAAAAAATAATGGAGGTTGACAGACCGAGAAAAGATATAAAAAGATATTCCTTTGATATTAGATTGTGAGAATAAGCTGTTTGTGCCGGAGCGTCACAAATAAGCCCTGAGGGCAGACACAAATTGAAGATAAACGCTCCTGAATGGAGATTAGCATGAAGAATAACAGTGAAAAGAAGGAAAAAAAGAAAATAGCAGTTGCACTTCAGTATAATCCTGATGAGGAGGCCCCAAAGGTTATTGCATCCGGAAGGGGTATTTTGGCAGAAAAAATTTTAGACACTGCCAGGGAATCAGATGTTCCTGTCTATGAGGATGAGGGACTTGCAAAAACATTGTCAAAGCTTGAGTTAGGGGAAACGATTCCTCCTGAGCTTTATGGCGTGGTGGCAGAAATACTTGTGTTTGTGGATAAAATGGATAAGATACGGTCAAAAGTATTAAAGTGAGGGGCTTATGAATAAAAGAAAAGTGGGAAGTATATGGGAAGATAAGGCGGCAAAGTATCTTGAGGAAAGGGGATATAAAATAATCTGCCGGAATTTTTACACATATTTTGGGGAGGTAGATATTATAGCAAGAGACGGAGATACAATGGCATTTATTGAAGTTAAATACAGAGCAGGCAGTCAAATGGGGATTCCTGAGGAGGCTGTAGATATAAAAAAGCAGAAAAGAATATATAAATCTGCAAGGTATTATATGTATAAATACTTTGGCGGAGCAAATATTCCCTGTAGATTTGATGTGGTTGCCATATTCAAAAATCAAATAAGGCTTTATAAAAATGCTTTTGGAGGAATATAAAATATGGGTGTTAACGAAGGAAGTATAGGCAAAATAAATATAAAAAGAAGCACAAACAATATAACTACAAGACTTGTGGAAACAAAGGCTCCATATATAAGCTATATTAATCTTGAAAATACAGGATTTGTACATAATGGATTTTCAACGAGAATAGGCGGTGTAAGCACAGGAGTTTTTTCTTCCATGAATTTTTCATGGAATCTTGGGGACACACAGGAAAATGTAATAAAAAATTTTGATATATTTTTAAAGGAAAACGGCTTTTCAAATCCTGTTATGAGCCATCAGACTCATACTGTTAATGTAAAAAGAGTGACGAAAGAAGATATAGGAAAGGGAATATACAGACAAAGGGATTATCATGATATTGACGGTCTTATTACAAATGAGCCGGGAATAACCTTGGTGACATCTTATGCCGACTGCGTTCCTCTTTATATTGTTGATACTAAAAATAAGGCAATAGGGCTGTCACATTCAGGCTGGCGAGGAACAGTGGAAAGAATGGGTGAAAAAACAATATTAGCCATGGCAGAGGAATTTGGAACAAAGCCTGAGGATATTATAGCAGCAATAGGTCCGTCTATATGTGTAAGGTGCTATGAGGTATCGGAAGATGTAGCATATAAATTTAAAGATAAGTTTAATTGTATTGTAAGGGAATATGAAAAATATAAGGAAAATGATATTTTTACAGACACAGAAAATATTGTTTATAGAAAGAAGAACGGAAAGTATATGATAAACCTGTGGGCCGCAAATTATAAAGTCCTTACAGATGCCGGGGTGGGAAAAGAAAACATAAGCATGCCTGATATATGCACATGCTGCAATAAGGATATACTGTTTTCACACAGGGGACATATGGGAAAAAGAGGAAATTTATGTGCTTTTATGGAAATAGTACATAAGTAAATCACAGAAAGGATAAAGAGAAATGGATATAAACAGGGATGAAAGTTATAGAGGGGAAAAAAACAAAAAAAAGGGTAGAAAAAAAGGGTTAAAGCTTTATGCAGTATTTATCACTGCTGTGGCAGTAATAGCAGTCGGGATAATAATATATCAAAGCTTTTTTGCCGGAAACAATGAGGCAGCCCAGGTCAGCGGAGAGGTTACGGGAGACAGCATGTATTCCCCGAAGCAGGTTGCAGAGCTTATAGAGGCGGAGCACGGAGCAGTATATGACAAGGCATATGAAGAAGGGCAGGGAGAGCTTCTTAAGGTGATTCAGGATAAAATGTCTACAGGAACAACAACACTTTCACTTTTAAGGGAGCTGTATCCGGATAAGCTTGTGTATAATGAGACGGGAGGCTATGTATTTGGAGATATACTTGATATTCCCAAAAACAGCTTTAAGGAAAATGATTTTTTCCTGAATAAGGAAACAGGTATACTGGAGTATGCAGGAGAGGAGGATATAAAAACATACAAGGGCATAGATGTATCAAAGTTTCAGGGGGATATAGACTGGAGTAAGGTTAAGGCTGACGGTGTAGATTATGTGTTTATACGTGTAGGCATAAGAGGCTACGGCACGGGAGCAATAGTTGAGGATGAGAAATTTCATGACAATATTAAGGGAGCTCTTGAGGCAGATTTAAAGGTGGGAGTATATTTCTTCTCGGAGGCAGTAAATACAGATGAGGCAGTGGAGGAGGCCGAGTTTGTACTTGAAAGAATAAAGGATTATAATGTGACGCTTCCTGTTGTAATTGATATAGAGGAAATACCGGGAGAGGACGGAAGAAATGAAGCACTGTCAAAGGAAGAGCTTACACAGGTATGTCTTGCATTTATGGAAAAAATAGAAAATGCCGGTTATAGTCCTATGCTTTATGGCAACATTAAATGTCTTGTGTCAATGGTGGATATTGAAAAGCTTTCAAAATATGATATGTGGTATGCTTTTTACAGTGACGAAATTTATATACCATATGAAGTTGCAGGCTGGCAGTATTCAAGTGAGGGAAAGGTAGACGGAATCTCAGGAAACTGTGACCTTAATATATTTTTTAAGGAATGGGATTGACGCATAAATTTTAAAATGATAAAATTTTATAACAAAATACTAATATACATTGAGAAAAGAGGAATATCATGGTCAGTAAATTTATTTCCGAGACAACCACGCTTCCTGTTGCACCTCTTAAGGTTGCTGCACTTGAAGGCTGCATGGATTTGGCAGTAAAAACGGATAAGCATCTGGTAGCACAGAGAAAGGAAAGAAGTATTGTACAGCATTCACCGATAGAGTTTAAGGGATATAAAAGCGATTCTTATCTTTTAAAGTGTCATTGCCCAAGATTCGGTTCAGGTGAGGCAAAGGGTGTAATAGATGAATCTGTTAGGGGAGTAGATATGTTTGCCATGGTTGATGTGGGAAACTACAGCCTTACATATAATGTATGCGGTTATGAAAATCATATGTCTCCTGACGATCATTATCAGGATTTAAAAAGAATTATATCTGCTTCAATAGCACATGCTAAGAGAGTAAATATTATCATGCCGTTTTTGTATGAGGGAAGACAGCATAAGAGAACAAAGAGAGAGTCCCTTGACTGTGCGCTGGCACTTCAGGAGCTTATAAGCATGGGAGTAAACAATATTATTACATTTGATGCCCATGACCCAAGAATAGATAATGCAATTCCTCTTCACGGATTTGATAATTATATGCCTCCATACCAGTTTATAAGGGCGCTTCTCGATGTGGAAAAGGATTTAAAAATAGATAATGAGCATCTGATGATTATAAGTCCTGATGAGGGAGCCATGAACAGAGCAGTGTATTTTTCAAATGTACTTGGTGTTGATATGGGTATGTTTTATAAGAGAAGGGATTACTCAACTGTAGTAAACGGTAAAAATCCTATCGTTGCCCATGAGTTTTTAGGATCAAACGTAGAGGGAAAAGATGTTATAATAGTAGATGATATGATTTCATCAGGAGAAAGTATGCTTGACGTGGCAAAGCAGATAAAAGACAGAAAAGCTGGAAAGGTTATAGTGTGTACAACCTTTGGTCTGTTCACTGACGGACTTTCAAAGTTTGACGAGTATTATGAAAAAGGTTATATCAATTATGTCATAACAACAAATCTTACCTACAGAACACCGGAGCTTTTGAAGAGACCATATTATCTCGAGGCGGATATGAGTAAATTTATTGCACTCATTATAGACACTCTAAATCATGATTTCTCCACCGAGCATGTAATGAGTCCTACAGAACGTATTAAGGCACTTGTTAAAGAGTACGGGGGCAGAGTTTAGGAAAGGCATAATCATTTATGAAGAAAAAAGAAAAAGGTCATCTTATTAAAAGTGTACAGCCCGGCTCCATAGGTGAAGAAATGGGAATAGAAGCGGGAGATGTTCTTCTTGAGATTAACGGTGAGGAATTAGAGGATGTTTTTGACTACCACTATGCCATTAATGATGATTATATAGAAATTCTTATAAGAAAGCGTGACGGTGATGAATGGCTTTTAGAGGTTGATAAGGAGTATGATGAGGATATAGGCATTGAATTTGAGCAGGGGCTTATGGATGATTACCGCTCCTGTACAAATAAATGCATATTTTGTTTTATTGACCAGATGCCAAAGGGAATGAGAGATACGCTGTATTTTAAAGATGATGATTCAAGGCTTTCATTTCTTCAGGGAAATTATATAACCCTTACCAATATGAAGGATAAGGATATCGACAGAATCATAAAGTATCACCTGTGTCCAATAAATATTTCCGTACAGACAACCAATCCTGAATTAAGGTGCAAAATGTTAAATAACAGATTTGCAGGAGAAGCCTTAAAAAAGTTAAGAAGACTGGCAGATGCTTCTATTGAGATGAACGGTCAGATAGTTTTATGCAAGGGTGTAAATGACGGTGAGGAGCTTAAAAAATCAATAGAGGATTTATCAGAATACCTTCCTCATATGAGAAGTGTTTCTGTTGTACCGGCAGGACTTACAAAATACAGAGAAGGGTTATATCCCTTAGAGCTGTTTACAAGGGAGGAAGCAGGTCAGGTTATTGACCTTATAGAAAGCTATCAGCAGGAATTTTACGAAAGATATGGTCTTCATTTTATTCATGCCTCAGATGAATGGTATATTAACGCAGGAAGAGAGTTTCCTGAGGAAGAAAGATATGACGGTTATATACAGCTTGAAAACGGTGTGGGAATGATGAGACTTCTTATAGAGGAATTTAGCGAGGCAATAAAGAATATTGAAGGAGATAAAAGAAAAAAGCATATTTCCCTTGCAACAGGTTATCTTGCATACGGACTTATAAAAAAATTGTCAGAGGAGACAATGGAAAAGTTTCCTAACATTAAGATAGATGTGTATGCCATAAGAAATGATTTTTTCGGGGAGACCATTA
This sequence comes from uncultured Lachnospiraceae bacterium, assembly GCA_944384155.1. GTDB lineage: Bacteria > Bacillota > Clostridia > Lachnospirales > Lachnospiraceae > CAG-303. The sequence goes on along the minus strand of CALWSG010000054.1, from coordinate 18,116 downwards.
CTGTTTCAGGGCTTATAACGGGACAGGACATTATTGCACAGCTAAAGGGCAGGAATCTGGGAGAGGTGCTTCTTCTTCCTAACAATATTTTAAGAACAGGGGAAGACGTTTTCCTTGATGACCTTCATCTTACGGATGTGGAAAATGCTTTACAAGTACCTGTAAATATTGTAAAATCAAGCGGTAAGGATTTACTTTACAGCTTTATTAATGGTGCATACAATATTAAGCACGGAGAGGCAAACGGGAAATTTGTTTATATTAAGAATTATCCTGAACATGGAGGAACGGTAAATGAGTAAACCAATAGTTGCCATAGTGGGAAGACCTAATGTGGGAAAATCAACATTATTTAATGCACTTGCAGGGGAGAAGATTGCCATAGTCAAGGATACACCCGGCGTTACAAGGGACAGAATATATGCAGATGTAACATGGCTTGATAAATCATTTACAATGATTGATACAGGAGGTATAGAGCCTGACAGCAGTGATGTTATATTGTCACAGATGAGGGAGCAGGCAGAAATAGCCATATCCACGGCAGATGTTATTATGTTTATAGTAGACGTAAAGCAGGGGCTTGTTGACAGCGATGCAAAGGTTGCTGATATGCTTAGAAGAAGCAAAAAGCCTGTTGTTCTTGTGGTAAATAAAGTAGATAATTTTAACAAATACAATGCAGATATATATGAGTTTTATAATCTTGGAATAGGAGACCCTATTCCTGTTTCTGCTGTATCAAAGCTTGGCATTGGAGATTTGCTTGATGAGGTCACAAAGCATTTTAACAATACTGAGGAATATACTGATGAAGATGAAAGACCAAGAGTTGCCATTATAGGAAAGCCTAATGTTGGAAAATCTTCTCTTATAAATAAGCTTCTTGGAGAAAACAGGCTTATAGTATCAAATATAGCAGGAACTACAAGAGATGCTGTAGATACGGTTATAAAACGTAATGGAAAGGAATATGTATTTATTGATACAGCAGGTCTTAGAAGAAAGAGCAAAATAAAGGAGGAGCTTGAACGGTACTCTATTATCCGCTCAGTTACGGCTGTTGAAAGGGCAGATGTTGTAGTTCTGCTTATTGACGCCACGGAAGGAGTTACGGAGCAGGATGCGAAAATAGCAGGAATTGCCCATGAGAGAGGGAAAGGTGTTATTGTTGCAGTCAATAAGTGGGATGCTATTGAGAAAAATGATAAGACTATATATCAGCATACAAATAAAATAAAAGAGACACTTTCATTTATGCCTTATGCAGAGATTTTATTCATATCGGCTCTCACGGGTCAAAGAACAAATAAGCTCTTTGATATGATAGATATTGTTATTGAAAATCATACTCTTAGAATCGGAACAGGTGTCTTAAACGAGATTATGGCAGAGGCAGTGGCATTGCAGCAGCCTCCGTCAGATAAAGGAAAACGTCTTAAGCTTTATTATATTACACAGGTGGCGGTAAAGCCTCCTACTTTTGTTATTTTTGTCAATGATAAGCAGCTTATGCATTTTTCTTATACAAGATATATTGAAAATAAAATAAGGGAAGCATTTGGATTTAGGGGAACGCCTCTTAAGTTTATAATAAGGGAGAGGAAAGAAAAGGAGCAGTAGTGTAAAACGCTCCGGAATGGAGATTGAAATGTTAGTTTTATATAGAATTATTTGTATTGTTATCGGTTATATATTTGGACTTTTTCAGACAGGCTATATATACGGAAAGCTCAAACAAGTAGATATAAGAGAGTATGGAAGCGGCAATGCAGGAACAACAAATGCCATGAGGGTTTTAGGAAAAAAGGCAGGAATAATAACATACATAGGTGATATGCTTAAGGGTGTTATTGCAGGCTGTATTGTAAGGCTATTATGTGCATATGTATTTGATATAGGTACAGGGGATGAATTTTTAAGTATGGAATACATTCTTATAATGTATGCAGGCTTAGGTGTGGTTTTGGGACATAATTATCCTTTTTATATGAGCTTTAAGGGTGGAAAAGGAATAGCCGCATCATCAGGAGTTATTATATCTTTATTTTATCTGCCGGTAATGCTTATTGATTTGGTTACATTCGTGTCAGTTACGGCAATTTCAAAATATGTCTCATTAGGCTCCATATGTCTTATGACGGTACATTTTGTATCAGTGCTTATTTTTGTTATGACAGGCTGCATTAATGCAGGTAATGCAGGATTTCCGGGAGAATTTTTACTGCTTACATTTTTATTCTGTGCACTTGCCATATACAAGCACAGAGGAAACATAAGCCGTCTCATTAAGGGAACAGAGAGAAAAATAGGCGAAAAGAAACATATATAAAAGAAAAGAGGGTAAGACAATGGCAAAAGTCGGAGTTATAGGTGCCGGTGCGTGGGGAATAGCGTTGGCAGTATTATTAAGAAATAACGGAAATAATGTTACAGTAATGTCCTTTGTAAAAAAAGAAGTAGATATGCTTAAAAGCAGCAGGGAAAATGAGGTTACTCTGCCGGGAGTAAAGCTTCAGGAGGATATTTATGTAACTGATAAGCTTGGGGAGGCAGTTGAGGGAATGGATATAATAGTTATGTCTGTTGCCTCAAGATTTACAAGGGAAACTGCTTCAAAGCTTAAAAATATAATAGGAGACGGTCAGGTTATATTAAACGTAAGCAAGGGTATAGAAGAAGAAACTCTGATGACTCTTACTGAGGTTATAAATGATGAGCTGCCCGGTGCAAATGTTGCAGTGCTGTCGGGGCCAAGCCATGCGGAAGAGGTAGGCAGAGGACTTCCCACAACTGTTGTGGCAGGTGCAAGGACTAAAGAGACGGCGCAGCTTATACAGAATGCTTTTATGAATAAAAGTTTCAGAGTATACATCAGCCCTGATGTACTTGGAATAGAGCTTGGAGGCTCTCTGAAAAATGTTATTGCCCTTGCGGCAGGTATGGCAGACGGATTAGGATTTGGAGATAATACAAAGGCGGCCCTTATAACAAGAGGAATAACGGAAATATCCAGACTGGCACTTAAGATGGGAGCAAGACTTGAAACTATGGCAGGTCTTTCGGGAATAGGAGATTTAATTGTTACATGTGCAAGTATGCACAGCAGAAACAGAAGGGCAGGAATACTAATAGGACAGGGAAAAAGTCCCGATGAGGCAATGAAAGAGGTTAATGCAGTGGTTGAGGGCGTGTACTCTGCAAAGGCAGCCTTAAAGCTTGCCGGAAAGTATCAGGTTTCCATGCCTATTATTGAGCAGGTTAACAAGGTGCTTTTTGAAAATAAAAATGTAAAAGATGCAGTGGCAGATCTTATGGAAAGAGATAAAACAAGTGAGGTTTCCTTTTAAGCCATGATGGAAACCCCATAGCGGAAACGCTCCGTAATGGAGGTTGGTATGAAAGAATTGTCTGAAGACAAGAAGCAGATAAAATATTATATTGAAAAAAACAGAAAAAGAGTAGTCAGAGCTATATTCGGAAGAACAATACTGCTTTTCGCAGCATTGTTTATTCAGATACTTATGCTTTTAGCATTAGTTACAAAGCTGGCAGACTACTTTTTTGCATACTATGTAGTTGTTACAATTATATCATTTATGCTGATTGTTCATATAACAAATGATGATGTAAATCCTACGTATAAGCTTGCGTGGGTAGTTCCGGTGGCATTGCTGCCTATATTCGGGGCATTCTTTTATTTATTTGTCAGAATACAGCCTACAACAAAGGAAGTAGGGAAGCGTACAAGGGCAATGATAGATCAGACAAAGCCTTATATGGTACAGGAACAGGAGGTGCTAAATCAGCTTGAGAATGATAATAAAAATCTTGCAGGTCTTGTACGGTATATGAATAAATTCGGAGGAGGCTATCCTGTATATAAAAATACTGACGGTGAATATTTTCCTCTTGGGGAAAATAAGTTTGAGCGAATGTGTGAGGATCTGGAGAAAGCAGAAAAGTTTATTTTTATGGAATATTTTATAGTTGACTTTGGAATAATGCTTGCAAGGGTTTTGGAAATTCTTGCAGAAAAGGTTAAAGAAGGCGTGGAGGTTCGCTTTATGTATGACGGTATGTGTACATTGTCAACTGTTCCACCGGGATTTCCCAAATATCTGCGTTCAATGGGAATAAAATGTCAGGTGTATGCACCTATAAGACCTGCACTTTCCACCAGCCAGAATCACAGAGACCATAGAAAAATACTTGTAATTGACGGAAAGATTGCTTATACCGGGGGAATTAACCTTGCCGATGAGTATATAAATGAAAAGGTAAGATTCGGACATTGGAAGGATACGGCCGTAAAAGTAACAGGTGATGCAGTTACAAGCTTTACCATGATGTTTTTACAAATGTGGAATGTTACGGAAAAGGATGAGATTGCAGAAAATGAAGAGGAATACACAAAGTATATATGCAGGGATATTTCACCAAAGTGCGACGGCTTTGTAATAGGATACGGCGACAGCCCCTATGATATGGAAAATGTAGGGGAAGTAGTTTACCATCAGATTATTAACAGTGCAGTCAGGTATGTTCACATTATGACACCATATCTTATACTTGACAATGAAACAATGAAGGTACTTGAATATGCAGCAAAAAGAGGTATAGACGTAAAAATAATAGGTCCCCATATTACAGATAAGCCAACTGCATATATGATTGCAAGAACATATTATGAGAAACTTTTAAGAATGGGAGTGAAAATATATGAATATACACCGGGCTTTGTCCATGCAAAAATATATTCCAGCGATGATGATAAGGCAGTAGTTGGAACTATAAATATGGATTTCCGAAGCCTTTACCTGAACTTTGAGTGTGCTGCACTTTTTTATAAGCATAAGGTAGTACAGGCTGTTGAGAAGGATTTTCAGGATACACTTATAAAGTGCCATGAGATTACTATGGAGGATTGCCGAAAATACAGCAAAATAAAGCTGATAATAGGAAAAATTTTATGGATTTTTGCACCTCTTATGTGATGATTGCTTTACAAATCCATACTAATTTGATATATATATAATGTAAAAAAATAATCTGAACAGATTCAGACAAGGAGACAGAATACCATGGAAAAGAAACCATTTGTAACATTAGAGCAGGTAAAGGAAATAACAAAGACATATCCTACACCGTTTCATATATATGATGAAAAGGCAATAAGGGAAAATGCAAAAAAAGTAAAGAAGGCATTTTCATGGAATAAAGGCTTTAAGGAATATTTTGCAGTTAAGGCAACTCCAAATCCCTTTCTTATTGATATATTGAAGGAGGAGGGCTGCGGCGTTGACTGTTCTTCAATGACAGAGCTTTATATGGCTGACAAAATGGGATTTGGCAAAGATAAAATGGAAGACGGAATAATGTTTTCATCAAATGCAACTCCTGCTGAGGAGTTTATATATGCCAAAAAGCTTGGGGCAATTATAAACCTTGACGATTTTACGCATATTGATTTTCTTGAAAAAACAGCGGGAATACCTGAGAGAATATGCTGTCGGTATAATCCCGGAGGACAGTTTACAATAAGCACAACTATTATGGACAATCCCGGAGATGCAAAATACGGCTTTACAAAAGAGCAGATGATAGAAGGCTTTAAGATATTAAAGGAAAAAGGCGTCAAAGAATTTGGAATACATGCATTTCTTGCAAGCAATACCGTGACAAATGAATATTATCCCGTACTGGCAAAGACTTTGTTTGAGCTTGCAGTAGAACTTAAGGATAAGACAGGGGCAAACATTACATTTATTAATTTGTCGGGAGGAATAGGAATACCGTACAGACCTGAACAGGAGCCAAATGATATTATGGTTATCGGTGAGGGTGTAAGAAAGGTGTATGAGGAGGTTTTGGTTCCGGCAGGAATGGGTGATGTTGCATTATTTACAGAGCTTGGAAGATTTATGATGGGACCGTACGGCGGTCTTGTTACAAAGGCACTTCATGCAAAGCATATTTACAAAGAGTATATAGGCTGTGATGCCTGTGCATGTAATCTTATGAGACCTGCAATGTATGGAGCTTATCATCATATTACCGTTCTCGGAAAGGAAAACCAGCCTTGTGACCATAAGTATGACATTACAGGCTCCCTTTGTGAAAACAATGATAAGTTCGCAATAGACAGAATGCTTCCGGAAATAGAGTTAGGAGATTATCTGTTTATACATGACACCGGAGCACACGGCTTTGCAATGGGGTATAATTATAATGGCAAGCTTCGCTCAGCAGAGCTTTTGCTAAAAGAAGACGGAAATGTGCAGATGATAAGACGTGCAGAGACAATAGACGATTACCTTGCAACATTTGATTTCTGTGATGTATTTAAAAAATAAAGGAAATTAATCAGATGAAAAAAATATCAGAAGAAATAGTTAAAGGAAAAAATCTTAATGAAAATCTTCCTGTATACGCCCGCTATATGATGGGCGTATATAAGGATTTTTCTTTTATACGTCTTTCCATGAATTATTTTACATATTACGAAATGATGCAGGAGACAGACAGCAGAACGGATATTCTTAATGAGATAACAGCTTCATTGAATAATATAATAAGAAAAATAATGCTGGAAAAGCCATGTGAAGAAGAATTAAGAACACTGATTGAACAAACAGACAGTTTAAGAAATAAGGTTATAAATATTATGGAGGGGGTTACCTCATATACTGATATATTTAATATTTATGAATACTGCCTTAACAGAATAGAGTATAAGTATAATGACGGAAGTGAATTCTTAAGATATGATGATGATAAGCTGACGGCTGAATTTTTACGGTATGTATTGAGCAGTCAGGATAAAGTTGTAATTAACAGTAAAATAGCAGAGCTTGTACGCCAGCTTCCAATCAGAATGACAAAGGGCAGATTTTTTGAGCTGTTGAAAGAAGGAATCAAGGTATACAGGGGAAGTGAAGTGTCCACTGTGGAGGATTTTCTTTATATGCTGAAAACAGTTGCAGCCGTAAGCGAAACGGAAAATACGGAATTTTTGTCAGAAGAAATTTTAGAAATATATAAAAGGCTTAAAAATGTAAAATTTTCAGAGCTTACAGAAAACCAGTACAGGGATTTAAGGGAAAAGCTTAGCATTGCAATAGAATATATTATACAGCACGGAGATATGTATATATTATTGGGAGAGCTTTTAAATGATTTGTACGTGGTGCTGATGTCATTTGCTTATGTAAAGGAAGAAAGCAAAGATACAGCTATATGTAATGATATAATTAAAAAGGTTAATAATCTGTTTGATAATCAGCAGGTTACAGATGATTACAGCTATATAACAGACAGCTTTGTAAAATTAGAGGGGCGTCAGGAGGTACTGCATGGCAAGTTTTCAGCTTACGAATATGTAATAGAAGAGGTTCTTAATAAAAATAAGAAAATTCTTAATGATTTAATGCTTCAGGAGGAATATGATTCTTTGAAAAAGATTACACTTTTGGAGTCGGGAAGTGTGTTTGTAGAATTCAAGGAGAAAAACAGGAATGAAGCAGATGATAAATATATAGAACAGGTAACGGAGCAGTTTATTGCAGAACTTTCAGAACTTTTTAAGAATAATGAGAGACTTGTCAACAGAGCTGTTATGGCACATGTGCTTTCAGAGCTTCCTGTATTTTTTAACAATATAGACGAGATAAAGGATTATATTTATAATGCATTAAGCGGATGCCGGGATGAGGCTGAAAAGGCTGCCGTGGTGGAAATATTAATGCATCTGAAAGCTGAGGATAATTAATTTTTCCGTGGAATGGAGAGTAGCATGAAGTGGTGTAGGGATATATATGTGGGTGACAGTGTTGCCGGAAAAAAAAGAAAAATACTTCATAATCTGAAGCATGACAGACTTCAGATTAATGTTTATGTCATTACATTGCCTTTGTCAGAGGCAGGTATTATGGAAATATATCCTTCCTATGTCTTTCTTCAAAAAATATATAAAAAGCAGGATATATATGTTATAGGTATTGCGTCAGACAGATGGGAAGCCTATGAGCTGGCAGAAAAAATAGTTATGGACTGTTATAAAGCTACAGGTGCCTTTAATATTAAACAATATATATACGGAAGGCAGGTAAGCAGACTATGACAATACTTATGGCAGTCCTATCCTGTGTTTTTACAATATTAAAAATAGCAGTCATCATTTTACTTATAGCACTTGGGATAATTTTGCTTATATTAGGCTCTGTTTTACTTGTGCCTGTGAGATACAGGGCAATGGGAAGCTTTGACAGTCTGTCCCCTGATTTTAACGGAGAGTTTAAGATAACATGGTTTTTGCATCTATTGTCAGTAAAAATATGGTTTAGGGACAAGAAGCCATGCTATTGGTGCAAAATACTGGGAATAAAAATAGCCGATAGTGACAAGATAAAGGATAAGGGAAAAAAACCTTTAAAAGAAAAGACATCTCACCGCAGAAGCAAGGAAAAAAACGATAATGCAATAAAACCGGATACAGGAGAGGTGTTAGAGGATATAGATTCCGAATTAAGTAAAAATCAGAATACTAATAAAGCCTTAGAAAAAAAGGATGAAGACTTTAATAAGGAATCATATGTTAAAGAAAAGCCGACAGATAAAAAAGTTTTCAAAAAAATTAATAATATTAAATTTAAATTTATTAAAATATGTGATACAATAAAAAATGTTAACGGCATAAAAGAGAAATATATTCAGTTTCTTACAACGGAAGAATCAAGACAGGCAATAAGAGATATAAAAGCTGGAATTTTTAAGATAATCTGTCATATAAAGCCAACGAGGCTTAAGCTTTATCTTAAATTTGGATTTCCTGACCCTGCATTAACGGGACAGATATACGGTTTTATGTGTGTATTTCTTGCAAGGTATGGAAATACCATTTATATAGAGCCGCAGTTTTCAGATGTGAATCGCATATTTGCAGATGGTAATTTTAAGCTTAAAGGCAGAATAAGGCTTGGTGTTTTACTGTTTTATGGAATTAAAATATATGCAAATAAAAGATTAAAAGAGTTTATAGCCTTTGTGAAAGGTTAGGAAATGGGAGGATTAGTATGTCAGACAATAACAAAAATTTTGACGGTACGGTTCAGTCATTATTTACGGGAATGACTAATTTTATGACAACAAAAACAGTGGTAGGAGAGGCAATAAATATTAACAATACTATAATACTTCCGCTGGTAGATGTTTCCTTTGGAATGGGAGCCGGTTCAAAAAACGGAGGAGGAAAGGAAACAAGCTCAGGAGGAATGGGCGGAAAAATGTCACCAAGTGCCGTGCTTGTAATAAAAGACGGAGACAGCAAGCTTGTAAATATTAAAAATCAGGATGCAGTTACAAAGATTCTTGATATGGTTCCTGAGCTTGTGTCAAAATTTACGGACAAGTCTAAATCAAAGGACAGTGACATTGATATGAGTGATGAAGAAATTATAGATGTAGCAAAGTCTTCCGTTGATGAAAAATAATTATACAATGTGAAGATTAACCGCATAAACGCATATAATAATATAACACTGAAAAAAAAGGTTGTGTAGGTTATATGCGTAAATTATGCGGCTTTGTTTTATTCTGGATGGCAGTAGGTATGTTTATAGGACTGTATCTGGATGCTAATTTTTTTATTATATGCCTGATAATAGTAATGATAATAATTGGCTTTAATTTATTTTGCGATTAAAAGGATTATCGGAGTGAAAAATGAATGATAGATGATATTAGCTTAGACAGATTAAATATACAGGAGGGTGCCAGGTATTTAGGATATGGTACAGATACTCCGGATAATAATGTTATGAGGCTTATAAAGGAATGTGAGGAAGATATACTGCGTACAGCCAAACCAAGATATATATATAAAGTTTTAAATATATCCGGAAGAGATAACGGAATATATATAGAGGGTACTAATCTTATACTTTTGGGAAAATCCATAAGAGAACATCTTGAGGGCTGCGGCAGTATAGTACTTTTGTGTGCAACATTATCCTCGGATATGGACAAGCTTATAAGGATTACCCAGATAAAGGATATGGCAAAGGCAGTAATAATGGATGCTTTTGCAGGCGTTGCCGTTGAGCAGCTTTGTGATAAGGCAGAGGAAAAAATCAAAGAAGAATTTAATGATAAATATTTTACATACAGATTTGGCTTTGGGTACGGAGATCTTCCAATAGAGCAGATGCCTGAATGTTTAAATATATTAAATGCACAAAAGACTGTAGGTGTATCTGTTACTGAAGGCGGAATGATGTCTCCTTCAAAGTCGGTGGCCTGTATTATAGGCATAAGCAACAATGAAATTAAATCAAGAAAAAAAGGGTGCATTACCTGCAATATGCGTGATAAATGCAGCTTTAGAATAAGAGGTGAACGCTGTGGATTTTAGAGAACTGCTAAACAGAAGAAAATATATAGTACTTGACGGTGCAATGGGTACAATGCTTCAGGCAAGGGGGCTTAAGCTTGGAGGAATTCCTGAGGAGCTTAATATGACAAACCCTGATATGATAAAGGAAATTCACAGACTGTATATAGAGGCAGGCTCAGATATTATATATACAAATACCTTCGGCGGAAACGGATATAAGCTTGCACATTCTGTATATTCCGTAGAAGAAATTATAAAATCGGGAGTAAGTCTGGCAAAGGAGGTTTGTCTTGAGTATGAAAAGGACGATATAAGACCTCTTGCGGCACTTGATATAGGACCTATAGGGCAGCTTCTTGAGCCTACAGGCAGCTTATCATTTGAAAAAGCATACGAATACTATAAGGAACAAATAATAGCAGGACAGGATGCAGACCTTATTGTATTTGAGACAATGACAGATCTCCTTGAGTTAAAGGCGGCAATTCTTGCAGCAAGAGAAAACTCAGGGCTTCCAATAATGTGCACAATGACCTTTGAGCAGAATTTAAGAACCTTTACGGGAACAAGTATTGAGTCAATGGCGGTTACTCTTGAAAGCCTTAATGCAGATGCAATAGGTGTAAACTGCTCTCTTGGTCCTAAGGAGCTTCTGCCTGTTGTGAAAAGAATCAGTGAATATACATCTCTGCCTCTTATAGTTAAGGCAAATGCAGGACTTCCTGACCCTGTAACAAATACCTACAGCATAACACCGGAGGAATTTTCAGATTACATGCTGGACATGGCACCTTACGGAGTTAAAATATTTGGCGGCTGCTGTGGGACAGACCAACAGTTTATAAAAACAATGTCGAAGGCATTAAAAAAATATGATTTTTCCAATATTGCAGGGAGACAGAAAAAAGAAACCATAATATGCTCCCAGCTAAAGGCTGTAAATATAAATGAGCCGAGAATTATAGGAGAGAGAATAAATCCAACAGGAAAGAAAAAGTTTAAGGAAGCACTTATAAATAATGATATAGATTATATTTTAAATCAGGCAATAGAGCAGGTAGAGGCAGGAGCAGAAATTCTTGATGTAAACGTGGGGCTTCCTGGAATTAACGAAAAATCAATGATGGTAAGGGTTATTAAGGAGCTGCAGGCTGTTGTTGACGTTCCGCTTCAGATTGATTCCACAATACCTGAGGTTTTAGAGGCGGCACTCAGAGTCTATAACGGAAAGCCTATAGTAAATTCAGTAAATGGGGAAGAAAAGTCTATGGAGGCTATTCTGCCTGTTATTAAGAAATACGGAGCATGTGTAGTGTGCCTTACACTTGACGAAGGAGGAATCCCTAAAAAGGCGGATGACAGAATAAAAATTGCAGAGAAAATAATGAACAGGGCAATGGAATACGGAATACCAAGGGAAAACCTTATTATAGATTGTCTAACCCTGACAGCTTCCGCAGAACAGGATGGGGTGGAAGAAACCTTACAGGCGGTGGAGGCAGTTAAAAATAAGCTGAAGCTTAAAACTGTACTTGGCGTTTCAAATATTTCCTTTGGGCTTCCAAACAGGGAGCTTATTAATCATACATTTCTTACTATGGCACTTGAAAGGGGACTTGATCTTCCTATAATGAATCCCAATGTGACTTCAATGACCGGAGCTTTCAGGGCATTTAAGCTTTTAAAGGGATATGACAGGGATTCATCTGAGTTTATACAAAATTACGGAGCAGTAAATATAAAGACAATAGTTACAAAACCTGGGGAAGCAGTACAGATAAAGGGAAATAAGGGAGAAGTAAATACTGATAAGAAGTATATTGAAAATATACATGAATATGCTTCTGGAAAAGATTCTTCAAGGGAAGCTCTCCGCCATGCCATGGAAAACGGATTAAAGGCAGAGGGGACAAAATATACAAAGGAGCTTCTTGAGGCAGGAGTGGATTCCATGGAAATAGTAAATGAAATTCTTATACCGGCTCTTGATAAAATTGGAACGTTGTTTGAGCAGGGAAAGGTATATCTTCCTCAGCTTATTCTCTCGGCAGGTGTAGCCCAAAACAGCTTTGAGGTTATAAAAAGCAATATGCTTAAATCTGACACAAAGCCGGTGAGCAAGGGGAAAATAGTTCTTGCTACTGTAAAGGGTGATATACATGACATAGGAAAGAATATCGTTAAGGTACTTCTTGAAAATTACGGATACACAGTTATAGACCTTGGAAAGGATGTAGATTATCAGACAGTCGTAGATGCAGCCATAGAGCATAAGGTAAAGCTTGTCGGCTTATCGGCACTTATGACTACCACATTAGTATCAATGGAAGAAACTATAAAGCTTTTAAGAAAGAATAATGTTGATTGTAAGATAGTGGTAGGAGGAGCCGTTTTAACTCCTGAGTATGCAAAACAGATAGGAGCTGATTTTTATGCAAAGGATGCAAAGGAGTCAGTTGACATAGCAAAGAAGGTAATAGGAGAATAAAATTTTTATTAAAATTATTAAATTTTATTATTGACACATAGTAATAAATAAAGTATAATACATTTCATAAATTTGGTACTGAGTTTTTGCTAAGGTTTAGTGAAGAGCTCATTAGATGCCATATATCATAAAAATAAATAAATGCATATAAAGAACAAAGAAGTTCACCTTTGACTAAGGATTAACCGTCTTAAGTCAATGCAGGTGAATTTTTTTTGTTTTATAGGAGATTTTTCGGATTGCTATAAGGCAAAAAAAGCTTCTCTGATATATGTATTTTATTATATGTTAATTGGCATAACCAAATTTAATATAATAAAAAGGAGGCTTTTTTATGAATTCAGGAGATATCGGTTTTGTTTTGGTATGTGCTGCTTTGGTGTTCTTTATGACACCCGGACTTGCATGTTTTTATGGAGGCTTAGTAAGAAAGAAAAATGTAGTTAATACTATGATGACCTCAGTGTTTATCATAGGTACGGGAATTGTAATGTGGGTACTTTTCGGTTATTCACTTTCCTTTGCACCTACGTCAAACGGTATAATCGGAAATTTTAGCTGGCTTGGTCTTGAAGGTGTTTCACTTGAGGAGGGATATACCGATACTGCAGCTATTCCTAATATGGTTTTCTGTGCTTTCCAGATGATGTTTGCAGTTATCACACCTGCGCTTATTACAGGTGCAGTTGCAGGAAGAATGAAATTTAAATCACTGTTTGTATTTATCATAGTATGGTCAGTTATTGTTTATTACCCACTGGCACATATGGTATGGGCACAGGGAGGAGTTCTCGGACTCGATGGAATCGGTGCCTTAGACTTTGCCGGAGGAGATGTTGTTCATATCAGTTCCGGAGTTTCAGCCCTTGTATTATGTATCCTTCTTGGAAAACGACGTGATTACAATCATGCAGCTTACAGAATACATAATATACCAACAATAGTAATAGGTGCATCTATTCTTATGTTTGGCTGGTTCGGATTTAATGCCGGTTCTGCACTTGCTGCTGACGGACTTGCCGCTCATGCATTTATGACAACAGCAGCATCAGCAGCCGCAGCATTGTTATCATGGATGCTTTGCGATATTATAAAGACAGGAAAGCCTACACTTATAGGTGCATGTACAGGTATTGTTGCAGGTCTTGTAGGTATAACTCCGGGAGCAGGCTTTGTTCCAATTTGGGCCGCAGTTATAATCGGTCTTACAACAAGCCCTGTATGTTATTTGATGATTTCATACGGAAAAAAGAAATTTGGATTTGATGATGCCCTTGATGCATTTAGCTGTCACGGTACAGGCGGTATCTGGGGAGGCCTTCTCACAGGTGTATTTGCAAAGGAATCTATTGGAGGATATGACGGACTTCTCTACGGTGACGCAGCACAGTTTGGAGCACAGGCAGCCGGCATAGCAATAACTGTTGTAGTGGCAGTAGTCGGTACCCTTGTATGCTATGGAATAACCAGACTTGTTACAGGCAAAATCCGTGTTTCAGAGAAAGAAGAGATTGTTGGACTTGATATATCTCAGCACGGTGAAAATGCTTATCCGTCATTTAACGGTCTTGAATAAGAATAATGGAGGTTTTTATTATGGCAGATAACACAACACTAATTAAGATTGAAGCAATCGTAAGGGAAGAAAGATATCAGGATGTAAAGAGTGCACTTTCAGAAATTGAAGTAAACGGAATTACAGTTTATCAGGTAGTAGGCTGTGGTCTTCAGAGAGGAATGCTGGAATATGTCAGAGGACAGAAGGTAGACCCTCAGGTACTTCCAAAGGTAAAGTTTGAGATTGTGGTATCCTCAGAGGAATGGGAGGAAAAGACAATCAATGCCATTAAAAAAGCGGCATTTACGGGAAATCCGGGAGACGGAAAAATTTTCAGCTATTACATAAAGCAGGCTGTAAAAATCCGTACAGGTGAAACAGGCTATGATGCAGTACAGTCACCTGATGATGACGATTAAAAATTATTAAATATTTGAAAAATGACAACCGAAAGAGCAAATTCGGTTGTCATTTTTTATGCTAAGAACAGTTTTGTAAATGGATTTATCATAATACTTTGTAATAATTTTAAGTTTATTAATAAAAATTATTTAAGAAATATTTTCAGAAAAATGCAATAATTGACAGTTTATTCTTTATGTATTATAATATTGAAAACAAATGATGAAGCGTGACTAAATGGTAGTTGAAAAATTACATCTTCGCAAAAAAACGGCGGTACATATACATCATCTAATTATATAATGGTTGCAGATGGCTGGGCTAATTCATCAAGATATATTCACTGCTCAATTGGAATAACAGATATTGACATTGTTACTGTGAGATTACCATAGATTAGAAAGAGGTGATAGGATGAAACTGAAAAAAATAGGAATAATATTAGCAGTGTGCATTATATCAATTAGTATAATGTCATGCGGTTCTAAAAAAATCACAGAACAATCAGAAGGTAATGAAACAGAAAAAGAAACTGAAAAGTTTTCTTTGGAGGAAACTGAAAACACAAAAGGTAATAGGGAAAATATGAGATTAGACATAAAAAGTAATGAAATTGAAAAGATATCAATAAAAGACGGTAATACAGGAATGGATTTTAAAATAATGGAATCATCAGATGAAATAAATGATTTTACGGAAAGGCTTAATAATATCATATTCGAAAATACTCAAAAAGAAAATCAGACAGGATGGTTATATATGATAACCATAACATATAAGGATTCTGCAACGGAAAATATTACGGTGACAAGCAATGAGTTGATTTATATTGTATCCGGTGATAATGCGGGAAACTACAAAACAGACTATAATCTTTCAGGATATTTGGAGGAGTTATTTAAGGAGTAATAGCAGTATTAATGTTACTGATATTTTTTTGTAAATTCATGTGCATCAAAAAAGAGACAAGTAAATAATTACCTGTCTCTTTTTTAGTATAATTATTAAGCTCTTTCAACACGTCCTGACTTTAAGCAAGAAGTACATACATACATCTTCTTAGCAGCACCGTTTACCTTAACCTTAACAGATTTTACGTTTGCCTTCCACATTCTGTTAGATACTCTATGCGAATGGCTCACAGCGTTTCCAAAGTGAGCAGCTTTACTACAAATTGCACATTTAGCCATAATTGCACCTCCTTAATATACGGAACTACTGGTCTGTTAAGACCACAACAAAAATTATTTTAGCAGAAGTAACCATATTTTGCAAGTGTTTTTAAAAATATTTTATTTTTTATGAAGTCCAATAATGGCATGGTGCATTTTCTTGATTTTATAATTAAAGTATGATAAGATAATATTTAAATATGGGTGCATATTAATAACTGCACAAGGATTTGGAGGTTTTATATATGAAGGGAATGTTAAATACAGGCCTTGGCGATGTTATGATTGATGAAGCCGTAATAGCAAAGTATGCAGGAACTACGGCAGTATCATGCTTTGGTATAGTGGGAATGGCTGCTGTAAGCATGACTGACGGTCTTGTTAAGCTTTTGAAAAAAGAAAGCCTGTCTAAGGGAATAAATGTTGAGATAGAGGAAGATAACAGCATAACTATTGATTTTCATGTTATTGTGTCATACGGAGTAAGCATTTCGGCAGTATGTGATAATCTTGTAGAGAGTGTAAAGTATAAGGTAGAGGAGTTTACAGGTCTTAAGGTTAAAAAAATAAATATTTTTGTTGAAGGCGTGCGAATTATAGATTGATTATAGGAGGAACCGGCAGTGAGCAGAACTAGTATAGATTGCCAGCTTGTAAAAAAAATGTTTTTGGCTGGTGCAAAGAATCTTGAGGCAAAAAAAGAATGGATTAATGAATTAAATGTATTCCCTGTACCTGACGGAGATACAGGTACAAACATGACCTTAACCATACTCTCAGCGGCAAAGGAAGTAAACGGACTTACAGAGCTTACATTTGAAACACTTGCCAAGGCAATATCTTCAGGCTCCCTTAGAGGTGCAAGAGGTAATTCAGGCGTTATTTTATCCCAGCTTTTCAGAGGCTTTACAAAGGAAATTAAAACAGTTACACAGATAGACGGAAATGTTATAGCAAGGTCCTTTGAGCGGGCTGTTGAAACTGCATATAAGGCGGTTATGAAGCCAAAGGAAGGCACTATTCTTACAGTGGCAAAGGGTGTTGCTGATAAGGCTAAAGAGATAGCTGAGACGACAGATGATCTTGAAATTATTTTCAAAAAAGCAATAGAGCATGGAGATTACGTTTTAAGCAAGACGCCTGAAATGCTGCCTGTATTGAAGCAGGCAGGTGTAGTAGATTCAGGCGGTCAGGGGCTTATGCAGGTATTAAAGGGTGCATATGATGCTTTTATGGGCAAGGAAATAGATCTTTCCACAATGGAAACCACTGCCTCAGGAACGGCTGTAAATACTGAAAGTGCCGATACCTCGCATATAAAGTTCGGCTATTGTACCGAGTTTATTATAATGCTTGAAAAGCATTATGATACAAGGGAGGAGCATGAGTTTAAGAATTACCTTGAATCAATAGGTGATTCCATAGTTGTTGTGTCTGACGATGACATTGTAAAAGTGCATGTCCATACAAATAATCCGGGACTTGCCATTGAGAAGGCGTTAACATATGGCTCTCTCACCAAAATGAAAATAGACAATATGAGAGAGGAACATCAGGAAAAGCTTATAAAGGATGCTCAGAAAAAAGCGGCAGAGCAGAAGGCAGCTGACGAGGCAAAGAAAGAAGCAGATAAAACAGAAAAGGAAAATGAACCTAGAAAAGAATACGGCTTTGTATCTGTTTCAATAGGTGAGGGGGTTAATGAAATATTTAAGGGACTTGGAGCTGATTATATTATAGAGGGCGGACAAACAATGAATCCAAGTACTGAGGATATGATTAATGCAATAGATCATGTAAATGCAGATACCGTGTTTATATTCCCTAATAATAAAAATATTATTCTTGCAGCAAATCAGGCAGAAACATTAATTGAGGATAAAAAGGTTATTGTTATACCGTCAAAGACTATACCTCAGGGAATTACAGCACTTATCAACTTTATTCCTGAAAAGACGCCGGAGGAAAATGCAGCTTCCATGACTGAGGAAATGAGCAAGGTGAAAACAGGTCAGATAACTTATGCTGTAAGGGATACAGAGATTGACGGCTATGCCATAAAAGAAAATGATATAATGGGTATAGGTGATTCGGGAATAGTGG
>CALWSG010000053.1 GCA_944384155.1 uncultured Lachnospiraceae bacterium | reverse complement strand
GTTGCATGATTGCTTTGTTAATGGACGGAGGAAACAAATGATAGAAATTAAGGAAAACCAAAAGTTGAAGTTAAATAATCTATTATCATTAATTATGGTAATCTTTTAATGATAACAGCAATGATTTTTAAGATATTGAATTATGCTAATTCTGCGACGGGAATTTTTATATGGGTTTTCAGTTTGGTGATTTTAGTGTATATAGGTAACTATAAAAGTATTGATAATGAAAAATTGATAATGAAAATGAAGAAATAAAAATGTCCGAGTATATAGCTGCGATAGGAATTGTAACATCTATGCGTATATTGCTTTCTTTTTTGGCAAATATGTTTTTCATAGTATGTAGTAAAGTATTTAAATAAAATTAATTGGATATTTTAGAGGAAAATAAATTCCAGATTGAACTACAAAAAGCAGTATTATCATTTTTAAAATAATTATCGGAAAATACAAAAATAAGGAGAGGCAATAATGAAATGAGATATACATATGTGAAACAGCAGGATGCAACAGATTGTGCAGCAGCCTGTTTAGCAATGGTATGCCTGCATTATAAAAAAGAAACAACCATTACCAGGTTAAGGGATATGATGGGAACAGATTTAAAGGGGACTAATCTGGTTGGACTCAGCAATTGTGCAGAGTAGCTAGGATTTACAGTGCAGGCAGTCCGTGTTGATAAAGAAGGATTTTTAAGCAAATATACACTTCCGGTTATTGCAAATATAATCACAAAGGAAGGATTGAGTCACTTTGTAGTTATTTTTAAGATTACAAAAACACACGTCATTGTAGGGGACCCAGCGAAAGATTTAGGACGGATAGATATTGAAGATTTTTATAAAAACTTTACAGGGGCAATGCTCTTGTTAAAGCCCAATGTGTCTTTTACAAAAGGAAAGGTGAAACAGGGAAAAATATTCCATCGTTTTATAGGGCTGCTTCTTCCGCAAAAAAAACTGTTTATTTATTTAATTTTAGCTTCTGTCATTTTGACAGTATTAGGGATTGTATCTTCTCTATTTAATAAAATATTGATGGATGAGATTTTGCCGTACAAATTAAAGAATACGTTATTATTGGTGCTTTTTATCTTTGCAGCGGTAGCAATAACACAGGCAGTAATCAGTTTTGTGAGACAATGGATGATGCTGTATCTTTCTCAGAAAATTGATATTCCATTAATGCTTGGGTATTTTGAACATATTTATAAGCTGCCGATGAAATTCTTTGCGACCAGAAAGACAGGAGATATTATTACAAGATTTTCTGATGCATTTACAATAAAAGACATCTTTACGAATATCGCAATGACACTAATTATGGATATTGCAATGGCATTAGCAACCGGGGTGATTTTATTTAATATGAATACAACGCTGTTTGTAATTATACTTTTTATGACAATTGTAAGTATTTTACTGGTGTTTATATTTAAGCAGCCCTATAAGAAAATCAACGAAGAACAGATGCAGCAAGGCTCTGTTTTAAATTCTCAAATTATAGAAGGACTTCGGGCAGTTGAAACAATTAAAGGAAATGCTAATGAAGAAACAGAATTGGAAAATATAGAGAAAGAGTACATTCGTTCTTTGCGGATTGGACTAAAAGAAGGCATGCTATCTAATATACAGGGAGCGATATCAAATCTGGTTTCAACTGTGGGAAATTTAGTGTTAATGTATTTTGGAATTATGCAGGTGATTAATGGAAATATTACATTGGGAAGTTTAATGTCTTTTATGACTTTATCAGGATATTTTATGGACCCTGTCGGGCGTCTCGTCAGTCTCCAATTGCAGATTCAGGAGGCCAATATATCAATGAAGCGAATGGCCGAAATCTTAGACTATGAACAGGAACAGTCGGGATGTCAGAAGGAAGAACAGAATACAGTGACAAATGAATTATATAATAATCTGCAAAGTACATATAAGGATTTGGTTCGGGCAGAGGGAGAGATTGAATTTAAAAATGTAACATTTCGTTATGGAAACAGAAAACCAGTGTTAAAAGATGTTAGTTTTAAGATTCCACATGGAAAGAAAGTTGCACTGGTGGGTGCCAGCGGAAGCGGAAAGTCTACGATAGCAAAATTGCTGTTGAAGTATTATGAACCGGAAGAAGGAGAAATACTGATTGATGGTGTAGATATCAATGAATACAGCAATCAGTCTTTAAGAAAAGCAATTTCATATGTTCCGCAGACGATTGAGCTTTTTTCTAAGAGTATTTATGACAATATCCGTGTGAGCAGAATGAATGCAACTGTGGAGGAAGTAAAAGAAGCGGCAAAAGCGGCAGATGCACATGAGTTTATAAAAAAGCTGCCTATGCAGTATTACACTTATCTGGAGGAAGCGGGAAATGGATTGAGTGGCGGCGAAAAACAGAGAATTGCATTAGCAAGAGCATTTTTGAAGGAAAATCAGTTTTATATATTAGATGAGAGTACCAGTAATTTGGACTTCGGAACGGAAAATATTATTTTTGATATGATTTATAATAAGTTTAAGAACAAGACAATGCTTATTATTGCACACAGATTAGCGATGGTAAAGCAGTGTGATGAGATTGTTGTGATGGATCAGGGAGAGATTGTTGAAATGGGAAGTCATGAAGAACTTGTGGAAAACAAGGGATATTATCACAGACTGTGGGAAATGCAGCTTGGGAATTTTCAGGTTGAAAGACTGGAAAAGTCACAGCAGGAGTGGAGTGAACCAGAGAGTGTGGCATCCGATGAAATGTCATATGTCTGATAAAAAGTTAATAAAATATATCTGTATTTAAGTAAGGTGTATATCAATTGATTTACA
>CALWSG010000052.1 GCA_944384155.1 uncultured Lachnospiraceae bacterium | reverse complement strand
CTTGAGAAATCAGGGTGAATGGTGTATAATACATATCCGTACATGTTTAATAAGGATAAAGGCAGGTATAGGATATGAAAAAAAATAATATAATATTGATAGGAATGCCGGGTGTAGGAAAAAGCTCTGCCGGTGTTGTTTTGGCAAAGGTAATGGGATATAAGTTTTTAGATTCCGATTTGCTTATACAGGAGAGGGAAAATGGACTTCTTAAGGATATTATAGCTAATAAAGGAATAGACGGATTTATAGAGATTGAAAATGATGTTAATAAGCACATAGATGTTGAAAATACAGTAGTTGCCACGGGAGGAAGTGTTGTATATGGAAGTGATGCCATGGAGCATTTAAAGAAAATAGGGTATATAGTGTACCTTAAGGCATCATTTGAGGAAATTGACAAAAGACTTGGAAATCTTACGGGACGCGGAGTAGTCCTTAAGGAGGGACAAACTCTTAAGGATTTATATGATGAGAGAGTTCCTTTATATGAAAAGTATGCAGATATAACAGTAGAGGAAAACGGTATGACAATAGGCGAAACTGTGGCATTTATAGCAGATAAAGTTAAGGGCTTTGAATAAAAGGCTTTACAAATTAAAGGAATGCTGTTAAAATAGTGAATGTTACGTAAGTATTACAAGATGATGTTACCCGAAACAGTATTTGGAATATTTATAGGAATGGAACAGGACTATGAGAAGTATTACAAAGTATAGCAGGAAACTGAAACTGACATATGTTAAATCAGCACTGGCCGTTTGTGGTTTAATGGTTATAGGCTTTCCGTGGTTTGGCGGAATATCAAGGGCAGATGAGGGCTATTATGCAGTAGTATTAAATGGTGAACGGCTTGGAGCAGTCAGCAATCCCGATGATGCGGAGGATGCATATTTAGAGGCAAGGCTGATGATTGAAAATGAAAATGATGCATCTGTATATATAGATTATGATTTACAGGTGTATGAGGAAGATAAACTTTACGGTAAGAAAATCAGTCAGGACAAGCTGGCAGATAAAATGTATGATGTATTAAAGGAGGCTTCCGTTGAGGTAAAGGAAAAAGCCTACATGGTAAATATTGAAGGTTTTATGGTAACTCTTTCATCAAAGGAAGAGGTGGTTGAGCTTCTTAATGCGGCAAAAAGCAAGTATGACCAAAACAATGAGTTTACAACCATACTCACAGATGGGACAGGCTCAAGGTTTTCTTATATATCATATGAATTTGTAAAGCTGGGAACAGAGGTTAAGAACAATCCTGTGGTTTTGGCATCAGAGTATGGGACCGAAGGCGGTTCTGCAGATACCGGCACAGCAGCACAGGACGGAATACTTGATATTGATTTTGCAGAAGATGTAGAAATAATTGAGACATATGTATCGGCTTCACAGATAAATACACTTGATGAAGCGGTGGAGCTTGTGACTAAGGAGAAGGAAGAAAGCAAGATATACGAAGTGGTTCAGGGAGATACTTTAAGCGGTATTGCGGCACAGTATGATCTTACCCTTGACGAGCTGCTTGCAATGAATCCTGATTTTAGTGAGGAAGGTTATATACAGATAGGTGACAGGCTTAATGTAACGGTTCCTGAGCCGGAGCTTTCTGTGGTACTTGATAAGCAGGAAACATATGAAGAGGCATACAGCCTTCCGGTGGAGTATGTATATAATGATTCCCAGTATACCACATATTCAAATGTAATAAGTGAAGGAAGCCAGGGCTACAGAGAGGTTGTGGCTGATGTTACGTATGTAAACGGTGTGGAAACAGGACGAGAGCTTTTGAGTGAAACCATTATAGTGGAGGCATCACCAAAGATAGTTGAGGTGGGAACAATAACACCGCCTACATTTATTAAGCCTATATCAGGAGGATATTTAACATCGGGCTACGGTCCGAGATGGGGCTCAGTTCACAGAGGTGTTGACTGGTCATGCTCAACGGGAACATCTGTTATGGCATCAAGCGGAGGTACGGTAGTTCAGGCAGGCTGGTACGGCTCATACGGATATTGTATTACCATATCTCACGGCAATGGCATTCAGACAAGATATGCTCATTTAAGCAAGATTCTTGTAAGCTATGGGGATTATGTAAAACAGGGTGATGTGATAGGACGTTCCGGAAATACGGGAAACAGTACAGGACCTCATCTTCACTTTGAGGTTATTGTAAATGGAACAAGGGTAAATCCATTTACCTATCTCAACTAAATTATTTAAGACAAAAAATCTTACTTTACAAATATAAACTTTATGATATAATCAAGGTGTGTGTTTTAATTAATACACACCTTTTTGATTTATAAGAAAATACTTTAGGCATAAATATAAATAACATTTTATATAAATAGAAAATTACATGGAATGAAAAAGTATCATTAAGAATATATTAGTTTATTATTATAGAAAATAAGTGTATAATTATATGGCGGTAATCGGTGTGCAGTCAGCAAAGAAAGTATAATTATGCAGAATTATAGAAGGAGTATCGCAATGGAGAGATACATTGTTAAAGGCGGCAGGCCTTTAGAAGGTGAAGTTGAAATAAGTGGTGCCAAAAATGCAGCACTTCCTATTCTTGCGGCAGCAATTATGACAGATGAAACAGTGGTGATTGAAAATTTACCTGATGTTAAGGATATAAATGTTTTAATAGATGCAATATCAAAGCTTGGAGCTACAGTGGTACGGGAGGGAAGGCACAGAGTAAAGATAAGCGGAAAAACAATAAATTCGGTGTGTGCAGATAATGAGTATATTAAAAAAATGAGGGCGTCATATTATCTCTTGGGAGCACTTTTGGGAAAGTACAAGAAAGCAGAGGTATCAATGCCCGGAGGCTGTAATCTTGGAACAAGAGCAATAGACCAGCATATTAAGGGGTTTACCCTTTTAGGTGCAGATGTAAATATAGAGTATGGAAAGATAATTGCCCAGACAAAGGAGCTTAAAGGAAATCATGTGTTTTTTGATACTGTTTCCGTGGGTGCCACTATTAATATAATGCTTGCGGCAGCCTTGGCAAAGGGAATGACAATATTGGAAAATGTAGCTAAGGAGCCCCATATAGTAGATGTTGCCAATATGCTTAACAGTATGGGAGCAAATATAAAGGGAGCCGGTACGGATGTTATAAGGATAAAGGGAGTGGAAAAGCTTCACGGAACGGAATATTCCGTTATTCCGGACCAGATAGAGGCGGGAACATTTATGTGTGCCGCAGCAGTTACAAGGGGCAATATACTGGTAAAAAATGTTATACCTAAGCACCTTGAGGCAATATCCGCAAAGCTTTATGAGATTGGCTGCAGTGTGGAGGAGTATGATGATGCAGTGAGAGTAATTGGAAATACAAAGCTTTCGGGAACTCAGATAAAGACATTGCCTTATCCCGGATTTCCTACTGATATGCAGCCTCAGATGACAGTTACACTTGCTACGGCAGGAGGCATAAGCACTGTAATTGAGAGCATATTTGACAACCGTTTTAAATATGTAGATGAGCTTACGCTTATGGGAGCAAAGATAAAGGTTGAAGGCAACGTGGCAGTAGTGGAAGGTGTGGAAATGCTTAAGGGTGCACAGGTAAATGCACTGGATCTTCGTGCGGGTGCAGCGTTGGTGCTTGCAGGACTTGGTGCGGATGGCTTTACGGTTGTTGAAGATATACATTTTATTCAGAGAGGATATGAGGATTTTCCATTAAAGCTTACAAAGCTTGGTGCAACAATAGCAGTTGTAAATGATGAGAAAGAAATTCAGAAATTTAAATTTAAAACAGCTTGACAATAGCATACAATAGTAATATTATTTATATGCACATAAAATTAAATAAAAAATTTCTCTTATTCAGAGCGGTGGAGATACAAGGATCTGTGAAGCCCGGCAACCCCAATATGGAAGGTGCCTACCTGAGCGAGTAATCCTGCATATGGCAGGTCGAACAATAAGAGGATTTGATTGCCTTGAGAGTCGAGTCCGCTGATAAGTGGACTTTATTTTTTTGCATTATTAAACTTTTACAGTATAATATGAAAGAGAGGAAACAAATGGAAAAATTATTATTTACATCAGAATCAGTTACTGAGGGTCATCCTGACAAAATATGTGATGCTATTTCGGATGCAGTTTTAGATGCAATGATGGAGCAGGATCCTATGAGTCGTGTAGCCTGTGAAACATGTACTACTACGGGAATGGTTATGGTCATGGGAGAAATCACCACAAATGCAAATGTGGATATACAGAATATTGTAAGAAAAACCTTACAGGAAATAGGCTACACAAATGCTGATTTTGGAATAGACGGAAAAACCTGTGCAGTTCTTGTTACATTAGATAAGCAGTCTGAGGATATAGCGCTGGGGGTTGATAAAGCCCTTGAAGCTAAGGAAAACACCATGACAGACACAGAGCTTGATGCCATAGGAGCAGGAGATCAGGGGATGATGTTTGGTTATGCCACAAATGAGACAGAGGAGTATATGCCATATCCCATAGCACTTGCACATAAGCTTGCAAGAAAGCTTGCAGAGGTGAGAAAAAACGGTACTCTTAAATATTTAAGACCTGACGGAAAGACACAGGTAACTGTGGAATATGATGAAAGCGGAAAGCCTGTACACCTTAATGCAGTTGTATTGTCAACACAGCATGATCCGGATGTTACTCAGGAGCAGATACATGAAGATATAAAGAAATATGTTTTTGATGAGGAGCTTCCAAAAGAATTAATAGATGATAAAACAAAATTCTTTATTAATCCAACCGGAAGATTTGTTGTCGGAGGACCTCACGGAGATGCGGGTCTTACGGGAAGAAAGATTATTGTAGACACATATGGCGGATATGCACGTCACGGCGGCGGCGCTTTTTCAGGCAAGGATTGTACAAAGGTAGACCGTTCGGCAGCATATGCGGCAAGATATGTAGCAAAAAACATAGTTGCAGCAGGGCTGGCTGACAAGTGTGAGGTTCAGCTTTCTTATGCTATAGGTGTGGCATATCCTACGTCTGTTATGGTAGACACCTTTGGAACAGGAAAGCTTTCCAATGACAGGCTTGTGGAGATTATAAGAGAAAACTTTGATTTAAGACCTGCGGGAATAATTAAAATGCTTGACCTTAGAAGACCTATTTACAGGCAGACGGCAGCATATGGCCATTTTGGAAGAAATGATCTTAATCTTCCTTGGGAGAAAACAGATAAGGTTGATATATTAAAGAAATATTTGCAGAATGTCTGAGAGTAATGAGATTATGGTAAATATATTATATGAGGACAAGGATATTATAGTGGTGGAAAAGCCTTATGGGGTTTCAGCCCAGACAGAAAGAGGAAGCAGTCAGGATATGGTAAGTATACTGATGAATTATTTCCGGGAAAAGGGAGAGGCTGCCCCCTATGTGGGAGTAGTACACCGACTTGATAAAAATGTGGCAGGAGTTATGGTATATGGAAAAAATAAAGCTGCCGCCGGAAAGCTGTCATCAGATATATCCAATAATCTTATGAAAAAGAAATATTATGCAGTTTGCTGTGACAGCGGAAAGCTTCCCTTGGAGGGGATTATGGAGGACCGGCTCATAAAATGCGGAAGGGAAAATAAATCAAGGCTTGCAGAGAAAAATGAACCGGGAGGAAAATGGGCAAAGCTTAAATATACAGTGGTGGCAAGAGAGTGCCTTAACAATATTAATATGCTTTTGGCAGATGTCCGGCTTATAACGGGAAGACATCATCAGATAAGGGTTCAGTTTGCATCAAGGGGCTGCCCTTTGATTGGAGACAGGAAATACAACACATGCCGGGAGGCATGGGAATATATTAACCATGTGGCACTGTATTGTTACGGCTTAAGCTTTAACCATCCTGCGTCAGGAAGGCATATGGAGTTTAAAAATATGCCGGGGGAAACAATATTTAAGCTTTCTCCTAAGTAAAATTAATGTTTAAACCATGTAATTTAAGGATAGTATATTATATATATCAGAGGATAAGTCAGATGTCTCTGAAATATAATAAATGAATGGCATGGTAAGAGCATGGAAAAGAATATTGAAAGAAAAAAGGAAATATTTCGTGAATATGGACATAAGCTTATGGTGCTTGGATTTATCGGTGCCATGGTGCTTGTGTCCTATCTTTTTATAAAATATGTTCTTCCTATTCTATGGCCCTTTGCAGCAGGTCTTATTCTTGCCATGATATTCAGACCGATAATTACATTTTTACACAAATATCTGCATTTAAATAAAATGATAGGAACCGCACTTGTCCTCGGACTGGTGTCTATGGTTATTGTTATAGTTTCGGGCTGGCTTATAAGAGGTATTCTTGCACAGGTGACCTCCCTTATGGAGAATATGGATGTATATATGGAGGCGGCAGATGATTACCTGTGTGATATGTGCCATTCCATAGGAGATGCAGTGGGAGTGGAGGGAGATTCTTTATTTCGCACCGTAACGGAAAATATAGACGATTTTATGTCGGGAATGGAAAAGAAAATAACATCATTTGTCATGGGAACATCAATACCTGCCATTATGGCATTTGTAGAGCTTGTGGTGGGCATTGCCCTTGTGGTTGTGTCACTGTTTTTGTTTGTTAAGGATATGGAGGGTATAAGAAAATACTTAAGGGGATTTTATTTCCACAGAGATATGAAATTTATAACAAGACGTGTATTTACAGTGACAAAAGCATACGTTAAGGCACAGCTTGTAATTATGGCGGCAGTAGCGGCAGAATGTGTGGCGGGTCTTATGATTTTAGGCAATAAATATGCACTGCTTATAGGAATACTTATAGGAGTTCTTGACGCACTTCCTTTGTTTGGGGTAGGAGCGGTTCTTCTGCCATGGACTATTATATATGTGGCATCAGGAAACTTTATAAATGCAGCTGTTATGTTTACAATATTTATTGTATGTTATTTTACAAGAGAATTTCTTGAGCCAAAGCTGATAGGAGATAAAATAGGCATTAATCCAATCGTCACACTTATAGTAATATACGCAGGTTTTAAGCTTCTTGGCTTTACAGGAATGTTTATGGCCCCTTTAGTGTTTATTGTAATAAGAGATGCAACGTGTATTTTTATTAAATTTATAAAAAGTTAATTATGTATATGTGTATGTGTGTGCTATACTCAACGTATATAAAATATTTATACTGTGAGGGAAAGGTGACGTAATATGAGTCTGGCAGCAAAGATAAAAATATCATTTGCTCTTATTATAGTGTTTCCTATATTAATGATATGTTTATTTGCCTTAGCTATGGGCAAGTACAGAATAGAAATGATTGAAGAAAATTATGATATTTCCATAGAGGATTCAGGCATTTTGTTCGACAGAACTAATATGCTTGATTTGATAACGGAATCTTTAAGAGAGCAGACAAATGAAAATATATCACAGGAGGGATTTGAGCCTTCCTTAGTTGAATACTGGAGAAATTTTGACAATGAATATGGCAGTGATATTACATCTGTAATAGTATATTATAATGAAGAATTTATATATAACGGAATGAAGCCATATGATGAAAATATAATTTATATGCTTCCGGAGTATGACAGCATATCAGATATATCAGTAGCTACCTATTACGTGGGAACCAGTGAAAAGTACCTTGTTAAGCCTGTCCCCTTTACAAATGATGACGGAACCTTTGGAACGGTATACATAGTAGGCATAACGAAGAATCCTGTGCCGGAGATAAGAAGTTTTGCGGCGGAATTCCTTGTTATATGTTTAGTTCTTATTATACTGGCAGAAACATGTCTTACCATTTGGCTGTATAAAAGCGTACTAATTCCAATAAACAGGCTAAAAAAAGCTGCACAGAACATAACTAAGGGTAATCTTGATTTTTCAGTTGATTATGATTCCAGTGATGAGTTTGGGCAGTTAAATAAAGCTTTTGAGGAAATGAGAGTTCATTTAAAGGAGTCAATAGAGGAGAATATTAAAAATGACACGGAAAGTAAAGAGCTTATAAGTAATATTTCCCATGATTTAAAGACGCCTATAACAGCAATAAAGGGATATGTTGAGGGGATTATGGATGGTGTTGCAGATACTCCTGAAAAAATGGACAGATATATAAAAACAATATATAATAAGGCAAATGACATGGATAATCTTATTGGAGAGCTGACTGTATATTCCAGGATAGATACAAATAAAATACCATATCATTTTGTAAAGCTTAATGTGGCAGAATATTTTGAGGATTGTATAGAGGAGATAACAACAGAGCTTGAAAGCAGGAATTTTAAGCTTATATATTTTAATTATACGGATAAGTCCACAGAGGTCATGGCGGATCCGGAGCAGATAAAGAGAGTTATAAATAATATTATAAGCAATTCCCTAAAATATAATGACAAGGATGTTGGAGTCATTAATATACGTATTAAAGATCAAAAGGATTATGTTCATTTTGAGATAGAGGACAATGGAAGGGGAGTAGCACAGGAGGATCTTCCTTATATATTTGAGAGATTTTACAGAACAGATGCCTCCAGGAACTCAAAAAAAGGAGGAAGCGGAATAGGGCTGTCCATTGTAAAAAAGATTATAGAGGCACATGGAGGAACCATATGGGCCTTCAGTACACTTGAGACGGGTCTGTCCATACATTTTATACTTAAGAAGGCAGGAAATACTGAAGGTATCTGTTGTGACAGCGAGGATGATATTCAGGAAAAGGATAAGGGAAAAGGAAAGGTATCATGGAATAAAAAAGATAAGAGCGAAAAACGGTTTTTAAAATATAGGGAAAAATTGTCTAACATAGGAGGCAGGGAAAATGGAAAGTAAGAAAATACTTATAGTGGAGGACGAGGAGAGTATTGCAGAGCTTGAAAAGGATTATCTTGAGCTTAGTGGATTTAGTGTGGCTATAGAAACTACAGGAGACAAGGGACTTAGGCGGGCACTCGAGGAGGATTTTAATCTTTATATTCTTGATTTGATGCTGCCAAATGTTGACGGCTTTGAGATATGCAAGTCCATAAGAGAAAAAAAGAATACGCCTATTCTGGTGGTTTCTGCAAAAAAGGATGATATAGATAAAATAAGAGGATTGGGTCTCGGGGCGGATGACTATATAACAAAACCCTTCAGTCCGAGTGAGCTTGTGGCAAGAGTCAAGGCACATCTTTCAAGGTATGACAGGCTTATAAGCAGCAGTGTACCTGAGAATGATATAATAGAAATCCGAGGTATACGTATAGATAAAACTGCAAGGCGTGTGTATGTAGATGATGAAGAAAAGGTGCTTACAACAAAGGAATTTGATTTACTTACTTTTTTGGCATCAAATCCCAATCATGTGTTTACAAAGGAGGAGCTTTTCAGAAAAATATGGGATATGGAATCCATAGGAGATATAGCCACGGTTACGGTCCATATTAAGAAGATAAGAGAGAAGATAGAGTATGATACATCAAAGCCTCAGTACATAGAAACAATATGGGGCGTAGGGTACAGATTTAAGGTCTAGGAAGAAATGTTTATTTAATGCCTTGAAGATTATTTAATCCTCAAGGCATTAGCTTTGTACTACATGCTTTTAACAAATTCTTCCTTTTTACGCTGCTGGTGGTATACGGTTTTAAGTTTCTCCATGTCCTTATCGGGAATCCATGATTTATTGCCGTTAAAATAGTGGTTGACAACTTTCCAAAATTTTTCCGGATATGTAAGCATTATTTTCAGCAGCATATATTCATCATTGGGTATTGAACGTATGTGGTTGTAGCTTTCAATAATTTCGTGTCCCATATGTATATCCCAGTCGTGCTTTTCCATAACCTTTCTGAAGAACAGATATAAATCCTTAATAAGAATTCCCCTGCCGCTTTTCTCAAAATTTACTACGGCAACCTTGTTTTTGGCAAATATAATATTGTGGTAATTATAATTGCCGTGACATATATACCCCTGTTCCAGTGCAAGATTTTCAAGTGCGGGATAACAGGAGGATTTCAGTCTGTTGTAGGCTTCCGTGCCATAGCCCAGGTATTCACTCATATGCTTTAAAATATCGTATTCAAATTCTGATTTGTGTCGGCGGTTTCGTATATAATTCCATGCTCTTTTTAATTCCTGATTGTGTTTTGCATATTCATCAATAAGATTGCCTGTAGCAGGCAGAGAATCCTTTTCAGTGGAAAGGCAGGAACCAATATTATTACCTGTAATATTATGGAGCCGTCCAAGAGCAACTGCCCCTTCATATATGTTGTTATAGGATTTCACATCACATTCGTTTCCGTAAAACCAGTCTGTAATGATAAATCTGCTGCCTCCCGTATCAGTGGAAAAAAGCATTCCCTCTTTGTTTTTCAGTATCATGTCTACGTTTTTAAAGCCATGCTCATAAATGTATTCCAATAATTTGCTCATATATTCTAATCTGCCGAAGGAGCCGCCGTATTCCATTAATCTTTTATAGCCTTCAGTAGTTTCTAATATGACAGCACCTCGTCCGCGGAGAGTTTTAATGACCGATATATCATATTGTTCTATAACACCGGCACTCAAGTCATTCACAAAAATTCCTCCCTTAAAGTGTTTTGATGTTCTATACTATGAGGGAGGAATTTGTTTTATGTGTAATTTTTCGCTAATTCAATAAGGGTTTCCCTATTATTTTTTGTGTGGTCATCTAAGACGGAATCAAATAGATAATTTAAAATATCACCCATTTTTCTTCCGGGTTCAATCCCTATTGCTGCAAGGTCGCTGCCGTTTATTTTAAGTTCTTTTATGCTTAGGCAGTCCCCTCTTTGAACAATGTCATTATACATAGAAGATATTGCTTCAAGGTGCTTTAAATTTTCATATTCAAGAACCTTTCTGTAAGGCAGATAATATTTTCCGAATATATCTCTGCCTATACGGACAATACAACGCTTAAGCTCAGGCTCTTTCAGGGGAAGGGGAAGACTTTTATGCTTTATCAGATTGCCGCATATCTTAACAGTAGCGTTGTCAAACTTAAGAGATTTAAAAATATTATTGGCAGATACGTATGATGCAAACACTGCCCATCTAATATAATGTTCTCTGGGACTTCGCATAAGTGCTGCTGACAAGAGGGAAGCTTCAGAAGAAAGCGTATGGGAGAAAAAGCTGTTTTCCTTAAAAATCATTTGCATAAGTCCTGTGTCATAAAGTAAAGCAGCACGCTGGGGGAGATGGGACATTAACAGCTTTTCCAGCTCAGCCTGTATACGTTCCCTGCTTACTTTTGAAATGGAAGGTGCAAGGCTGATTATTGCCTCCATGGTAGAGGTTTCCAGAGAAAAATCCAAAGACGCACTAAATCTTACGGCACGAAGCATTCTAAGTGCATCCTCTGAAAATCTTTCAAGTGGGTTTCCTACGCATCTTATTACCTTAAGCTTTAAATCAATCATACCTCCAAAGCAGTCAACTATACCGGTGATGTCATTATAGGCCATTGCATTTATGGTAAAGTCCCTGCGTCTTAGGTCCTCCCTTAAGCTGTCCGTAAAGGTAACTTGGGCAGGGTGTCTGCCGTCACGGTAAGTACCGTCTATTCTATAGGTTGTCACTTCATAGCCCGTATTTTTTATCATTACCGTTACTGTTCCGTGTTTTATTCCTGTATCTATTGTACGGCTAAAAAGGGATTTTATTTCAGTGGGAGTGGCTGAGGTTGTTATATCCCAGTCCTTAGGCGTTTTTCCAAGAATGCTGTCACGTACGCAGCCGCCAACGGAATATGCTTCGTAGCCGTGAGATATAAGAGTATTGATAATATATTTCACATCAGAGGGCATATTTATTATTAAATTATTATGGTATTTTTTAGAAGCCATATTGTTTCTCTTTCTTTTTTATACTGTTTTTGTTGCATTTATTGTATTATACGTAGTATAATATAACATATCCGACAAAAGTAGGCAAACACAGTTTATGTGAATGGAGAAGATATGAGGCTGTTAAAACGTACAGGGGTAATATGCTTAACTTTAATATTGTGTATTATAACATATACAGGTTGTGTTAAGCGTGACGGACAAAGAAGTGAGAGAAAAACTACTGCAGAGGCGGAAACCGAGACAGATAATGTCAGATATAATACAGAGGATACAGTTGTTGTCACAGACATAAACACGGAAAAATTTCAAATATCCGTGCAGAGTACAGAGGGTGACAGAAAGATATATATATTAAATTATAATAGCGGTACAAGCATAAAAAACAAATACGGCACGGAAGTCCTTATAAGCAGAATAGAAGTGGGAGAGATTGTAGAAGTTTACTACGTAGCAGGAACCCAGAAGCTTATAGCCATGAAGGAGTCCGGTGAGGCATGGGAAAACAATTCGGTTACAAATTGGGATATGGATTATGACCGGATGATAATGTCCATAGGAACGGATAATTATAAGTATGATGAAAATATATTTATTAAGTCAGGGAAAAAGACAATAGATATAAAAAATATAAGCAGTGTAGATACCTTGGTTGTAAGAGGAATAGGAAGTCAGATATATTCCATTACAGTAAAAAACGGACATGGGTATATAAGGCTTACCGATACGGTAAATATGGTAGGCGGAATAGTAGAGGTGGGAAAAATAATGACCGTAATTACGGAAGATATGGTCATAGTTGCACCGGAAGGTGAATATACTTTAACTGCGTCAAAAAACGGAAAAGGCGGCTCTGTTGCTGTTAAGGTGGAAAGAGATGATGAGGTAACTGTCAGTCTAAGCGGCTTTGAAGGGGAGATAGAGAAAAACGGTGCAGTGAAGTTTAATGTGCTGCCGGAAGAAGCTGCTGTTAATGTATTTATTGATGGAGAAGAGGTTGATATAACAGAGGCAGTAGATTTGTCTTACGGGGTTCATAAGCTTACCATAACATCAGATACATATACTGACTATACGGAGGAGTTTACCGTAAGCTCTATTTATATGAACAAAACGGTAGATATATCTGCATCGGGTGAGACTGAAAGCACATCTGACAGTGACAGTGATAGTGATACGGATACAGAGAGCGAAACTAAAGAGAA
This sequence comes from uncultured Lachnospiraceae bacterium, assembly GCA_944384155.1. Classification (GTDB taxonomy): domain Bacteria; phylum Bacillota; class Clostridia; order Lachnospirales; family Lachnospiraceae; genus CAG-303. The sequence continues at coordinate 12 of CALWSG010000052.1, read as the reverse complement.
TGAAGAAAACTC
>CALWSG010000051.1 GCA_944384155.1 uncultured Lachnospiraceae bacterium | reverse complement strand
GGTCGTCTGTAGTTAAAGTAATAGTGGATGCTTTCTTGCCCATAAAATAATACTCCTTTACATCTGATAAGAACATTATACTACACGGCAAGAATATAGTCCACTTATTTAAAAACTTTTATACTAGTAAATAATATGTCGCGTATCCCGGGTCTTTGACACTTGTATTTTAGAAATATCTTGAGGAATCCTTTATTTAAGCCATTTTAGGCTTATTTTTTTGTCAAATTTTGTGTTTTTATCTGTACTTGTTTGTGCTTGTGTGGTATAATAAAAAGAAAGGAGGAAACTTTTATGTATGTAAATATCACCGGCAGTCAAAACAACAAAGATGTTTATATCTATCAATCTTATAGAAAAGAGAACGGAAAATCTTCTTCACGAATTTATAAAAAGCTCGGGAAATATAATGATCTCCTGGCACAGTTCTCCGGCAATGAGGAAAAAATGATGGAATGGGCTAGAGCCGAAGCCGCTAAGGAAACCACTCTCTATAATCAGCACAGAGAGCAGATATCAGTCACTTTCTCTCAAACAGCCCGCATCCCACCGGAGGAAGGACGTTTATTTAACGTGGGGTATCTTTTTTTGCAGTATCTGTGTTCTGAACTGCACCTCGATAACATCTGCAGGAACATACGCAGCCGCCATAAATCCTCTTACGACTTCCATGCCATCTTCACAGACCTGATCTATGCAAGGATCCTTTCTCCTTCCAGCAAGATGAGCAGCTATTCATTCTGCCATTCTCTTTTGGAGCCACCTAAGTATTCTTTGCAGAATGTTTATCGTGCTCTTTCTGTTATGGCACAAGAGTCGGACTACATTCAGGAAGAGCTTTATCGGAATTCTAACTTCATACATCACCGCAACTCAAAAATCCTGTATTACGATTGCACGAATTACTATTTCGAGATTGAAGAAGAGAGCGGGGATAAGAAATACGGCAAAAACAAAGAACACAGACCAAATCCGATCGTTACCATGGGGCTTTTTATGGATGCAGACGGTATCCCTCTTGCTTTTGATATTTTCCCCGGTAATAAGAACGAACAGCTTACCCTGAAACCATTAGAAACAAAGGTGATCAGGGATTTTGATTGCAGCGAATTTATTTTCTGCTCCGATGCCGGCTTGGGCAGCGTAAAAAATCGTTTTTTAAACAGCTTTGGCAACCGTTCCTATGTGATCACGTACTCACTGAAGAAAATGAAACAGGAAGATCGTGAGTTTGCCCTAAACCCTGCTCAATTCAGGGCTTCCGGTTCCAATAAGATGATTGATCTGAGGACGCTTGATGAGACAGACCCTGAAATATTTAATACGGTCTACTACAAAGAAGTCCCTCTTGTGACCGCAGATATGGATGAAACGATCATCGTAACGTATTCACCTAAATACAAAGCTTACCAACAGAAGATCCGGGGACGTCAGGTTGAACGTGCATTGAAGATGATACAGTCTCCCGGAAAATGCAGACGCGGGAAAAACCAGAACGACCCCTCACGTTTCATTCGGAAAACCCCTGTCACATCAAATGGCGAGGTTGCAGATAAAGCTGTGTATGGTCTGGACGAAGAACGCATCAAGGAAGAAGCCATGTATGATGGTTTTTATGCTGTCGTGACTAACCTTGAGGATGATCCTTGGGAGATTATCAAGATCAACCAACGGCGCTGGGAAATCGAAGAAAACTTTCGGATCATGAAATCTGATTTTGAAGCCAGACCTGTTTATGTGCAGAGGGATGACCGCATCAAGGCACATTTTCTGACATGCTATATCAGTCTGTTAGTATACAGATTACTCGAAAAGAAACTTGGAGAGGGATTCACATGCAGTCAGATCTTAGAAACACTGCGAGGAATGAATGTGACGCTGTTGAGCAAGGACAGCGGATATATTCCGTCATACAAACGGACAAAACTGACAGACGCTCTTCACCGCACATTTAAATTCAGGACAGACTTTGAATTTATAACAAAAAATTCAATGCGGAGCATCATATCGGATACGAAAAAAGCAGCCAGCACAAAAGTGAAAATATAGTACATATCGATGCAAGCGTCAAAACAGCCAAAGAGCCCATAAATACAGGCTTTGTGACTGTTTATTCTTCTTTAAAGTGTCAAAGATGGGATTATATAATATGGGATAGTCCGTGTCAAATGCAAAAATCCATAATAAGTTTTGTAAAAAAGAGTGTTGAAAAACACTTATTTTTGTGTAATACTAATATTTATGATTGATTGTAAGAGGAAAGGCTTGGTACAAAACATGAAATGGAATAAATATACATTAAAGACAACTACGGAGGCAACTGACCTTGTAAGCGGAATGCTTATGGAGCATGGTATAGACGGAATAGAGATAAAGGATAATATTCCATTGTCTGAGGAGGACAAAAAGAAAATGTTTATAGATTTCCTTCCTGAGCTTCCACAGGATAACGGGGAGGCATACCTTAGCTTTTATATGGAAGAAACGGAAAATGAGGATGACAGGCTTAAGGAAATAATGGAAGGTCTTAAGGAGCTTAGGGATTTCGTCAATGTAGGTGAATGTACCATAGAAAAGGGTGAAACAGATGATAAGGACTGGATAAATAACTGGAAGCAGTTTTTTAAATCCTTTACGGTTGATGATATAGTCATAAAGCCTACCTGGGAGAAAATGAAGGAGGAATATAATGACAGGCTTGTTATAGAAATAGATCCGGGAATTGCTTTCGGAACCGGTATGCATGAGACTACACAGCTTTGTATAAGGCAGCTTAAAAAGTATGTGAAGGGTAATAACAATATTCTTGATATAGGCTGCGGAAGCGGTATATTGTCCATAGTTTCACTTAAGCTTGGAGCAGGGAAGGCAGTTGGGATAGATATAGATGAAAATGCAGTGACAGCCTCCTATGAGAATATGGAGGTAAATAAAATAGATAAGAGTCTGTGCAGAATATATGCGGGAAATATATTGGAGGATAAGGAGCTTCAGGATAAAGCAGGCTATAAATGCTATGATATAGTTGTGGCAAATATTCTTGCAGATGTACTTGTACCTCTCACGGACATAGTGCCAAAGCACTTAAAAAAAGGCGGATACTTTATAACCTCAGGAATAATAGATATTAAGGAAAATGAAGTGGCAGAGGCTATAAAGAAAAACGGTAATTTTGAAATAGTGGAAATTACAAGACAGAATGACTGGTCAAGCATAACGGCAAAATGTATTAAATAGGAGGTTATTATGCACCACTTTTTTACGGACCCGGCAAATATAGACGATAAGTATGTTTATATAACAGGCAGCGATGTAAATCATATAAAAAAAGTTTTAAGAATGAAGCAGGGAGAAAAGCTTCTGGTGAGCAACGGTATAGATAAGGATTATTACTGTGAGATAGAAGAGATAACAGACAGGTACGTAAGGGGATTAATTCTTAAGGTCGACTGTGAGGGAAGCGAGCCCGACTGCCAATTTTATCTGTTTCAATGTCTGCCAAAGGGAGATAAGATGGAAACTATAATTCAAAAGGCAGTGGAGCTTGGAGCAAAGGAAATAATACCTGTTTCGTCTAAGCGGTCGGTAGTAAAGCTTGATGAAAAAAAAGCAGAAGGAAAAATAAAAAGATGGAATTTAATATCGGAAAGCGGGGCAAAGCAGTCCAGAAGAGCTGTCATACCTGAAGTGAAAAGTGTCTTTACCTTTAAGGAGGCAATAGAATACAGCAAAGGGTTTGACATTAATATTATTCCCTACGAGAATTTTAAGGATATGAAGAAAACAAGAGAAGTGATTAATAAAATAAAGCCCGGAATGAAGGTAGGAATATTTATAGGACCTGAGGGTGGCTTTGATGAGAGTGAGATTGATATGGCGAAAGAGGCAGGAATAGAAAGAATATCTTTGGGAAGAAGAATATTAAGAACAGAGACGGCAGGAATGACAATATTGTCAATACTTATGTTTGAGACAGAAAGGTGTGGAGATTATTGTGGAAGTATATCTTGATAATTCCGCTACCACAAGGGTGTCGGAAAAAGTAAAAAATATTATTATTAAAACAATGACGGAGGATTTTGGAAATCCCTCATCCCTGCATATGAAGGGAGTGGAGGCTGAAAGGTATGTAAAGGAGGCAAGGGAGATTATTGCGGGAAATCTTAAGGTAAAAGATAAAGAGATAATATTTACCTCCTGCGGTACTGAATCAAATAACCTTGCTCTTATAGGAATGGCTATGGCAAATAAACGTCAGGGAAACCATATTATAACAACATCAATAGAGCATGCATCAGTATCAAATACAATGAAATACCTTAAAGAGCAGGGATTTGACATAACTTACCTAAAGGTAGATAAAGAAGGTCATATTGACTTAAATGAGCTTAGGGAAGCAATAAATGACAGCACAATAATAGTGTCGGTTATGTATGTAAATAACGAGATAGGAGCGGTGGAGCCTGTAAGGGAAATCGGAAAGATAATAAAGGAAAAAAACCCGAAAACTATTTTTCACGCAGATGCCATACAGGCATTCGGAAAATATAAAATATATCCTAAAAAGCTTAATATAGATGCGTTAAGCGTAAGCGGACATAAGATACACGGTCCAAAGGGAATAGGATTTTTATATGTATCGGAGGGTATAAAAATAAAGCCTGTTATTATAGGCGGAGGACAGCAAAACGGTATGAGATCCGGAACTGATAATGTGCCGGGTATTGCAGGTCTTGGGGCTGCCGTAAAGGAAACATATGAAAATTTTGATGAAAAAATAAAAAGAATGTACCGGCTTAAGGATTATTTTACGGATAATATAATGTCACTTGAAAATGTACAGGTAAACAGTAAAAAGGGAGAACTTAGCGCACCACATATAGTAAGTGTAAGCTTTATTGGTGTAAGAAGTGAAGTAATGCTTCATGCACTTGAGGAAAGAGGTATATATGTATCGTCAGGCTCCGCCTGCTCTTCAAACAGGCATGGCGGCAGTGCTACCCTTGAAAGCATAGGACTTAGCAGGGAGGCGCTTGATTCAACTTTAAGATTCAGCTTTAGCGATAATACCACAAAGGAGGAGCTTGACTATACCATAGATGCAATAAAAGAGCTTCTGCCAAGATTAAGGGTATATGTAAGGAAGAAGTAGAAAGGTTTAATAATATGGAATTTAAGTCATTTTTAATTAAATATGCAGAGATAGGCGTTAAGGGAAAGAACAAATTTATTTTTGAGGATGCCCTTGTAAAGCAGATAAATACAGCACTAAAAAAAACAGATGGAACATTTAAGGTCTATAAGGAAACAGGAAGAATATATGCAGATGCTTTAAGTGAATACGATTACGACGAGGTAATTGAAGCATTGCAGAGAGTTTTTGGCATAGCGGGAATATGTCCTTTGGTACAGATTGAGGACAAGGGTTTCGAGGATTTAAAGCAAAATGTAATATTATATATGGAAGAAGTATACGGACATAAAAACCTTACCTTCAAGGTAAATGCCAGAAGAGCAAGAAAAAATTATGAAAAAACCTCCGTTGAAATAAACATGGATATGGGAGAAGCACTTCTTAATGCATTTTCTGAGTATTCCGTTGATGTTCATAATCCTCAGGTTATGCTTAACATAGAAATAAGAAAGCATATAAATATTTATTCAATGACTATACCGGGACCCGGAGGCATGCCTGTAGGTACGGCAGGAAAGGCAATGCTTCTTCTGTCGGGAGGTATAGACAGTCCTGTTGCAGGATATATGGCGGCAAAGAGAGGCGTCCAGCTTGAGGCAACGTATTTTCATGCACCGCCTTATACATCTGAGAGAGCAAAGCAGAAGGTTATAGACCTTGCAAAGCAGGTGGCATTATATTCAGGGCCTGTAAGGGTGAATGTAGTTAATTTTACAGATGTTCAGCTATATATATACGAGAAGTGTCCTCATGATGAGCTTACAATCATTATGAAAAGGGTAATGTTTAAAATAGCCGAGCATTTTGCAAGGGAGAGTGGATGTCTTGGTCTTATAACGGGAGAAAGCATAGGTCAGGTGTCAAGTCAGACATTACAATCCCTGGGAGTGATAAATGAAGTGTGTACAATGCCTGTATTCAGACCGGTCATTGCTTTTGACAAGCAGGATATAGTTGATATGGCAATAAAAATAGGAACATATGACATATCAATACAGCCTTTTGAGGATTGCTGTACTACATTTGTGGCAAAACATCCTGTAACAAAGCCTTCCCTTGAAAGAATACGGAAATCAGAAGAAAATCTTTCAGAAAACATAGACCGCCTTGTGAGGGAGGCAATAGAAAGCACACAGGTAATAATAGCCGGATAGGAAGCCATGTCTTCCTATAAATTGAAAAGTGCCGGTATATACCGGCACTTTAAAGTAATGTCTTATGAAATAAAAATCAGGGCATTAAAGCATATATGGCTTAAGAACCTCTAATATAGAATCAATTTTTGCTTCATCGGCATGAATACATAAATCGATAGGTTTTGATAAATCAAGGCTGAAGATACCCATAATAGACTTAGCATCAATTACATATCTGCCTGATACTAAATCGAAATCTGTATCATACTTTGTTATTTCGTTTACAAAAGCCTTAACCTTATCGATAGAATTTAATGAAATCTGAACTGTTTTCATAATAATACCCTCCTAATATATGTGTTTGTTAGCTGATATGAGGAATAGTATATGTATACCCCATTTGTATATATAATACTGATAAAGCGGGCAAAAGTCAATGTAAAATATGTTAAAAGAAGAAAAAAATAGAGAATATTAATAGTAAAATCTGACTGATATACGGGAATTGAAATGAAAAAGAAAATAGAATTGGAAGAGAGGATATATATGTACAGGGAAAAGAAAAAGGCAGCCTTCCACAATCTCGGATGCAAGGTAAATGCGTATGAGACTGAGGCCATGGCACAAAGCCTTAGAGAGCGGGGATATGAAATAATGGATTTTAAGCCGGGAGCAGATGTATATATTATAAATACGTGTACCGTTACAAATATTGCAGACAGAAAATCAAGGCAGATGCTTCATAAGGCAAAGAAAATGAATCCCGGGGCGGTGGTGGTTGCCGTGGGCTGTTATGTGCAGGCAGCAGGGGAGGAGCTGCTTAAGGATGAAGCTATAGATATTATAATAGGAAATAACAGGAAAAGTATTCTTCCGGATATTTTGGAGGAGTATTTTGCAAGCCATACGGAAAAGGTAAATGTTATTGAGGATTTGTCACAGCCGTGTCAGTATGAAGCAATGAATATGACAACTGTCACAGACCATACAAGAGCATTTATAAAGATACAGGATGGCTGTAATCAGTTTTGTACTTACTGTATAATTCCTTATTCAAGAGGAAGAATAAGAAGCAGGGATATAAAGGATATTAAAGATGAAGTAATGGTACTGGCAGAAAAGGGATATAAAGAGATAGTGCTTATGGGAATACATTTAAGCTCCTATGGGAAGGATTTTAAGGATAAAGATATAACCTTAAAAGACGTGGTATGTGAAATGAGCAAAATAGAAGGGATAGAAAGAATAAGACTTGGCTCATTGGAGCAGGGAATAATAACAGATGAGTTTGTAAAGGCTATGAGTGGTACAGATAAGTTTTGTCCGCATTTTCATCTGTCACTTCAAAGCGGATGTGAAGGGGTTTTAAAGAGAATGAACAGACATTACACTCCCTCAGGATATATGGAAAAATGTACACTTATAAGAAAATATTTTGACAATCCTGCAATAACTACTGATGTTATTGTAGGCTTTCCGGGGGAGACAGAGCAGGAATTTAACGAAACAAAGAAGTTTCTTGAAAGTGTGGGATTTGCCGAGATGCATATATTTAAATATTCAAAGAGAAAAGGTACGGCTGCAGCGGCGATGGAAAACCAGATAGATGACAGAGTAAAGGCACGCAGAAGTGACGAGCTTATTGAGCTTGAAAAAAAATTAAAAAATAAATACAGACAGTCATATATAGGCAAAAATAAGGATATACTTTTTGAGGAGAAAGTCATAATAAACGGAGAGGAATATTTTGTAGGGCATACTAAGGAGTATATTAAGGTAGCAGTCAGCTCTGACGCAGATATATGCAACAAAATTGTTTGTGTAAAGATTAAATCATTATTAAATGCGGAAATACTGCTTGCACAGTTGCAGGAAATATATTAAAATAATAATGAGTTTATGTGCGTGTATATGTTTACGGCAGAAAGGTGATATAGATGAGCAATTTAAGTAATACCCAATATTTTAAAATAATACAGGAGCCAAAGCTTGAGGTAGGACAGGTTTTGGAGCAGGTGTACAGGGCATTGTCTGAGAAGGGATATAACCCTGTAAATCAGATTGTAGGTTATATTATGTCCGGAGACCCTACATATATAACAAGTCATAACAATGCAAGAAGTCTTATTATGAGAGTGGAGAGAGATGAGCTGATAGAGGAAGCTTTAAATTATTATATTAACAATAAATTAAAGTAGTGCAGTGGAAAGGAATGGGGATTATGAGAATAATGGGTTTGGATTTCGGCTCAAAAACTGTGGGTGTAGCAGTGTCTGATGAGCTTCTTTACACTGCACAGGGTGTGGAGATTATACGCCGTGAATCGGAAAATAAAATACGGAAAACACTTCAAAGAATAGAGGAGCTTGTGAAACAGTATAATGTAGACAGGATTGTTTTAGGGCTCCCTAAAAATATGAACAATACTATGGGAGACAGAGCAGAGAAATCTTTGGAGTTTAAAGAGACATTAGAGAGAAGATGTAATGTACCTGTTATAATGTGGGATGAAAGACTTACTACGGTAGAGGCACATAAAACTATGATGGCAGCAGGTATAAGAAGAGAGGATAGAAGCAAATATGTTGATTGTATTGCCGCTGTACTTATTTTGCAGGGGTATTTAGATATGGAAAGGAATAGGCAGAATGTTTGAAAAGCTTGTGTTTACAGATGAAAACGGAGAGGAAGAGGAATTTTACGTATTAGAGCAGACAAGGGTAAACGGAACAGATTATCTTTTGGTGGCAGATGATATGGAGGAAGCCGCCCAGGCAATGATAGTAAAGGATATTTCAAAGCCCCGGGACAGTGAGGCGGTATATGAGGTGCTTGAGGACGAAAATGAAATAAAAAGCATATCGGCAATTTTTAATGAGCTGCTGGAAGATATAGAAGTAGAATAGTAATTATAAACACATGGAGGTAGAGGATTGAAAGTAGAAGAAAACGCAAAAATAAAAATCATACCATTGGGAGGACTGGAAGCCATTGGTATGAATATGACAGCATTTGAATATGAAGATAATATAATAGTGGTGGACTGTGGATTGTCATTTCCTGATGATGAGATGCTGGGAATTGATTTGGTTATACCTGATATTACTTATTTAAAGGATAATGCAGAAAAAATAAAGGGTTTTGTGATTACACACGGACATGAGGACCATATAGGGGCGCTTCCTTATGTGTTAAAGGAGATTAATGTACCTATATATGCAACAAAGCTTACACTTGGAATTATAGAGGGAAAGCTTAAGGAGCATGGAATAGAAAAGCTTGTTAAGAAAAAGACTGTTAAGTATGGGCAGACAATTACTCTGGGCTGCTTCAGAATAGAGTTTATAAAGGTAAACCACAGCATTGCAGATGCGGCAGGACTTGCTATATTTACTCCGGCAGGTCTTATTGTTCATACAGGAGACTTTAAGATTGACTACACTCCTTTATTTGGAGATACTACAGATTTAACAAGGTTTGGAGAGCTTGGGAAAAAAGGTGTTCTGGCACTTATGGCAGACAGTACAAACGCTACAAGACCGGGCTTTACCAGTTCTGAAAAAACCATAGTAAAGACCATCGACCATATATTTGCGGAAAATACAAAGCACAGGATAATAATAGCAACATTTGCTTCAAATGTAGACAGAGTCCAGCAGTTTATTAATTCTGCCAATAAGTACGGAAGAAAAGTAGTTATTGAGGGCAGGAGTATGGTGAATATTGTTAATACTGCCAGTGAGCTTGGATATCTTCAGGTTCCTGAAAATACCATTATTGATATAGAGGAAATGAAAAATTATACTGATGACCAGATAACACTTATTACAACGGGAAGTCAGGGTGAATCCATGGCGGCACTTTCACGTATGGCGGCATCACTCCACAGAAAGGTTACCATAAAGCCGGGAGATACTGTAATATTCAGCTCAAATCCTATACCGGGAAATGAAAAGGCAGTGTCCAAGGTTATAAATGAGCTTTCAATGCAGGGTGCAAATGTAATATTTCAGGATACCCATGTGTCGGGACACGCATGTCAGGAGGAAATTAAGCTTATTTATTCCCTTCTTAAGCCTAAATATTCCATTCCGGTTCACGGTGAATACAGGCATTTAAAGGCACATGCGGAGCTTGCTGAAGCTATGGGCATAGATAAGGATAATATATTTATATTGTCATCAGGAGATGTACTTGAGATAAGTGAGTCATCAGCAGGAGTTAAGGAGCATGTACAGGCAGGAAGCATACTTGTTGACGGTCTCGGCGTTGGCGATGTTGGAAATATAGTATTAAGGGATAGACAAAATCTTGCTGAAAATGGTATTATTATAGTTGTCATGACCTTTGAGAAATACAGCAATCAGTTACTGGCAGGGCCTGATATTGTATCAAGAGGCTTTGTATACGTAAGAGAGGCTGAAAACCTTTTGGAGGATGCAAGAAATGTAGTTAATGATGCTGTTTTGGACTGTGTTGAGAGAAATATATCAGACTGGGGCAAAATAAAAATGATAGTCAAGGATACCTTGAGTGATTATCTTTGGAGAAAGATAAAGAGAAATCCTATGATTTTGCCTATTATTATGGAAGTAGAGTAATTCCGGAAAGAGGCATATTGCTTTGGAATGGAGGATTGGATTAGTATGTCAGATAAGGTTATGGAGGCTTCGGACAGACTGAATACCCTTATTTTAGAGAGTGAGGAATATCAGAAATATTGTCTCTACAAAAAGGAGCTGGAGCAGATGCCTGAATTAAGAAGGCAGGTGCAGGAGTTCAGAAAAAGAAATTTTGAGGTTCAGCTTGAGGGAGATGTTGATGATATGGAGACAGCGGCACGACTTGCAGTTGAATATAAGGCGGTGCTGGAAAATCCCATGGCAGCATCATATCTTAATGCGGAGCTGTGCTTTTGCAAAATGATGCAGACCGTTACAAAAAACATATGTCGTGAGCTGGATTTAGAGCTAGAGTTTTTATAGTAAAGTAAGGGTTGGAAAATGAGCGATAAAAAGAAAAGAAACAAAAAAAACAAGCCCTCAAAAGCCTCTGTCATGAAAAAGATATACTTTAAGACGGCAATGTATATTATAGGTATATTTATAGTTGTCATTGTTTGTAAAAGTGCATTTGAGCTTGGGGTGGAAATATATACAGATGAGGGCATAGCACCGGAGGGAGCGGGAACGGAAGTGGTAGTTACCATTCCTGCTGATTCCACAGTAAGTGAGATAGCATCCATATTAAAGAAAAATGGTCTTATTGAAAATGAATTGATTTTTATAATACAGACATATTTATATGAGGCAGATATATATTCGGGTACATATACTTTAAATACTGAGTATGGACCGGAGGAACTTATAGAGGCAATGAAGCCTTCGGAAGAGGAAGAATAATAAAGAAATGAAGCAGAGGCAGATATGATAGTTAATGAAAGAATAGTGTCATACATACATTCTCTGGAAAAAGATAACAGCAGCATATTAGAGGCGATGGCAAAATATGCCTTAAATAATGATGTGCCGATTATCCGCAAAGAGGTCGAAAGCTTTTTAAGGGTTTTGCTTTTAATGAAAAAGCCTTTAAAAATACTGGAGCTTGGGACAGCTATAGGATATTCGGCAATTCTTATGAGTGAATGTATACCTGAAAACGGAAAAATAGTGACAATAGAAAATTATGAAAAGAGAATACCTGTTGCAAGGGAAAATATAAAAAATGCAGGTAAGGAGCATATGATAACATTGCTTGAGGGCGATGCATTAGAGCTTCTTCCCCAAATAGACGAGAGCTTTGACTTTATATTTATGGATGCGGCAAAAGCACAGTATATTAATTTTCTGCCCCATGTTATGAGATTGCTTAATAAAGACGGAGTGCTGCTGGCAGATAATGTGCTTCAGGAGGGAGAGCTTATAGAATCACGATATGCAGTTATAAAGAGAAACAGAACAATACATGTAAGAATGAGAGAGTTTTTATATCAGATAAAACATATGGAGGAGCTTGAAACCTCTATTATTCCCATTGGGGATGGAATGACTCTCAGTGTAAAAAAACAGATATGCAGATAAGCATGAGAAAGAAAGGAAAAGATATGTATAGGAGACCTGAATTACTTATACCGGCAAGCAGTCTTGAGGTTTTAAAAGTGGCAGTTATATACGGAGCAGATGCAGTATATATAGGAGGAGAGGCATTTGGCTTAAGGGCAAAGGCAAAGAATTTCTCTATGGAGGATATGAAGGAGGGAATAGAATTTGCTCACAGCCATGATGTAAAGGTATATGTAACGGCAAATATACTGGCTCACAACAGAGATTTAGAGGGAGTTAGAAAGTATTTTACAGAGCTTAAGGATATAAAGCCCGATGCACTTATAATATCAGATCCTGCCGTGTTTACCATAGCAAAAGAAATTCTTCCCGATATGGAAATTCACATAAGCACTCAGGCAAACAATACAAATTACGGAACGTATAACTTTTGGCATAAGCTTGGTGCAAAGCGTGTGGTAACTGCAAGGGAGCTGTCCTTGGAGGAGATAAAAGAAATAAGAAATAATATTCCTGATGATTTGGAGATTGAAACATTTATTCACGGAGCAATGTGTATATCATACTCAGGAAGATGTCTGTTAAGCAGCTTTATGGCAGGAAGAGATGCAAATCAGGGGGCTTGTACCCATCCGTGCCGTTGGAAGTATGCAGTGGTGGAGGAGTCAAGGCCGGGAGAGTATATGCCTGTATATGAAAACGAGAGAGGAACATATATATTTAATTCAAAGGATTTATGTATGATAGAGTATATACCGGAGCTAATGGAGTCGGGTATTGACAGCTTTAAGATAGAAGGCCGTATGAAGACGGCGCTGTATGTGGCAACAGTGACAAGAACCTACAGGATGGCAATAGATGATTATAAAAAATCACCTGAATATTACAGGGAGCGAATACCTTTTTATAAGTCAGAAATAGCAAAATGTACTTACAGACAGTACACAACAGGCTTTTTCTTTGGAAAGCCTGACGAAAATACTCAGATATATGACAGCAACACATATATAAAGGAATATACTTATCTTGGAATTGTAGGGGAAGAAAGAAACGGCAGATACAGAATTGAACAGAGAAATAAGTTTTCCGTTGGCGAAGTTGTAGAGGTAATGAAGCCGGGAGGAGAAAATATTACGGCTGCGGTAAAATCAATAGAGGCAGAGGACGGAACAGTACAGGAAAGCGCTCCTCATCCAAAGCAGGTAATATATATAGACCTTGGCATAAAGCTTGATAAGTACGATATATTAAGGCGTAAAGAATAGGAAATCGGGGCTAAGCCCCGTTGTTTCCCAAGATTTTTATTAATTTCCTTCAGGTTAAAAGGAAGCTTTTTTATAGGCAGCCTTTAGCTTTTGAAGGCATTTTTTTTCTATTCTGCTTACATAGCTTCTGGATATTCCAAGCTCATGGGCAAGCTCCCGCTGAGTGACTTCCGTTTCTCCGAAAAGACCGTATCTTTTAATTATAATATTAAGCTCAAAGGGTGTAAGAACCTTGCTTATATTTGCAACAAGCCAGCTTATCTGGGAATTCAAGTCATACTCGGCGGCAAAATCCTTTGTCTCACACTCCATAATATCTAAAAGGCTTATGGCATTTCCTTCCTTGTCAGTGCCTATAGGCTCGTAAAGGCTTACCTCACGGGTTTTCTTTTTTTCTGTTCTCATATGCATTAAAATCTCATTTTCAATACATTTACTGGCATATGTCACAAGTCTGTTTCCCTTGGATTCGTCAAATGTGTTTACTGCCTTTATAAGACCTATAGTGCCTATTGACAGAATATCATCAAAATCACGTTCTCCTGAATTGTATTTTTTTGCAATGTGTGCAACCAGACGCATATTTCTTTCAACCAGTTGGTTTCGTGCTTCCATATTCCCGGTTTTTAGTTGTGAGAGTAACAGAGCTTCCTCTTTTGGGGTAAGTGGTTCTTTGAAGGTTTTCAATATATCCTCTCATTCTGCCGCCTGATGGTGCCGCACTTAAACATCATTAATATATTTTATGACGGGTGAAAAAATAAGTGCCTTTCCAATTAAAATATTCTTGAAGGTACTTTTGCAACTGCAAATTAAAAATGCCGGAACTAAAAAATGTTGTTTACTTTATATATGGCTTGTGATAAATTGAAATAGACAATGATGAGGAGGAAAAAGATGATTAAGCTGGTATGTACTGATATAGACGGAACCTTGGTGGAGGATGGAACATTTAACCTTAACGGGGAATATTACGGGGAAATAAAGCGTTTAAAGGAGAAGGGAATAATGTTTTGCGCTGCATCAGGACGTCCTTATTCAAGCATAAAGAAATTGTTTGCACCTGTCCTTGAGGATATTTATATAATATGTGACAACGGAGCATGTGTCCTTGTAAATGGAGAGCCTATATATACTGAAAGCATTGAGAGAAGCAGGGCAGCAGACATAATAAAAGAAATAGAAGATATTAAAGGATGCCATACATATGTATCGTGCGTCAATAAGGGATATGTGGACAAGAGTGCCATGGAGCTTTACCGATGGCTTGTAAACGGCTACAGAATAGATATGGAGCTTATAGATAAAATGCCTGACAGCCTTCCTGAAAATGACCCTATACTTTGCATAGAAATGTATCATCCCTATGAGGCTGAAAAGCTTGCATTAGAAAGCGGACTATGCTTAAGATGGGGAGAGGGAAAAGGACTTCGTATAGGCTGTGCCGGGAAGCAGTGGATGCATATAAACAGTGCGGGAGCCGATAAGGGACAGTCATTAATGCGGCTTGCCGGAGAGCTTGGTGTAAAAAGTGACGAGATTATGGTATTCGGCGATAACATAAATGACCTTGGAATGCTGAAATGCGGCTATTACAGCTACGCTATAGGCAATGCAAGGGAGGAGGTAAAAGCTGCTGCAAGGTTTGTGGCAGATACAAATATAAACGACGGAGTACTTAAGGTTTTAAAAACCCTGTAATGTAAAGGGGTGGAAAATAAAACCAAAAAAGTAAAAAAAAAACTACTTGCCAAAAAAGATGTTTTATAGTATTATAAATATAGTTAGCAACAGCTAACCAAGTCTATCATAGGCAAATATACAACCTTTTAAAATATAGTTATTTTATATTCCATAAAAACATACATAAACTTTTAACTCCTTTTGCATTTTATATAAGGAACAAAACCTTGTATAAATAAATATATTGAATTATTTAGTGAAGATGATAAAATTAATTTTGCATATGGTAGTGGAAAGAAAATGGTATTCAGAGCGTATGAATGCCATTTTCTTTTTTCTTTACTTAACATAAATAATAAGTTATAATGTTTTTGCAGTGTATGGAGGGTATTAGTATCTGCCGGAACCTGACGAAAATAATTATGGGAAAAATTATGCACAGCTATTTGTGCCGGAGCGTCACAAATAAGCCCTTATGACAGGTGGAAATTTGAAAGTTTGCGTCGTCTCTGTGGCGTGAAACGTTCCAGAATGGAGATTAGAATGAAAATGACAAGCTGTGATTATTGCAGTAATTTTGTATATGATGATGAATATGAAGCATATCAGTGTATGGTAAATCTTGACGAAGATGAGGCAGTAAGGCTTATGTGTGACAGCCGCTACAGTTGTCCTTATTTTCAGATGGATGATGAATATAAGGTTGTTAGAAAGCAAATGTAAAATGGCTTTGCCTGAAAGGAGTAAGTGAATGAAAAATCAGGTAAATTTTGTTTATGATGTGAATGATGACCCTAATGATGAGATTAAGCACTGGCTATTTCTGGAAAATGTACGCTTACAGCAGGAAAGACAGGAGATTGCAGAGGAGAAGCAAAGGCTTTTAAAAGAAAAAGAGGCTTTTGAGAAGAATGTAAAAAGCCAGCAGGCAGCCCTTGAGCTTCAGGAAAAAAAGCTTTGCAGACAGAAGGAGCTGTTTGAAAAACAGTGGCATATAATGGAGAATGAGTTAAGGCGGATGGCAAGGGATAGGGCTGCTATGGAGAAAGAAAGGGAGACATTAAAAAAGCTCCAAAATCAGACAAGAGCGTCGGCACATTCTTCAGCAGCAGGCTTTTTTGCCGGAATATCAGGTCAGGCAGGACTAAAAAAAAGATACAGAGAGTTGTTAAAGATATATCATCCCGACAATGAGGGAGGAGATGACGGAACTGTGCTTATTATTAATCAGGAGTACAGAATATTAAAAAGGAAATACGGTATTGACTAACATAAATAGTAATGGTAAAATTATGAATAATCATTAATCAGTTTAAGGACACATTTAAGGTGTCCTTTTGCTGTTTTGAGACAGCAGTTTCGATTTTCTGAAAATTCTTAAAATAAACAATTATAGTTTTTAAATATCATTTATATTACCCAATAAAAATAATTTAATTATAGAAAGAAGTGATATTAATGTTCAGCAAGACAAGGAGTGCGGCTATAAGAGGTATAGATATGCTTTTTGTAACAGTGGAGACAGATGTGTGCGAAGGTCTGCCGTCTATTGATATGGTGGGGCTTCTTAATTCTGAAGTCAGGGAGGCAAGAGAGCGTGTAAGAACGGCAGTGAGAAACACAGGGATTATAATACCGCCAAAGAGAATAACTATAAACCTTTCTCCGGCAGATATAAGAAAGGAAGGAGGCTTTTTTGATTTGCCTATTGCAGTAGGCATACTCTGTGCATTGGGGAAGATAAAAAGCATATATAATATGGAAGAAACAGTGATTGTGGGAGAATTAAGTCTTGATGGAACCATAAAGGGAGTTAGGGGCGTTTTGGCAATGGCATTATGTGCGATGGAACAGGGATACAAAAATATTATAGTTCCGTGGGATAACGTATATGAAGCATGTGCCGTAAGACAGCATAAATGTGGTAAAGATATAAATGTCATAGGAGTAAGGAGGCTTCAGGAAGCTGTTGATATATTAAACGGAAACAGGGAACCTGAAGGTATAATTATAATGGAAAATAAGGATGGCGTGGAAAAAGAAAGTCAAAAGGAAGACTTTGGTGATATGTGCGGTCAGGAAAATCTTAAAAGAGCATCACTTGTAGCTGCGGCAGGAAGGCATAATATATTGTTTGTAGGACCTCCCGGTTCAGGAAAGACAATGGCAGCACTGAGGATACCATCTATTCTTTCGAAGCCTGATATAGATGAGTGTATAGAAATAACAAAAATACACAGTGCTGCCGGACAGCTTAAGGAAAGAGGAATTATAAGGAAAAGGCCATTCAGGAATCCTCATCACACCATAACAGGAGTGGCAATGGCAGGCGGAGGCAGCAGAGTAACACCGGGAGAGATAACACTTGCACACAGGGGTGTATTATTTCTTGATGAGCTGGCAGAGTTTAGAAGGGAGACATTGGAGATATTAAGGCAGCCTCTTGAAAGCGGCAGGGTGGTTATAGTAAGAAATTCTGGCATATATGTCTTTCCCGCTGATATTATGCTGGTAGCTGCAACAAATCCCTGCAGATGCGGATATTATCCTGACAGGAACAAATGCAGGTGTACAGATAGGGACGTACAAAAATATATGGGAAAAATAAGCGGTCCTCTTATGAGCAGAATAGATATAACAGTTACATCTCCTTTGTTTAGGGCAGAGGATTTTCAACATACTGGGAAAAAGCTCTCATCTCATGAGTTAAGAAAAAAGGTTGAGGGGGCAGCCGTAATCCAAAGGGAAAGATATAAGGGAACAAATATAAGGTTCAACAGTGAATTGAATCCGGGTGAGATTAATAAGTACTGTTATCTTGGAAAAAATGAAAAGAGCATTATAAAAGAGATTTTTGCATCCATGGAAATAAGTGCAAGAGCTTATTATAAGATTCTTAAAACTGCAAGAACAATAGCAGATATTGAAGGGAAAGTTAATATAGAGGAAAGCCACATTGCGGAGGCAGTGGGGTATAGAAGCGTAGTGTGAATATAGGGAGGCTGTATGACTGAGAGAGAATGCTGGCTGTGGCTTAATAATGTGCCGTATATGTGGCATAATAAAATAAAAAAACTTTTGGAGGCTTTTGGCACTCCATTGGAAATATATAACTCAAGTAAAGAAAGGCTGGTTTTGTCAAAGGCTGTAAGTGAGAAGGATATATACCATATAACACATTCAAAAGGAATAATTGACCCGGTCAAAATTGCAGAGGATATGGATAAAAAGAATATAAAGTTTGTAACCATAGACGAAGAAAAATACCCGGGAAGATTAAAATTAATTGATAATCCGCCATATTGTCTGTATGTAAAGGGAAAGCTTCCGGAAAAAGGAAAAGCAGTGTCTGTGGTAGGTGCAAGAAATTGCAGTGACTACGGCAGGAATATGGCAAGGGCTATAGGAAGAAAGCTGGCGGAGCTTGGCTCGGATGTAATAAGCGGAATGGCGAGGGGGATTGATACATACGGGCATATTGGAGCATTGGAGGGGAAGGGATATACATACGCAGTATTAGGGTCCGGTGTTGATGTATGCTATCCGTCAGAAAATGCAGAGCTGTATGAGGAGATTGTAAAAAGGGGAGGCGTAATATCAGAGTTTCCAATGGGAGCCAAGCCGGAGGGGTGGAGATTTCCTCAAAGAAACAGGATAATAAGCGGCTTAAGCCATTGTGTCATAGTGGTGGAGGCAAAAGTGAAAAGCGGTTCCCTGATTACGGCAGAGTTTGCACTTGAGCAGGGGGCAGATGTTATGGCAGTGCCGGGAAGGGCAGGAGATAAGCTGAGTGAGGGAAGCAATATGCTGATAAAGGACGGTGCGGAAATAATTACATGTCTTGATGATATAGGAAATTTTCTTGGTATGGCAGATGTAAAAAATAATGAAAATTTAATTAAGCTACTTGAAAAAGATTTTGAAGTGGTGTATAGTGAAACGGATTTATCGCCGGTTTCAATAGATGAGCTGGCAGAGCGGACAGGCATGAAGATAGAAAAGCTTTATGAGATTTTGCTTAAATTACAGCTGAGAAATCTTATTTGGGAGCCTGTGAAAAATTATTATGCAAGAAAATTATAATTACTGACAATTAAAATGCAAAAAAGCAGATTGGTTTATTATAGTATGAGGAATGGAGAACATAAATGGCAAAATATCTTGTAATCGTGGAATCACCTGCAAAGGTAAAAACAATAAAAAAATTTCTCGGAGCCAATTACGAGGTGGCAGCATCTAACGGACATATCAGAGATTTACCTAAGAGTACAATGGGCATAGATATAGAAAATGATTATGAGCCTAAATATATAACAATAAGGGGAAAGGGAGATAAGCTGGCGGAGCTTAGAAAGCAGGTAAAAAAGGCAGATAAAGTATATCTGGCAACTGACCCCGACCGTGAGGGAGAAGCTATATCATGGCATTTGTCAAAGGCACTGAAGCTTGATGAGAAAAAAACATACAGGATAACATTTAATGAAATAACAAAAAATGCCGTAAAGGAATCCCTAAAATCTCCAAGAGAGATAAATATGAATCTGGTAGATGCACAGCAGGCAAGAAGGGTGCTTGACAGAATGGTGGGATATAGTATAAGTCCTGTGTTGTGGGAAAAGGTTAAAAGAGGCTTAAGTGCAGGAAGGGTTCAGTCTGTTGCACTTAGAATGATATGTGACAGAGAGGACGAAATAAATGCATTTATACCAGAGGAGTACTGGACATTAGATGCAGCCCTAAAGGTAAAGGGAGAAAAGAAGCCTTTGATGGCGAAGTTCTACGGTGACAGTAAGGGAAAAATTAATGTTGCCAATAAGGAGCAGATGGATGAGATAAAAGAAAAGGTTGAGAAGGGCAGCTTTAAGGTAAAGGAAATAAAAACGGGAGAGAGAATAAAAAAAGCACCTCTTCCTTTTATAACAAGTACCCTTCAGCAGGAGGCGTCAAAGCTTCTTAATTTTTCAACCCAGAAAACTATGCGTATAGCACAGCAGCTATATGAGGGAGTAGATATAAGCGGAATGGGAACCATAGGCGTAATAACATACCTTAGAACTGACTCCACAAGAATATCAGATGAAGCAGATGCAGCAGCAAGAGCATATATAGAGGAAACATATGGAAGTGCCTATGTTCCAAAGGAAAAGCAGGAAAAGAAAAAAAACAGTAAAATACAGGATGCACATGAGGCAATAAGACCTACAAATATAGAGCTTACACCTGCAAGGATTAAGGAAAGTCTTTCAAGAGATCAGTTCAGACTGTATCAGCTTATATGGAAAAGATTTGCGGCAAGCAGGATGGAAAATGCAAAATATGAGACTACAAGCATTAAGCTTGACGGAGGCGGATATATATTTACGGTTGCTGCATCAAAGGTAATGTTTGACGGATTTATGTCAGTATATACAGATGAGGAAGACAATGAAAAAGACGGTGGAAATGTTTTGGCAGGAAAAATAACAAAGGATACAGAGCTTACATTGTCTTCTCTTGAGGAAAAGCAGCATTTTACACAGCCTCCTGCACATTTTACAGAGGCTGCGCTTGTAAAGGCTCTTGAGGAGCAGGGAATAGGAAGACCAAGCACATATGCTCCTACAATTACAACTATCATACAGAGAAGATATGTGGCAAAGGAGAATAAAAATCTATATGTCACAGAGCTTGGAGAAGCTGTAAATAACATTATGAAAACAGCCTTTTCCGTGATAGTTGATACCAGCTTTACTGCAAATCTTGAATCACTTCTTGATATGGTGGAGGAGGGAAATGTAAAGTGGAAGACAGTTATCAGAAACTTTTATCCCGATTTGGAAGTGGCAGTTAAGAATGCGGAAAATGAGCTTGAGAAGGTAGAAATCCATGATGAGGAGACGGATGTAATCTGTGATGTGTGCGGCAGAAACATGGTGATAAAGTATGGGCCTCATGGCAGATTTCTTGCCTGTCCCGGATTTCCTGAATGCAGAAACACTAAACCGTATTATGAAAAAATAGGTGTTAAATGTCCTGAGTGCGGAGGAGAGATTGTTATAAAGAAAACAAAAAAAGGAAGAAAGTACTATGGCTGTGAGAATAATCCGGAATGCCAATTTATGTCATGGCAGAAGCCATCTGAAATAAAATGTCCTGAGTGCGGAAAGTATATGATTGAAAAGGGAAATAAGATTGTGTGTTCAGATGAACAGTGCGGATATGTGATTGCAAGGCAGGAGGCTAAATAGTCACAGTTAATTGAAAATAAAGAAAATTTTAAAAATGTACCGACAAATACTTGCTTTATGAGAAAATTTGTGGTAATGTTAAAATAATGTTAGTTTTATACATTGTTTGCTGTATAATTTTATGGAGGTGCGACTATGAGTGTGCAGTTACTTGACAAGACAAGAAAAATAAATAAACTGTTGCATAACAGTAACAGCCAGAAAGTTGTCTTCAATGATATCTGCAAGGTTTTAAGCGATATTCTTGAATCAAATATCCTTGTAATAAGCAAGAAAGGAAAGGTTTTGGGAATAGGAAGAAAAGCCGGTGTGGATGAAATAAATGAAATGATAAAAGGTGAAATGGGTATTATGATAGATAAGATGCTTAACGAGAGGCTGTTAAGTGTTTTGTCTACAAAGGAGAATGTTAATCTTGCAACATTAGGCTTTGAATCAGATGATATAAAGAAATTTCAGGCAATCATAGCACCTATAGACATAGCGGGAGAGCGTTTGGGAACATTATTTATATATAAGTGCAATGAACAGTATGAGATTGACGACATAATATTAAGCGAGTATGGTACCACAGTTGTCGGGCTTGAAATGATGAGATCTGTAAACGAGGAAAATGCTGAGGAGGAAAGAAAGATTCAGATAGTTAAGTCTGCAATCAGCACCCTTTCGTTTTCAGAGCTTGAGGCGATTATTCATATATTTGATGAGCTTGACGGCACGGAGGGAATACTTATAGCCAGCAAAATAGCAGACAGAGTCGGAATAACACGCTCTGTTATAGTAAATGCCCTTAGAAAGTTTGAGAGTGCCGGTGTTATAGAGTCGCGGTCATCAGGCATGAAGGGAACATACATTAAGGTAATTAATGATGTTGTGTTTGATGAGCTGAAAAAATTAAAAAAAGATAAGGAAAAGTAAGGTATTTTTGTGTAAAAGACCCTTTCATGTTGCAGTTGTGTAATGGTGAAATGGGTCTTTCGTCATAGAAGGACAAAATATACTTGATATTATGTATAAAAAAATATATAATTGTAATATAGAGTGCTTGAAAGGAGATAATATGATAAATTCAAATGCATACAGTTACATAAATGTGTTGGAAAAAGCAGCAGATGCAGCTAATACAAGACTTAATGTAATTTCAAATAATATTGCAAATGCCACTACTCCAAATTATAAGAGAAAGGATGTTTCTTTTGAAAATTATCTTTTACAGGAGCTTACAAGCGGAGATACAAGAAACTTAAGGCTTAAGGTGGGAGATGTTGATTTAAGCAACATAAACTCTACGGTGTACACAGACTACTCTAATTTATCATATAGGCTTGACGGAAATAATGTGGATATTGATACGGAAAATGTAGAGCTTGCTTCCACACAGATTAAGTATAACGGATTAATGAGTGCCGTGGATTACCAGTTTAATATGCTTCGTGCGGCAATGCAGAAGTAGGTGTTTGTTTAGGAAGGAGAAAATTATGGGATTATTTACATCATTTGATATTGCCGGCTCGGGAATGAGTGCTCAACGGTTAAGGTCAGATATTATTGCACAGAATATTGCAAATGTCAATTCTACAAGCTCAGAGGATGGCGGTGCATACAGAAGAAAGACGGTGGTATTTTCTGAAAAAAATGCATCTGCATTTGGGGATATATTGCTTCAGGCAAGAGGATATCAGGGTTCAGGTGTAAAAGTTACAAGTGTGGTTGAGGACTATGATACAGAGATGAATATGGTATATGACCCTTCACATCCTGATGCCGATGAAAACGGATATGTTACATACCCTAATGTAAATATAATAACAGAGATGACCAATATGATAGATGCTTCAAGGGCATATGAGGCTAATGCCACTGCATTTGATGCGGCAAAGGCTATGGCAACAAGAGGACTTCAAATAGGACAGTAAGATTAAATAGGAGGGAATGGATAAATGGCAGATATAAACGGACTTTCCGGAATAGGACTTGATTTTTTTACCAATGCATTAAATTCTGTGACAGGAAGCGGCAATGATAATACTTCTCAAACGGTGGAAGGAACAAAGTCATTTGAAACTCTGTTTAATTCAGCTATGAATATGATAAGCGAAACAGATGCGTTGGCTGCCGAGGCTGAGGAGGCGGCAATAGATTTTTCCCTTGGCAATACAGAGAGTACACATGAGCTTACAATAGCACAGCAGAAAGCATATCTGTCACTGCAATATACTGTTGCAATAAAAAACGGTTTGCTTGATGCCTATAAGGAGATTATGAATATACAGATATAATAATTTAAGCCATAATAACAGTCGGAGATTATAGAAGATGAATGAAAAGCTAAAAAGTGCACAGGAAAAAGCAGTTGCATTTTGGAATAAATATGATAAAAAACGAAAGGTCCAGTTAATAAGCATAGCAGCAGCAATTATAATTATGCTTATTATACTGGCTATTGTTGTGTCAAGACCTACATATGTGACACTAATAGAGTGCGAGGATACAGCTACGGCGGCATCGGTTACAGATGTCTTAACGGAAAACGGCATAGGATACGAGACACAAAACAATGGTCTGATTATACAGGTAGAGGAAAAAAATCTCACAGAGGCAACATATATGATTGCACAGGAGGGATATACTGCTAAAGGTTATTCCATGGAAGATTATGTGAATGATGTGGGGATAGGAACAACATCTACGGACAGGGAAAGGCTGTATCAAAAGTATCTTGAAGATAAAATGGTTCAGACCATTGAGTCTTTTGATTACGTAAGAAGTGCAGATGTTACATTTTCAATGCCGACAACAAATTATTCGGTTTTGCAGGATCAGGAGGAAACATTTGTGTCAGTAAAGCTGACGCTTAGCAAAAATATACCTGAAGGTGCTGCGGAAAATATGGCTAAATACATAGCTACGGCAGTGGGAAACGAAACAACATCAAAAGTTACAATAGTAGATTCGCAGGGAAACAATCTTTTTATTAATACTGAAACATCAGATTCTATCTCGGTGTCTGCAACCCAAATGGAGAATATAAGAAATCTTTTTAGAGACGAGGTAATATCTAATGTAACCAAAATGTTCACAGCAACAGATTACAGCAGTGTTACGGTTTCACCAAGCTTAGATATAGATTTCAGCAAGGTAGATGTGGTCGACACACAATACTACAATCCTGATGAAGTAAAATATAGTGATTATATTTACGAGCAGGAGGGGGAATCAGGTGCCAGCGGTATACCGGGAACAGATTCCAATGATGATGATACTACATATTATATAGATACGGGGGACGGCACAACAACCTCGGTAACAATTAACAAAAATGAATATGCTGTAAGCTCTACAATAACCCATACTACAGGCGAGCAGGGAACATGCAATTATGATAATTCCACAATGACGGTAGTGTTAAACAGATATCAGGTGTATGATGAGGAAACGGCAGATACCGGAGATATGACATGGGAGGAGTTTAAAAACGCAAACGGAGAAACCACAAGGATGGAAATTGACACTACAGAGCTTCTTCAGGCAATAAGCTCTGCTACCAGAATACCAGTGGAAAATATTACTGTTATGGCATACTCTGTTCCTATGTTTAATGATTATGTACCTGATACGGAGTTTACAAGAGATATTCTTCCTATTATAGTGGCGGTTATTATACTGGCATTGTTAGGCTTTATAGTATGGAGAAGCTTAAGACCTGTTCAGGTAACAGAGGTGGAAACAGAGCTTTCTGTTGATGAGCTTCTGTCTGCCACAAAGGAGAAGCATCCTGTTGAGGATATTGATTTGGATGAAAAATCCGATGTACGAAAAGCTATTGAAAAATTTGTGGACGAGAATCCAGAAGCTGTTGCATCACTTTTACGCAACTGGCTTAACGATGACTGGAGCTAATGTAATAGAAAGGGAAGGTTGGTATTATGCCTAAAGGAAGCAGTTCATCAAACAATGAAATATCAGGAATAACTAAATCTGCGGTGCTTCTTATATCATTGGGACCGGAAAAATCCTCCAAAATATTTAAGCATTTAAAGGAGGAGGAGATAGAGCAGCTTACACTTGAGATAGCAAACACAAGAAGCGTATCACCACAGCTTAAGGAACAGATACTAAATGAATTTTATGAGGTGTGTCTGGCACAGCAATATATTGCAGAGGGCGGAATAGGATACGCAAGGGACCTTTTGGAAAAGGCACTGGGAGAGGAAAAGGCAAAGGATGTTATAGGAAGACTGACAGCATCATTGCAGGTAAGACCTTTCGAGTTTATAAGAAAGACAGATCCGGGGCAGCTTTTAAACTTTATTCAGGACGAGCATCCTCAGACTATAGCACTTATATTGTCATACCTTCCTTCATCACAGGCGTCAATGATAGTGTCATCACTTCCTCTTGAAAAGCAGGCTGATGTGGCGAAACGTATTGCTAAAATGGACAGAACATCACCTGATGTTATAAAGGAAGTGGAAAGGGTGCTTGAGAGAAAGCTTGCATCTTTGGTGAATCAGGATTACACCATTGTCGGCGGCGTAGATGCTATTGTTGACATTCTTAACAATGTGGACAGAGGTACAGAGCGTCATATTATGGAAAATCTTGAAATTGATGAGCCTGAGCTTGCAGATGAGATTAGAAAGAAAATGTTTGTATTTGAGGATATTCTGGCTCTCGATGATAGAACCATACAGAGAGTTCTCAGAGATGTACAAAATGATGACCTTGCCATTGCCCTTAAAGGTGCAAATGAGGAGGTTCAGAATACAATATTCAACAATCTTTCAAAGCGTCTTTCTGCAATGATAAGAGAGGATATGGACTTTATGGGACCTGTAAGAATGAAGGACGTAGAGGAAGCACAGCAAAAGATTGTAAATATTATAAGAAAGCTGGAAGATACAGGAGAAATTGTTATTGCAAGAGGCGGAGGTGACGAGTTAATTGTCTAATTTATTAAAATCATTTGCCCTAGTGTGCAATGATGATAAGCGAATAATAGACTCCAATGAGGCCGTTACCATTAAGCTTCAGGAAATACGAAAAATAATGACTGAGAGTAACTCAAAAAAGGAAGGATTTACATTAGGGATAAATCCTGAAAGTGTGGGAGAACTGCTGGATGAGGGGCAGCAGGAGGAAGGACAGAGTGAAGTATTGCTAAGTCAGGAAGAAGTCAACAAAAAGGCAGAGGATATATTAGAAGAAGCCGGCTTAAAGGCAAAGGAAATAACTGACACAGCAAAGATGGATGCTCTTAACATAGTTGATGAGGCAAAAAAACAGGCGGAAAAGATTAAACAAAATGCCTATCAGGAGGGCTTTGAGGCAGGAAGCATGGCAGGTAAGCAGCAGACAGAGAATGAGCTTCAAAAGCTTAATGGGGAATATGAGAAAAAGAAAGCAGAGCTTGACAGACAGTATAAGGAAAAGCTTGATAATATAGAGCCTGAGCTTGTAGATGTAATACTTGATGTGTTTTCAAGTGTGACAAAGGCAGTGTCAGTGGAACAAAAGGATATGATAATGGGACTTATTGATAAAGTGTTAAGCGGCACTGAGGCAAGCAATAATTATATTATAAAGACATCCAGTGAGGATGCAGAGTTCCTTAGAGAAAATAAAGAGAATATTATAAAAAATGTTGACAGAGATATAAATATAGAGATTGTGGAAGATGTTTCCATGAAGAAAAATGAATGTCTCATAGATACAGATTTTGGTATTTATGACTGCGGGCTTGACATACAACTGGAAAATCTTATGCGTGCCATAAGGATATTATCATGTACAGCGGGGAAATAACAATATGTCAATTATTAATAAAAGCAAATATTTGCAGCTAAAGGAGCAAAGCTTTGCAAAAAAGTATGGAAAGGTATCTAAAATAGTAGGTCTTACCATAGAGTCAATAGGCCCGGAGGCAAAGCTTAATGATGTGTGCAGAATTATTCCCAATGAAAAGGGTGCACCTGATGTTATGGCAGAGGTAGTAGGCTTTAAGGATAAAAGACTTCTTCTCATGCCCTTTGAGAATGTAGACGGTATAGGGCCTGAATGTATGGTTGAAAACACAGGGGATATACTGAGGGTAAAAGTAGGAGACGATATACTTGGAAAGGTAGTAGACGGTCTGGGACGATGTATAGACAAGTCGGAAATTAAAAGCGATAAGCTGTACTCCGTGGAAGCACCGCCTCCGGATCCTATGGATAGAGTGATTATATCGGACACCCTTCCGTTAGGAGTAAAGGCAGTAGATGGTCTTATTACTGTGGGTAAGGGGCAGAGAATCGGCATTTTTGCAGGAAGCGGAGTTGGAAAAAGTACTCTCTTAGGCATGTTTGCAAGAAATACAAAGGCAGATATTAATGTTATAGCCCTAATAGGAGAGCGGGGCAGAGAGGTACGGGAATTTATAGAAAGAGACTTAGGAGAGGAGGGCATGCGTCGAAGTGTTGTTGTTGTGGCAACCTCAGACAAGCCTGCACTTATAAGAAATAAAGCGGCAAAGACGGCAACTGCAATAGCCGAGTATTTTAGGGATAAAGGAAAAGATGTGCTTCTTATGATGGATTCTCTCACACGATTTTCCATGGCACAAAGAGAGATTGGACTTGCTTCGGGAGAGCCTCCCGTAACAAGAGGATACCCTCCCAGTGTATACAGTGAGATGCCTAAGCTTTTGGAGAGAGCAGGAAACGGAAGTACAGGCTCCATAACAGGCTTATATACAGTTCTTGTAGACGGAGATGATTTCAATGAGCCGATTACAGATACAGCAAGGAGTATTCTTGACGGACATATAATGCTTTCAAGAAAGCTTGCACATAAAAATCATTATCCGGCTATAGACGTGCTTCAAAGCATATCGAGAGTTATGAGCCAGATTGCATCAAAGGAGCATAAGGCATTAGCAGGGAAAATTAAAAATATTATGGCTACATATAATGAAGCTGAGGATTTAATCAATATAGGAGCATATAAAAAGGGCTCCAACAAAAATATTGATTTTGCCATAGAGAAGATTGACAGGGTAAATGAATTTCTTATGCAGAATGTGGACGAAAAGTTTAGCTTTGATGAGGAGATAAAGCTTATGGGGGATATATTCGGCTAAATTTTTTGTATTTTAAACGGAGATTAGTATGAAAAATAAGCTCGAAAGCTTATTCTTCATACAGCTATTTGTGCCGGAGCGTCACAAATAAGCCCTGATGGCAGACGCAAATTAAAGATTTGCATCGCCCCGTCGCATAAATGCTCCGGAATGGAGATTAGTATGGCCAAATTTATATATAGAATGGAAAATATTTTGAGCTTACAGATAAAGCTTGAAAACGAGGCGAAAATACAGCTTACACTTGCAAATAACATTCTCAGGATTGAGCAGGAAAAGCTTAGGGCTATATATGATGATATTGAAGAATACGAAGAAAAAATAAGAAATTTTAAAAATCAGGTGTTAAACATAAAGGAGCTGAAACGCTGCAATGATGCCATAGCCATAAAAAAAATGGAGGCTGAGGAAAAAAAGAAGGATATAGAAGCGGCAAAAAAAAATGTAGATAAGGCAATGAAACGCTTAAGAGAGGCAATGGTTGAAAGAAAAACACAGGAGACCTTAAAGGAAAAGGCATTTGAGGAGTTTAAAAGGGAAGTTAATGAGGAAGAAAAAAAGGAAGTAGACCAGATAGTAAGCTATCAGTATAATAACGGCAAAGAAGAGGGTGAATTATAATGGCAAGAAGAAGGAAAAATCAGACTATAGATGAGACAACAGGTCAGGTGGCGGAGGAAAAAAAAGGAAGCAGGCTTTCATCTGTATTAATTGGAGTTATTATAGTTTTGGTGTGGCTTGCAATACTTGTGGCACTTATTAAATTCGATGTTGGAGGCTTTGGAAGCTCTGTTATGTATCCTATATTTAAGGACGTACCGGTAATAAGTGCAATACTCCCTGATGTGGAGGACGAGGAAACCGTTACTGACGAATATCCTTACAAGAGCCTTGCAGACGCCATTAAGTATATAAAAGAGCTTGAGGTGGAAATTCAGAATGATAAGGATAAAATTGCCGAGCAGGAGGAAACAATTGCCGATTTACAGTCAGAGATAGACAGGCTTAAGCAGTTTGAGGCGGAGCAGGAGGAGTTTCAGGCTGTAAAGGAACAGTTTTATAATGAGGTTGTTTTTGGAGACAGTGCCATTGATTATGAATATTACAAGCAGTATTACGAGGAAATAGAACCGGAATATGCTGAAGAGCTTTATAAGCAGGTGCTTGCAGAATACCTTAAGGACGAAAGATATCAGGAGCTTGCAGATGCATATTCATCCATGAAGCCTAAAAAAGCAGCGGCGGCATTGTATGAAATGACAGGAAATTTAGAAACTGTTGTGGCTATACTCCAGTGTATGGAGGTTGAGCCAAGAGCAGCAATACTTGATGCTTTAAGCGATATAGATGCAGTATTCTGCGGAAAATTAACAGTACTTTTAGCACCATAAAATACCAGAGGCATATTTATAAACAAGCTGTTACCGTATGCCGATATATAATGTGTATATGGTCCGCCGCCATATAATATTTGGCAGCGTATTATATAAAAAAATTTATGGATAAGGAGGTGAATATATGGCAGGAACAAATGTACAGTCCTTGGCATCTAATCTTTTTACAGTAAGGCTAAGCAGCGGAGACAGTGGTTCAAAGCAGCAGCAAAGGGTAAGCAGTGAAAGCTTCAGTGACGTTATGAGCAAAACTTCCGGGAAATCTTTTCAGAATGCGGAAAAAAGCGGTACAAAAGAAACAGCTAAAGCTGCCGGAGATGATACTAAAACAGACAAGGAGTTCACCAAAAAGCTAAAAGAGCCTGATGAAGCCATTGAATGCGGACAGGAAGAAGTTTCAAAGGATTACATATCCCAAAGCATTGATGAGCTTAAGGAAACAATAGCAGATAAGCTTAATATATCTGTCAAGGAGCTTGAAGCTATAATGGAACAACTGAATATTCAGGCATATGAGCTTTTTGAAACAAATACACTGGCAAAGCTGGTTGCATCATCTAACGGTCTTAACACTTCAAAGGAGTTGCTGTTTGACAGCGGTCTTATGAAAGATTTTAAGGATATTGCGGCCGCTATGGAAGAAATTAAAAGTGAGCTTAATGCAAAAGGCATTGAGATTACAAAGGAAGGCTTTATAAGTCAGGCTTCAGGTGAAAAATTATCCGCGAAGGGTAAAAATATTTTGGAAAGCACACAGGGAGCAGATATGCAGGATGCAGTATTAGCAGAAAACATATCCAATGAAACTGACAGCTTAAATGAAGGGACAAAGCTTCAAAGCAGTGATAAGTCGGGTTCTGTGAATTTCCAAAATGACAAGGGCATGGCACAGTCACAGGAAAGCAGCAGCGAAAATACATTTTTTTCAAATGAAAACCTAAAGGATGAAAAGGGTACATCAGGAAAGCATGTTATTCTTCAGGGAGAAGAAGCTCTAACCGGAGTAAAGGCGAATTTCTTTGAAAACATTGAACAGGTTTTAAGTGACCGCACAGGAAAAAATCAGGCGGTAAGCATTATAAGCCAAATAACGGAGCAGGTTAAGTTAAACGTAAACAGTGAGTTTAAAAGCATGGAAATGCAGTTGTATCCGGAGCATTTGGGAAAAGTGGGAATACAGGTAGTTTCAAGGGACGGAGCCGTAACTGCTACAATATCTGCGGAGACGGAGGCTGTTAAAAGAGTCTTAGAAGCACAGCTTTTGACTCTCAAGGATAATTTTAATAATCAGGGACTTAAAGTTGATAATGTTGAGGTAGTAATTACAAGCCAGAATTCAATGTATGGTGAAAATACCCATGAAGAAAGCAGCTCAGATGATAAAAAGGACAGAAAATCAAGGAAAGCTGTTCAGTCAATTTTAGATGATGTGGGATTATCAGCTGATATGCAGCAGGGAGAAAAAGAAATTATGGAAACATTGGGAAATACCGTAAGCTATCAGGCTTAGGAGAAAGGAGAATATATGAGCAGTTATTTAACGGCACCTGTTATAGACGGACAGGCAGTGACGGGAACATCACAAACTTATCAGGGAGAAAAGTCTAAGGGAGATTCGCTGGGAAAAGACGCATTTTTACAGCTTCTCGTAGCACAGATGCAGAATCAGGATCCTCTTCAGCCTACAGATAATTCACAGATGGTGTCAGAGCTTGCACAGTTTACAACTATTGAAGAATTGCAGAATTTAAGTACAACCTTTGATAACAGCAGTGCATTTAATCTTGTGGGAAAGAATGTAATAATTGAGGTAGGAAAATCCACAGATGCAACAACAACTACTACAGTGGGCGGATACGTTCAGTTTGTTCAAATTGTGGATGGAAAGGCAATGCTTTCAGTGGGAGATCAGCTTTATGATTACGCTGACCTTGATATGGTAATAGACAATGACTACCTTGACAGTATCCTTAATCCTCCAAGCGAAGGAGAGGGAGATGACACAGTGACAGAACCCGGTGAGGACGAAGGAAATACTGATACAGGTGAAGAAGAGGTGTAGTCTATGGAAGTAAGAAATAATTTTGCATCTATAAGGCAGATACAGCTTCAATACTTAAACAATAATCAAAAATCAAATGATAAAAGGGCAGATAATGAGACAGCCTCTTTTGAAGATTTGTTTAAAGAGAAGTTAAAGTTTTCAAAGCATGCAGACGAAAGACTTGCCACAAGAAATATTAATCTTACATCAGAGCAGATGGACAGATTAAATGCAGGAATGAAAAAGGCAAGTGAAAAGGGCATAAATGAATCCCTTATGCTTATGGACAATCTGGCATTTATAGTAAATGTAAAGAATAGTACTGTAATTACTGCCATGGACAGTAGCGGTACAGATGAAAAAGTTTTTACAAATATTGATGGAGCCGTTATAGTGTAGCCGGACCTATATGGAGGCAAGCAGCTTTTGAATGACGGATAAAGCAGGCGGCAGACAGATAAGGAGGTCATTTAATTATGATGAGATCATTATATTCCGGTGTGGCGGGACTTAAGGTTCACCAGACCAGAATGGACGTTATAGGCAATAATATTGCAAATGTAAATACTGTAGGATTTAAGTCTCAGACAGTAAACTTCAGTGAATTATTTTATCAGACAACACAGGCGGCATCAGGTCCTAATGCAGAGACATCAACAGGAGGACAAAATGCAAAGCAGATAGGTCTTGGTGTAAGTGTATCTTCAATTTCAACAAATATTACAAATGAAGGCGGTTCCCAGTCTACGGGAAATCTGTATGATTTAAAGATTAACGGAAGCTCATTCTTTATAATACAGCAGGGAGGAACAAATTACTACTCAAAGGCAGGTAATTTTACAACTGACGGATACGGCAATCTTGTAACTCCGTCAGGCGGATATGTAATGGGCTACACTGCGGCAAGAGATGCTGCTACAGGAGATATGGTTTTGCAGACAGACCAGTTAAGACCTATATCAGTGTACGGTGAGGAATATATGAATACAGATCCGGCACAGACAACTGAAGTGACAATGTCCGGAAATATTAATTCTGAGGATGATAATTTCGGAGTAAACGCAGCAGGGTATGTGACAACGGAAATGCACGTATATGACAGTCTTGGAAATACATACAGCGTAATGTTTAGAATAGAAAATGACGACACTGACCCTACAAGATATACAATGTCACCTATGGCAGTATACAGTGGAAATACACAGCTTGAAAATGTATCGGCTGTCATAAGCGGCGATGATGTTACGGGAGATTCATTGGAGCTTGTCTTTGACGGAACAACCGGCTATCTTGATATGACGGCAATGACATCGCAGAATTTTACCATTAATATTGTTGATGATGCAAACAATCAGCTTGCTTCCTTTGCACAGGATATTAATGTTGATTTTTCAGGATTAAAATGTATGGCGGCAAATACTGATGTTGTATCAGAAAAAGGAAATGCCGATAAGTTAGGAACAGGAAAAGGCGTAGGAACCATGATAGAGCTGGGAATACAGACAGATGGTAAGATTGTGGCATCATACGATAATGGAGATACGGCAGTTATAGGTCAGATTCTTGTGGCATCCTTTGCAAATGCGGCAGGACTTCAGAAGGAAGGAGATAATTTGTTTTCTTCAACACTTAACTCAGGAGACCCAAATGTTAAAGATATAACGGCAGACGGAGAGACCATGTCAAGCGGTGTTTTGGAAATGTCAAATGTGGATTTGGCAGATGAGTTTACAAATATGATAGTAACGCAAAGAGGATATCAGGCAAACTCAAGAATAATAACAACGTCAGATACTATGATAGAAGAGCTTCTCAGTCTGAAGCGGTAATAGATAAATTAAAATGCAGGGTAGCATCTATACTGTTACCCTGCATTTTGAATTATGGGACTAATGTACCATAATAAATCAATAGGCCTTTTAAAGCCTTTATTTGGCGGAAAAGAAGGTTTTCAGATGTGTCGAAAATAATTGCAAACAGAAAAAAAACAAATTTTATGTTGGTAATTGCGGCAAAATGTGATACAATGTTATTGAGTTATTTTATGACAAAATAAATGTATAGGTAGGTGGAGAGCAAATGGATTTGGCGTCAATTATAGGTCTGGTAGCAGGCTTTGCCATGGTTATTTTCGGTATTGTAACCGGAGACGGCGGATTTTCACTGTTGGGAAATTTTATTGATTTGCCGTCGGTTATTATCACCATAGGCGGTTCAGTGACATGTTTAATTGGTTCCAACAGCATATCCGGATTTATAAACGGACTTAAGAGTTTCAAGCTGGCTTTAAAGGTACCAAAAATGGACCAGGCAGAGACTATAAAAAAGATAATAGACCTGTCAAACACAGCCAGAAAAGAAGGACTTTTGGCATTGGAGGAGGCAGCAGGGGACTTGGAGGATCCGTTTATGAAGAAAGGAGTTCTTCTTATTGTAGACGGTACAGATCCTGATTTGCTTCGTGCCATATTGGAAACAGAACTTATGTGTATAGAAGAAAGACACAAAAAGGTAATAGGCTTTTGGGGTACGATGGCAGCAATGGGACCTGCATGGGGAATGATAGGAACCCTTATCGGTCTTGTTAATATGCTTAAGAATCTTGATGATTTTAATTCCATAGGACCTAATATGGCGGTAGCTCTTCTTACTACATTGTATGGTTCACTTTTGGCAAACTGGCTTGCAACTCCTGTATCCAATAAGCTGATTATGAATAATGCACAGGAGATTATGATGAAGGAAGTAATGATTGAGGGTCTTCTTTCAATACAGGCAGGAGAGAATCCAAGAGTTATTGAAGAGAAGCTGAAATCATTTATGGCTCCGGCACAGCGAGAGAGCCTTAGTGCTGAAGGCGGTGAGCAGTAATGGCAAGAAAAAATAAGCGAAACAGCGGAGACGAAGAGGGAGTTAGCGGAAATCTGTGGCTGTCAACATTTAGTGACCTGATGAACTTGCTGCTTTGCTTTTTCGTGCTGCTTTTTGCAATGTCAACCATTGATTCGGAAAAGTTTGAGGAAATAGCGGCGTCCTTCAGGCAAAGCTTTAGTATATTTGACGGAGGTTCAGCATCAATAACAGAGGGCAATCTTATATCAAGCGGTGTAAGCCAGCTTTCAGAGCTTAATGATTATTTTAGTCAGATGGAAGCAAATCCTGAAAATGACAGCGAAATAGCAGAATCATTGGAGGCTTATGAGGAACAGCAGTATCAGCAGCAGCTTGAGGCTTCCGAGGAAATAGCGGAAGATGTTGAAAATCAGCTTGCATATCTTGGAATGTCTGACAGGGTTGATATAGAGATTGACGCACAATATGTATCTCTTACACTTAACGGAGCATTGCTGTATGATTCGGGAAAGGCAGAGATAAAGGAAAGTGCCATTGCCTTTGTAGATAAAATCGGTGATGTGCTGAAAAGCTATGATGATAATTACATATGGATTATAGGTCATACAGATACGGTACCTATGATTGACAACGGGAAATATTCAGATAATATGGAGCTGTCTTCGGGACGAGCATACTCGGTGTATAAGTATTTAAGAGACGTAAAGGGTATGGATGTTACAACAATGGCGTGTATGGGCAGAGGAGAAGAGGAGCCTGTTGCAAGCAATGAAACAGCCGAGGGACGAGCATTAAACAGAAGAGTTGAAATAAAGATATTTAACGAATATGCGACAATACCATAAACGGGAGGAACGGCAGGAAATGAAAAAAGGATTAATAAATATTATATTGCTGGTTCTGGCAATTACAAATGTTATATTGACAGCTATAATGGTATTTGCCATTGTGCCTGCAATGAACAGTACAAATAATCTTGTTTCAAAGGTGGCTTCGGCTATTGATTTGGAAAAGGAAGGACAGAAAGAGTATACTGACGGTATAAGTATAAATAATCTTGAAACATATGATTTTTCCGACAAAATCACAGTGGCATTAAACGGAAGTTCCGATAATAATGTACATTATGCACAGTTTGGGATTACACTTTCCCTTGACAAGGAGGGAGAGGGATACAGTGAATACCATAATAAGCTGACTGAAAATGAAAAGCTTATGACATCGGCTATCTCCAATGTGGTAAGCAAATATACAATATCTGAAATACAGGATAATAAACAGGTTATTTTGCAGGAAATAACTGCAGAGTTAAGGAAGCTGTACAATAATACAACATTTATATATGAAACATCCTTTGTAAATATTGTATTCAGTAATAAACGATTGATATAATTTCGCAGGAGTATATGGACAATGAGAATCGTAATAAAACACGTAAATAGTAGGAGGTGAGGATGTTTTGGGCGAAACACTGTCGCAGGAGGAGATTGATAAGCTCCTGAAAGCATTTAGCACAGGAGAATTAGATGCAGATGACTATAAGGAAGACAAGGAAAAAGAGGTCAAGGTATATGATTTTGCAAGACCATCTAAGTTTTCAAAGGAACATCTTCGTACTCTTGAAAATATATTTGAGCATTACGGAAGACTTTTATACACAAATCTGCCGGCATATCTTAGAAAAAATGTTCAGGTAGAGGTTATGAACGCAGAGGCGTTGGCGTACTCGGAATTTTCCAATGCTCTGTCTGATCCGGTTTTACTTGGGATTGTAAATTTTTCCCCTCTCAGAGGCAATGTGATAATGGAACTTGGAACTAATTTAGGGTATGCCATTGTTGACAGAATGCTGGGAGGAGAGGGAGAAGCTCTTGAGAAGAAAAGGGATTTTACGGAAATTGAGCTTATTATAATAGAGAGGGTTATGAATGTATGCGTTGATTTGTTAAGAGAGCCATGGCAGAATGTGGTAAACCTTCATCCAAGGCTTGAGAGAATAGAGACAAATCCACAGTTTGCACAGCTTATATCACCGACGGAAATGATAGCTATTATAACAATAAGCATTACAATAGGCGACATAAGCGGACTTATGAATGTATGTCTTCCGTTTATCACATTGGAAGATGTTATGGATAAGCTAAATATTAAGTATTGGTTCTCCTCTATGGAGCAAAAGGATGAAAATTCCTATGAAAAGGCAATAGAGATTTTGATTCAACGCTCAGAGATACCTATAAGGGCAATACTTGGAAACAGCACCATATCTGTAAATGATTTTGCAAATTTGCAGAAGGGTGATATAATAAAGCTTGATTCAGTTGTGGACAGCGAGCTTGATGTTTTTGTGGGTGATATACGCAAGTTTAAAGCACTGCCGGGAACATCAAACGACAATTATGCAGTAAGAGTAACAACAGTTATAAGGGAGGATTAGTGAATGGATGGAATGCTTTCACAGGAAGAAATAAATGCATTACTGAACAATATGGATTCCGAAGAGACAGGTGAAGAACAGGCTGACACAGAAGAACTGTTAAGCAGCATGGAAAAGGATATAATGGGCGAATTATCCAATATAAGCATGGGAACGGCAGCCACAACATTATCCTCTCTTGTAAATCAAAAGGTGGATATTACAACGCCTTCAGTTGAAAGCTGCGACTGGGACCAGCTTGTTGCAGGATATGACAGACCTTGTGTTATGCTTCAGATTTCGTATAAGGAAGGTCTTGACGGAAATAACATATTTATATTAAAGGATCATGACGTAAAAATCATTGCCGATTTAATGATGGGCGGTGACGGAACAGTAAACATGGATGGAGAGCTGACCGAATTGCATTTAAGTGCAATAAGTGAAGCTATGAACCAGATGATGGGTTCAGCCTCCACATCACTTTCATCAATGATAAATGCAAAAATAGATATTAGTCCTCCTACAGCCGTTTCAATAGATATGAATGATGTGGTTGACGAGGAACAAATTGCGTCTTTTCTTAAAGGGAGATTTGTAAAGATAGCATTTAAGATGACTATAGGAACTTTGGTTGACAGTGAGATTATGCAGTTGTTCCCAGCAGAGTTTTGTAAAACTCTTTGTAATAAATTCGGTGTTAATTCAGGTGGAGCCGGTACGGCATCAGAACCTGCAAAACAGGAACCGGCAGAGGCAAGTCAGCAGCCTGCCCCACAGCCGGTACAGCCGCAAGTACAGCAGCAGGCGGCAGTGCAGGCACCTGTACAACAGGTACAGCCTGCGGCACAGGAAATGCCAATGCAGGGTTACGGAATGCCAATGGCAGGAATGCCAATGCAGCAAGGAATGCCAATGTACGGTCAGCCTATGATGATGCCTATGGCAGGAATGCCAATGCAGAATGTTAATGTGCAGCAGGCACAGTTTCAGGCTTTTTCACCGGAGGTAATGGCTGTAAATCAGAAGGAAAACATAGATTTAATTATGGATGTTCCTCTTGAGGTTACAGTGGAACTGGGAAGGACAAAGAAATCAATTCAGGATATTCTTGAATTTGCACCAGGAACAATTATTGAGCTTAATAAGATAGCCGGAGAGCCTATAGATGTACTTGTAAACGGCAAGTATGTTGCAAAAGGAGAGGTTGTTGTTATTGAGGAAAGCTTTGGTGTAAGAGTAACAGAAATTATTAAAAATTAGTCATAAAATGATAGGAGAGAAAAAACATGGCAAAAAATATTTTAATTTGTGATGATGCCGCATTTATGCGAATGATGATTAAGGACATTCTTACAAAAAATGGCTATAATGTTGCCGGAGAAGCAGAAAACGGAAAAGTTGCAGTGGAAAAATATGCAGAACTTAAGCCTGATCTTGTCATGATGGATATAACAATGCCTGAGATGGATGGAATTCAGGCATTAAAGAAGATAAGAGAGGTTGATCCAAGTGCTACGGTAATTATGTGTTCAGCAATGGGACAGCAGGCAATGGTTATAGAATCAATACAGTCAGGAGCAAAGGATTTTATAGTAAAGCCTTTTGAGCAGGACAGAGTTATTGAGGCCGTAAAAAAAGCGGTAGGCTAAAATGAAATATTTGTATTGTTCAAACAGTGTATTGGCAACGGGAGTAAACGGTGTAGTCCAGTTTATAGTTGCACTGCTTATGTTGGCTTTTGTTGTTGTGTTATGTTATTTTACTACCAGATTTATAGCAAATTATCACAAAGGTACAATTTCAAAAGGGAATATAGAAATCCTTGAGGCTAAAAATGTGGGAAGCAATAAACTGATAGAAATAGTAAGAATAGGAGATGAATATTTTGCTATTGGAGTAGGCAAGGATAATATAACACTTATATCAAAGATAGATAAGAATACCTTGGTATATGAGAAGCAGGAGCAGATAAAAGCAGGAGAGAGTTTTAGCCGGATACTGGAGAAGATTAAAAACACAAAAAAATCAAATGATAATAAATAGCAGGAGAAAAATAATATTATGAGAAAGTACATAAGGAAAGCAGCTATATTGTTATTTATGATTTTAGTCATGTTTATGGTATCCGGAACGGTATCCTATGCCACAACCGATGAGGGTGATGTAACAGCCGGTGAGGATGATGCAGCAGGCGAAGGAGATGAGGGTGAAAATCTAGATGATGATACGCTGTTTGGAATAGATATCTCCACAAGCGGAGAAACGGGAGGAATTGCAAGTGCATTACAGATAGTAATAATATTGACGATTATAGCATTATGTCCGTCAATACTTATAATGCTTACTTCCTTTACAAGAATACTTGTGGTTATGCATTTTACAAGGTCAGCACTTAATACACAGTCTGCACCCCCAAATCAGATATTGATAGGAATTTCTCTGTTTTTGACATTTTTTGTAATGGCACCTGTATTTGAACAGATTTATAATGAGGCATATGTGCCTTTAAGCAACAATGAAATCACACAGGAGGAGGCTTTTGATGCGGCGATAGAGCCTTTGAGAGACTTTATGCTAAAAAATGTTGATGATAAGGATTTAGATGCCATGTGCGGCATTGCAGGCATAGAGGAAGTGGCAGGCACAGATGATATACCTACATCAGTGCTGATTCCAAGCTTTATTATAAGTGAGCTTAGAATTGCCTTTTTTATAGGCTTTCTTATATATGTGCCGTTTCTTGTTATTGACATGGTTGTATCTTCCGTTCTCATGTCAATGGGTATGATGATGCTTCCGCCTACTACAATATCCCTGCCGTTTAAAATATTGCTTTTTGTTTTGGCAGATGGATGGAATCTGATTATTGTTAATCTTATTGAAACAATAAAAGTGTAACAATAAAAAGCTACTGTAAAGCGTTTGGGAATGGAGATTATTATGACGGTAGATGCAGTATTAAATGTGGCCAGCGAAACAATCTGGACTATTATAGTTACATCGGCACCACTGTTGCTGTTATCATTGGTGGTGGGACTTATTATAAGTATATTTCAGACGGTTACGTCTATACAGGAACAGACGTTAACATTCATACCTAAGATACTGGCTACATTTCTAGGAATGTTAATATTCGGTTCCTTTATTTTAAATACAATAGTGTCGTTTATGGAACAGCTTTGGAACAGCTTTGGAGAGTATGTATAAATGTTGGAGATAACTATTTCGCAAAGGGATTTAGAGGAATTTTTCCTTATACTTGTAAGGATAGCGTCATTTATATCAATAACACCTTTCTTTGGTCAAAGCAATGTACCTATGAGATTTAAATTAGGGTTTGCTGTTTTTTTCTCATATATTATATATATGATTATACCTGAGCAGGCTCTTGACTATGATACAACTTTAGGATATGCAACTCTTGTTATAAAGGAAGCAATAGTAGGTTTTCTTGTGGGGTTTTCGGCATTTATATGCAGCACAATAGTTTTATTTGCAGGGCGTATAGTTGATATGGACATAGGATTTGCAATGGCGAATCTTTATGACCCCACAACCAGGGAGCAGGTTTCCCTTACAGGTGTTTTTTATCAGAGAATATATTTTATTCTGTCCATTATTTCAGGGGCTCATTTGTTTCTTATAGGAGCTATGGCAGATACATATACACTTATCCCTATAGGGGGAGTAAGCTTCAATATATTGCTTTACGGCACCTTTGTAGGCTTTTTAAGCGACTATTTTATTATAGGCTTCAGAATTATTCTTCCTATATTTGCAGTTACACTTATATCCAACTGCGTAATGGGAATTATGACAAAGATAGCTCCCCAGATTCATATGTTTTCCGTAGGAATACAGTTTAAGATTCTGGCAGGTCTGCTTATATTGTTTATGACGGTAGTTTTAATGCCTAATATAGCAGATTTTTTGGGGGAGGAAATGAGAAAAATGGTAATTGATGTCATAAGAGGCTTAACATAATCCGGAGGTTAAGGTGAGTTATTTAAGATATAATTTACAGCTTTTTGCAAAGGATGGTCCCGGAGGAGAAAAAACTGAGCCGGCTACGGATAAAAAGTTAAGTGATGCCAGAAAAGAAGGTCAGGTAGCAAAGAGTCAGGAGATAGTAAATGCCGTTTATTTGCTTGCTATCTTTTATGTGCTTAAGTTTTTGCTTTCCATGATAGGAAACGGAATTATGGAAAGCTTCAGTTCGGTATATGGTATTATCCCTACATATGCGGAAAGTGCTGAGGATATGAGGTATATAGGTACAGCAGGATTTATAATGAAAGAGATTATATTAAAAATTGTTGTGATTACGGCACCCATATTTATAATCTCATTTTTGGTAAATTTTGTTGGCGAGCTGGTTCAGGTAAAGTGGAAACCAACGGCAAAGCCGATGATGCCTAAGTTCAGTAAATTAAATCCCATAAGCGGCTTTAAACGTATTTTTTCAAAGCAGTCTCTGATAAATCTTTTAAAGTCAGTTGCAATAGTGGGCATATGCATATATATTGTTTATCAGGCGTGGCTTGACAATTACGGAATTATTTTCAGGCTTTATGATATGTCATTGATGGAGGCCATTGCTGCTGTGGGAGATCTTGTCCTCGACATATGTATAGATATAAGCATGGTTTATTTTGTTGTGGGAATTGCCGATTATGTCTTCCAAAAAAGAAAATTCAGTCAGGACATGAAAATGACAAAGCAGGAAGTAAAGGATGAGTATAAAAATACAGAAGGTGACCCGGCAATAAGAGGTCAGCAGAAAAGGAGAATGAGGGAGGCGTCGCAAAGGCGTATGATGCAGCAGCTTCCTCAGGCTGATGTTGTTATAACAAATCCTACCCATTTTGCAGTTGCCCTAAAGTATGATTTGGAAATAGCAAAGGCACCTGTAGTGCTGGCGAAGGGAGAGGATTTCCTTGCACAGAAAATTAAGGAAGCAGCAAAGGAAAATAACATAGAAATTTACGAAAATAAACCCTTGGCAAGAGCATTATATCAAAGCGTTGATGTGGGCGAGGAAATTCCGCCGGAGCTTTATCAGGCGGTTGCCGAGGTTCTTGCATTTGTGTACAGTTTGAAGAACAAGTAGTTTTTAGAAAGGATAAATGCACACAGCATAAGGTATAGATGTGAAAAAGACAGATATTGGATTAGGACTATATATATTA
Source organism: uncultured Lachnospiraceae bacterium (assembly GCA_944384155.1). Taxonomy (GTDB): domain Bacteria; phylum Bacillota; class Clostridia; order Lachnospirales; family Lachnospiraceae; genus CAG-303. Next base: position 20,350 of record CALWSG010000051.1, on the reverse strand, counting down.
GCGGCTATAGTGTTTTTAATTATACCGCTGCCAAGCTTTTTGCTTGATATATTAATGGCATTTAACATAGCTATAGCTCTTGTTATACTTTTCAATGCTGTTTTTGCAAAGGAAGCATTGGAAATGTCATCATTTCCTACATATTTGCTTTTAACTACACTTTTTAGAATCTCCTTAAATGTGTCCTCCACAAAGCTTATTTTGGGAACAGGAGACCCGGGAAATGTTGTAAGGGCCTTTGGAGAGTTTGTGGGCGGAGGAAATCTTATATTGGGAGCCATTATATTTGTAATAATCATTCTTGTTCAGATGATGGTTATTAATAAGGGTTCCGAGAGAGTAGCGGAGGTTACTGCAAGATTCACCCTTGATGCCATGCCGGGTAAGCAGATGGCAATAGATGCAGACCTTAATACGGGAGCTATAAATGATAAGGAGGCAAGGGAAAGACGAGAAAAGATACAGGAGGAATCATCATTTTTCGGTGCCATGGATGGTGCCGTAAAGTATGTAAAGGGAGATGCCATAGCAGGTATCATAATTACGGTTATTAACTTTGTAGGGGGCATCTGTATGGGTGTTCTTATGCAGGGTATGGATATCTCGGAAGCACTCAACCAATATACGATACTTACAATCGGAGATGGTCTTGTAAGTGCAATACCTTCGTTGCTTATATCTCTTGCAACAGGTATGCTTGTAACAAAATCCTCAAAAAACAAGGAGCTTGGAGATATTGTATTTTCACAGTTATTTGCCATACCTAAGGTTTTGTGGGGAGTAGGCGGTGCAATGACTGTTTTAGGTATATTTACCGAGCTGCCTATATATGTGTTTGTGCCTTTGGGAATACTGTGTATTTATTTAGGCTTTAGACTAAGGGATTCACAGGCAGCCAAAAATATTGAGGAGGAAGTGGATATAACAGAGGAGCAGGCCGATGAAATACGAAGGCCGGAAAATGTTGTGTCACTTTTGCAGGTGGATCCTATTGAGCTGGAGTTTGGATACGGAATTATTCCACTGGCAGATGTGAATCAAGGCGGAGATCTTATTGACAGGGTAGTTATGATAAGGCGTCAGATAGCACTTGAGCTTGGAACAGTAGTGCCTATTATACGTATGAGAGATAATATACAGTTAAATCCTAATCAGTATATTATCAAGATTAAAGGAATTAAGGTAAGTGAGGGAGAAATTCTTTTTGACCATTATATGGCAATGAATCCCGGTAATGTGGAGGAAGAAATATCAGGTATTCCTACGTTTGAGCCTTCCTACCATCTTCCGGCAATATGGATAACGGAGGGGCAGAGAGAAAAGGCAGAAGCTTTGGGATATACAGTGGTGGATCCGCCTTCCATAATAGCAACACATCTTACAGAGATAGTGAGAACTTATATAGATGAGCTTCTTACAAGGCAGGATGTGCAAAATCTTATATCTAATATTAAGGAATCTAACCCTACCCTTGTTGAAGAGCTTGTGCCGAAGCTTTTAAGTGTGGGAGAGGTACAGAAAGTTTTGCAGAATCTCTTAAAAGAGGGTATATCAATAAGAGACCTTCTTACAATATTTGAAACATTGGCAGACCATGCTGTTGTAACCAGAGATACGGACGTACTTACAGAGTATGCAAGACAGAGCTTAAAGAGAGCAATATCAAGCAAATTCTTTGCACCAAACGAGACCACAACAGTTGTTACCCTAGACCCTGCCATTGAGCAGCAGATTATGGGCGCCGTAAAGCAGACAGAGCAGGGCTCATATATAGCCTTGGATCCGGAGGTTAATCAGAAGATACTTAAGGCTACAGAGTCAGAAATAAAGAAGCTTGAGAATATGGGAAAGACACCTATTATAGTAACATCACCTATAGTGAGAATGTATTATAAGCGTATGACACAGGATTACTATAAGGATTTAATAGTAGTTTCTTATAATGAGATAGATACAAATGTAGAGCTGCAGTCAGTTGGAATGGTAAGTATAGCAGCAGCTTAGGAAAGGAGCCGGTTTAGTGCTATGATAATCAAGAAATTTCAGGCATCAACAGAAGCAGAGGCAATTATAAAGGCTAAGGAAGAGCTTGGAAGCGGTGCCGTTGTACTGAATATAAAGACAATTAAACACAGAGGAATTTCAAGGTTATTTAAAAAAGATGTTGTTGAGGTGACGGCAGCTGTTGAGGAGATGAAAAATACAGGAAGTATACCAACAAAGTCAATAAATGTGGCGGTAAATGATTTATATCAGTCACAGTCATTGTATGGTGGGGGAATACAGAATGAGAAGGCAAGCGCAATAGAGGAGAAGCTTAACAGTCTGCAAAGTATGCTTGAGAGCAGAATGAAAGCGGCAGTTTATGATGATGCAGGAGTTAAGGAGGAGCGGACAGAAAAAAATAAGCCTGCAGATGAGGAGGAAAGCACAAATATCAAATTTATTAAGCTTATATATAATCAGCTTATAGATAATGAGGTTGATGAAAAGTATGTAAACCAGATTATAGGTGAGATACAGTCATCAATAAAAAGGGAGACGTCTGTTGACAGTATATTAGCGGCAGTATATCAGAAGATAATACTTAAGATAGGGCAGCCTAAGACAATAGAGCTTAATGACGGTGAGCGAAAGCTTGTATTTTTTGTGGGACCTACAGGTGTGGGCAAAACCACCACCATAGCTAAGCTTGCCTCCTATTATAAGCTTGAGCAGAATGCAAGAGTGGCTCTGATAACATGTGATACCTTTAGGATAGCTGCGGTGGAGCAGCTTAGAACATATGCAGGAATTCTCGATGTACCGCTTCAGGTTATTTATACCATTGAGGAGCTGAATCAGGCAATAGAAGCTTACAGGGATTATGATTTAGTATTTGTTGACACGGCAGGAAGATCTCATAAAAATAGTGAGCAGTGTGATGAAGTGATGCATCTGATAAATGACTGCAGGACAGATGAGAATACGGGAAAAGAGATTTATCTTGTGCTAAGTGCAGCAACAAAATATAAGGACTTAATAAAAATAAGTGAAGTATTCTGCCCTATGAATAATTATAATATTATATTTACAAAGCTTGATGAGACTACATGTCTTGGCAATATACTGAATATGAAGCTAAGGACAGGAGTAGATGTGTCATATGTAACAAGCGGCCAGGTGGTTCCCGATGATATAGGAATACTGGATCCGCAAAAGGTAGCAAGAAGCTTACTTGGCAGTAATGAGTAATGTATAAAGGAGATTGAGCAATAATGGACCAGGCACAGAATTTAAGAAATATTATAAAATTGCAAAATCAGACTGAGAGCCGTAAGGCAAGGGTAATTACTGTTACAAGCGGAAAGGGGGGCGTAGGAAAGTCAAGTTTGTCAATAAACCTGGCAGTTCAGTTTAGAAAGCTTGGAAAGTCGGTAATTATATTTGATGCTGATTTTGGTCTTGCCAATATAGAGGTCATGTTTGGAGCCATACCAAAGTATAATCTTGCAGATGTGATATATAGAGGCAGGAGCATAAAGGATATAATAGTAAAGGGTCCTATGGATATCGGATTTGTTTCAGGGGGGTCAGGAATAAACGGACTGGGAGATCTTAATTATGAACAGATTAATTACCTGACACATAAGCTTAATGAGCTTGAGAGTATGGCAGACATTATTATTGTAGACACAGGTGCAGGGATATCCGAAAGTGTTTTAGGCTTTGTTGCGTCAAGCAGTGAAATTCTGTTGGTAACTACTCCGGAACCAACATCAATAACAGATGCATATGCACTTTTAAAGGCATTGAATTTAAAAGAAGGTTTTGAACGGGAAAGCACAAAAATCCGCATAGTTGCAAATAAGACATCAAGCCGTGAGGAGGGAAAAAATCTATATAATAAGCTTAATGCTGTGGTAAGGAAATTTCTAAATATAGATTTAAGCTTTTTGGGAAGCGTTCCCATGGATGATAATCTAAGAAAGGCAATTATGCAGCAAAAACCTATATCAATGATTTATCCTAATTCAGAGTCATCAAAACATTTTGCAGGTCTTGCGGAGGGACTTATAAATGGAGACGAAGATGTATCTCCAAAGAAAAGGGGACTTGTATCGGCAATGTTGAGGATGTTTAAGAGCAGCCACTCTTGAGTGAGGCATTAGGAGGCAGGTTATGATTTCAAAAATTTTAGGTGTGGGAAATAAAATTGAGCTTACAAGAACCATTGCTTCTGAGAACATGGAATATGCAAAAAATCAAAACAGAGTTTTTGTAAGTCAGATACTTGACATTATAGATGATGAAAAACTAAAGATTAGTATGCCTATTGAGCATGGGAAAATCATTCCGCTGCCGGTAAATTCAAGGTTTGACGCCTGCTTTTACACATCAGGCGGGTTGTATCAGGGGAGAATAACAGTAAGGGACAGATATAAGGAAGGACAGATTTTCGTACTTGTTGTGGAAATTGCGTCATCACTTCAGAAGTATCAGAGAAGGCAGTATTACAGACTTGGCTGTGTGATAGACATACAGTATCGGATAATATCAGGGGAGGAAGTTGAGGAATATGGCAAAAACAGCAATTTAATAATACAAAACGAGGATTTTTATGAAGGTACTGCTATTGACATAAGTGGAGGGGGAATACGTTTTGTATCCCGGCAAAAGCTTGAAAAGAACCGGGAAATTTTTATGATTTTGGAGATTACATATGAGGAGCAGACAAAAATATACGGGCTTATGGGAAGAGTAATAATAAGCTGTGAAGCAAGGAGAGGTCACGGCTTATATGAACATAGAATTGAATTTATAAATATGCAGGGCGGCGTCAGAGAGTCTCTTATAAAGTATATATTTGAGGAGGAACGCCGGCGGAGAAAAAGAGAAAACAGTTTATATGAGGATATATAAGATGGAAGGCGGTGAAGCATATTTATGGAAAAAAATATTTTGATAGTAGATGACTCTGCACTTATGAGAAGGCTGATTTCTGATATAATAAAAACAGATAATCGCTTTATTGTGAAAGATTTAGCAAACAATGGTCTTGAGGGACTTGATTGTATTGTAAAAAATCACGGAGCATATGACTGTGTAATATTAGATATTAATATGCCGAAGATGAATGGTTTGGAGCTTTTGGAACAGCTTCAGAAAAATAAAATCAATATTACCGTGCTTATGGTAAGTACCCTTACAAAAGAAGGTGCAAGCGAGACGATTATAGCATTGGAGCGTGGAGCATTTGATTTTGTCACGAAGCCGGAGAATTACATAGAAGCTAGAAATGGAGCATTTAGAGAGCGGTTATTGGAAAAGCTGTGTTTGGCAACCGGACTGGAGAATGAGACTGTTGCTGTCCGAAAGAAACCAGAAAGCAATGTTGATTTCGGAAGTCTCAGAATAAGTAAGAATAGTACTCCGTCATCGGGAAGAAGATACGGGCTTGAGAAAAATGCGTATTTACCTCATAAAAAATTAGCGGGAAGCAAAGTGGGAAAAAGCAAGCTGATAGCACTGGCCTGTTCTACAGGAGGACCCAGGGCATTGCAGTCTGTTATTCCAAAACTTCCGGCAAATTTAGATGCACCAATGGTTTTGGTGCAGCATATGCCTAAAGGATTTACCAATTCCCTTGCACAAAGGCTTGATGAAATGAGCAAAATTAACGTAAAGGAAGCTGCTGATGGTGACATTCTAAAAAAGGGCTGGGTCTATATAGCTCCGGGCGGTAAGCAGATGAGGATAAAAAAGCAGGGAACAGATTATAAGATAGTAACTACAGACGAACCGGCAGTAGGCGGACTGAGACCGTGTGCGAACCTTATGTATGAATCACTTATAGGCTCATCCTATGATGAGATAACATGTGTGGTAATGACAGGAATGGGTGCTGACGGAACAGCGGGTATAGGTGCACTTGGAGAGAAAAACAATATTTATGTTATATCACAGGATGCAGATACATCTGTTGTATACGGTATGCCGAAAGCCGTGGCAGAAGCAAAGCTGTCTGATGAGGTTAAGCCCTTAGAGCAGTTAGCTGATGCAATTATTAAGAACGTGGGGGTGCTAAACAATGGACGTTAGCCAATACTTAGAGATATTTATTGATGAGACAAAGGAGCATTTACAGGATTTAAGCGACCAGCTTATGATACTGGAGACAGAGCCTGAAAATGCGGATGTTATTAACGAAATATTCAGGGCTGCACATTCTCTTAAGGGCATGGCAGGCACAATGGGATATAAGAGAATGCAGCATTTGACACATATGATGGAAAATGTATTTTCCGAGGTAAGAAACGGGAATATAAAGGTTACAATTCATATGGTAGATATATTATTTCAGTGTCTTGATGCATTGGAGGCATATCTTGATGAGATAGTGAACAATGCAGATGAGGGAACAAATGATAATGAGCCTATAATTAAGCTGTTAAACGGTTTCCTTGAGGGTGAAAGTGAAAATGATAGCACCTCAAATAAAAAAGCAGAAAAAGAGGAGAATAAGCCGCAGGGGGATAATAGTTCCGGTTATCAGGTTAAATTCAGCGAGTTTGAGGTAAATGCCATAGGTGAAGCATTCAGAAAGAATATGAATGTATTTTCCATAAGGGTATTCGTGGATGAAAGCTGTATATTAAAGGCGGCCAGAGCATTTCTCGTATTTAAATCCTTGGAGGAGTTAGGTGAGGTCATAAAGTCAGACCCATCAGTTCAGGATATTGAGGATGAGAAGTTTGACCTTGATTTTTCAGTAGTGTTTGTGACTGAAGCTACAAAGGAAAAGGTTTTAAATGCCATAAACAGTGTATCGGAAATAAGAAGAGTGGATATGGATGCTATTACGGAGCTTCCTAAGGTAGAAAAGCATGAGGATAAGAGAGAGGAAAGACATGAGGAGAAAGAGGAGATAGCTAAGGCTGAAAATACCTCTGTCAAGGAAAATACAGGAAAACAGACGGCTCCGGTAAAGGCAGTTTCAGGAGGAAAGCCTGTTGTAAACCGTTCCGTAAGAGTAGATATAGAGAAACTTGACGTGTTAATGAATCTTGTATCTGAGCTTATAATAGCTAAGAATGGTCTTGTATCTGCCAGCAATTCTGATGACAGGGAAAAGGCAAACGGCTTTAATGAGCAGATAGAATACCTTGAGAGAGTAACAACAAATCTTCACGAATCTGTTATGAAGGTGCGAATGATGCCTATTGAGACAGTTACCCAAAAGTTTCCTAAGATGGTAAGAGATTTATCAAAGAAGCTTGACAAAAAGATGAAGCTTACTATTTCAGGTGAGGATACAGAGCTTGACAGAACAGTTATTGATGAAATCGGAGATCCTCTTATGCATTTGCTTAGAAACTCAGCAGATCACGGACTGGAGAGTGAGGAGATAAGAAGAGAAAGAGGAAAGGATCCTGTGGGAAGCATAATATTAAATGCATATCAGGACGGAAATAATGTTGTTATTGAAGTTAAGGATGACGGAAATGGAATAGACATAGAGGGAGTAAAGAATAAGGCTATTGAAAAGGGAACCATTACTGAAGAGCAGGCTGAGACAATGTCAGATAAGGAGATTATTGATTTACTGTTCAGACCAAGCTTTTCTACTGCAAAGGTAGTATCCGACGTATCGGGAAGAGGAGTGGGACTTGACGTTGTAAAGACTAAGATAGAGGCTCTTGGCGGTGACATTGAGGTTAAGACAAAGCTTGCTGAGGGAAGCTGCTTTATTATAAGGCTTCCGCTTACACTTGCAATAATTCAGGCACTTATGGTTGAAATCGGAGACGAGAAATATGCAATTTCCCTTGGCTCTATTCAGACTATCGAGGATGTATTGAAGACAGACATAAAGTATGTGCAGTCTAAGGAGGTAATTAACTTGAGAGGAAGTGTAATACCGATTATACGTCTTGATGAAATTCTTGATATAGAGAAAAGTGGTGAGGACGAGGAAGAAAACCTTACAGTTGTTATTATTAAGAAGGGTGAAAAACAGGCAGGTCTTGTTGTGGACAGGCTTATAGGACAGCAGGAGATTGTTATTAAATCCCTTGGAAGCTATATTAATAACGGCAATAAGCTTATCAGCGGTGCTACAATTCTTGGTAACGGTGATGTTGCATTGATTCTTGATGCAAACACATTAGTGTAAGGGAGGTATTGCAAATGGAAGACAATATGATTGAAGTACAGTCAACCCAGTACATAGTGGTTGATGTGGGAATAGAGCAGTATGGCATAGATATAAAGTATGTTGATAATATAGTGAGAATGCAGAAAATAACAAGAGTGCCTAAAGCACAGAATTATTTTATGGGAGTAATCAATTTAAGAGGTGAGATAGTTCCCGTTATGAGTATCAGAAGAAAATTCGGGCTGGAGGATGATGTTTTTACAGATAAGACACGAATTATTATATTAAAGCCTGAACAGCATGAGGCAATAGGAATAATAGTGGATAATGTAAAGGAAGTAGTATCTCTTGAAAGCAGCAATATTGAAAAGATACAAAGCGGCAGGGACGAAAAATCCAGATATATAAATGCAGTGGGCAAGAACCAGGACAATCTTATATCCCTGCTTAATGTAAACGGAGTAATTGATGATGTTAATTAAGCAATAAGATATAAATGAAAAAGTGGTATTATGAGAAGTTTTTTGACTTCTCATAATCTGCATTTTTAGGAAGGGAAAAGTATGGCAAGAATCGATTTGGAAAATATGGATACAGTACAGTTTGATGTGCTGAAGGAATTGGGCAATATAGGAGCAGGAAATGCAACAACCGCATTGGCAAAGCTGATTAATGCAAGAATAGATATGAAGGTTCCAAAGGTAGATTTGCTTGGTTTTTCAGAGCTGGCTAATGTGGTGGGAAGTGAAGAAACTGTTATGGTAGGAATAATGCTTTTGCTGGAGGGAGACATAAGCGGCATGATGATGTTTCTCTTAGAAGTAGAGTCAGCTAAGCATCTGGTAAATAAGCTTATGGGCATGGCTGATGACGAGGGAGGCGAAGCAATGGAATTTTCTTCCATTCAGCTTTCGGCGTTAAACGAGATAGGAAACATTATTACAGGAGCATATCTTTCTGCATTGTCAGACCTTACAAGGCTTAAAATTATTTCAAGTGTGCCTAATCTTCAGATAGATATGGCAGGTGCAATATTAAGCATACCTGCTATAGAGTTTGGGAAAATAGGTGATAAGGTGCTGCTTATTGAGACAAGATTTGATGATGAAACAGCTATAGACGGTTATTTTGTGCTTATTCCGGAATTAGAGTCATACGATGTTATATTAAATTCACTTGGAGTATAGTGCACTGAGATAAGAAACGGAAAGGCTGGTCATCATTATGGGTGAAGTTATAAAGGTTGGAATGGCAGATTTAAAGGTATGCCAATATCCCGACAGTTTAACAACATTGGGATTAGGTTCATGTGTGGGAGTTGCATTGTATGACAGCAGAACCAAAGTGACGGGATTGGCACATATTATGCTGCCTGACAGTACAGCAATAAAAAATAACAGCAATATAGCAAAATTTGCAGATACGGGCATTGTGGAGACAGTAAGGCTTATGGAAAAGTTAGGTGCGTCAAAAAGCAGGCTCGTGGCAAAAATAGCAGGAGGTGCCAATATGTTTCATTTTGCAAATGAGACAAATAAGGCACTGCGTGTGGGGGACAATAATGTTGCAGCCGTTAAGAAAAAGCTGGGAGAAATGGGAATTCCCATTATAGCAGAGGATACAGGCTGTAATTACGGACGAACTGTAGTTATAAATTCCGAGGACGGTATGTTTACAATAAAATCAGTGGGGAAGCCCCTTAAGGTTATTTAGATGAGGTTGGATAAGTGAAAGAGAAAACAAAGTATATACCTGCATTAATGTCCCTGACAGCGGCATTGATAACGTGTACGGTTACAATTTTAAATAAATACGAGGCATTGGAAGCAATGCTTACCATATTTGCGGTACTTGTGATTTTTTATGTATTGGGACTTATAATAAAGTTTTGGGTTGAAAAAAATTTTATTATTGAGGAAACAGAGGAGGAGCTGCAGGAAGAAATAAAGGAAGAAGATATGAATGCAGAGGAAGCCAAAGATATTAAGGAAACTGAAAAGCCGGACGAATAATATGGGAGATACATAGCTTATGACGGAAGCAGAAAAGAAAAGGCTTTGGGAGGAGTACTCAAAGTCAGGAAGCGGAGTTTTGAGAGAAAAGATAATAATTGAATATGCAGGTCTTGTGAAGCTTGTGGCAGGCAGACTCAGTATGTATCTTGGGTATAATGTAGAGTATGAGGATTTGGTAAGTTATGGCATATTTGGGTTAATTGATGCTATAGATAAATTTGATTATGAGAAGGGCATAAAGTTTGAGACATATGCCAGTTTGAGAATAAGGGGCTCAATACTTGATCAGATACGTAAAATGGATTGGATTCCAAGATCACTCAGACAGAAGCAGAAAAGAATTGACAGTGCCATATCAAAAATAGAACAGAATACAGGAAAAGCTGCAACAGATGAGGCTATAGCAGCAGAGCTTGGAATAACAGAAGAAGAATATATAAGCTGGAAGGGACAGGCTAACATAACAAATATAATATCACTTGACGAATTTGCGGAAAATAATGGTGAGAAGGGCATGGACACCATAAGGGATAATATGTCTATAGAGCCTGAATATGTTATTGAAAAGCAGGAGATGAAAAAGCTCCTTGCACAGTCCCTTGAGACATTGACAGAGAATGAAAGAAAGGTAATACTCCTATATTACTATGAGGAGCTTACATTGAAAGAGATTAGTAAAATATTAGAGGTATCAGAGTCAAGAATTTCACAGCTTCATACAAAGGCGCTTTCAAAGATGAAAACAAAGCTTGGTGATGTGGCAGACTATATTTTTACAATGTGATAATGTTTACCGGTAAGAATTAAAACTAGGAGAAATGGTATGGATAACAGAAATGGTTTTTTTAAAATTACAGACGGAGGCAATAATGTTAAGATGAGATATTTTCCTCCTATAGGAAAAGGAGAAAAGCTTAAGATTGATGAGGTTATAGCTTTTTTAGACAAGGCAGGCATAAAGAATTATGACCTTATGAAGATAAACGAGCTTATTTCAGGAGATATGGAAAGTGAAGCAGTGATAAGTGATGAAGGCTGCTACAGGTTTGATGAGTCTGTGGATATAAAGGTAACTGCAGATAAGATGTATGCAATAGCAGTGTTTTATCCAAGCAGCAGTAATGGCTCAAGAATGACAAAAGAGGAAATCGTAAAGACAATTAATGCTGCCAAGGTAGTATTTGGAATAGATGACAGGGTAATAGGTGAGTTTTTAAACAATCCAAGGTACTGTGAGAAAATTATTGTGGCACAGGGACAAAAGCCTGTTGAGGGTAAAAGTGCTTCTATAGAATATAATTTTCAGACAGACAGAAGTGCAAAGCCACGCTTAAGAGAAGACGGAACAGTTGATTTTCATCATTTAAATAACATAAGCAATGTGAAGGCAGGAGATGTTCTTGCGGTGCTGACAAAGGAAGTGCCGGGTGTTCCGGGAACTGATGTGTACGGTAATATTATACGTCCCAAAAAGATTGCAAGAGTTGTTTTAAAGCATGGAAATAATGTGGATTTATCTGATGACGGGCTTAAGCTTATATCAAGGGTAAACGGTCATGCAACACTGGAGGACGGCAAAGTATTTGTATCAGATAATTATGATGTTCCGGCAGATGTTGATAATTCCACAGGTGATATTTCATATAACGGAAGCATTACCATAAAGGGAAATATAAGAACAGGATTTGCAATAGAAGCAGCAGGAGATGTGGAGGTATTCGGTGTTGTGGAGGGGGCGAAAATATCCGCAGGAGGAGATATTATTCTTCACAGGGGAATACAGGGAATGGGCAAGAGTAATATTGTGGCAAAGGGAAATCTTATCTCAAAGTTTATTGAGAGCGCTGATGTAAAAGTTGAGGGATATGTGGAGACTGATACTATTTTAAACAGTAATATATCAGCAAGGGGAGATGTATATGTAAGGGGAAAAAGTGCCAGCCTTATAGGAGGAAATGTAAGGTCCTCAACATTAATAGAGGCGGCCGTTATAGGCTCGCCAATGGGTACTGCAACATGTGTGGAGGTTGGGATTGACCCTGAAATAAGAGATAAAATAAAAAGACTTAAGGATATTGTTGCAGAAAAAACCACAGAGAATGAAAAACTTCAGCAGGTATTGACAATGCTTAGAAAGAAAAAGGATATGGGTGTTTTAGAGCCGGAGAAGGAGCCTATGCTTGCACAGCTTACAAAAAATATAATACTTAACACATCAGAGATAAAGACGTCAGCTGCAGAGATTGAGGAGACGGAAAAGCTGCTGGAGGAAAATGAAAATGCAAAGATAAGAGCAATAAAGTCAATACATCCGGGAACAAAAATTATAGTGGCAGGAGATTATATTTATGTTCACTCAGAGGTTATTCACAGTGAGTATAAAAAGGTAGACGGGGAGATAAAGGCTGTCCCATTATTTTAAATAAGCAGATGAAGTAAGGAAGGATTGACTGAAAATGGCAATAAGACCGGTGGTAATGCAGGGAATGGTTCAGAGAAGCCAGGATGTTACAGGATATAAGGTTAATCAGGACAATAAGGCAAATGTGGACCAGACCAATATATTTGGCAATCATGTAAAGGAGCTGCAGCAAAAGCAGGAAAATGTAGTAAAAAAGGAAAATGCAGATTATGAACAGCAAAAATATGATGCCAAGGAAAAGGGGAAAAATGAATATAATGGGGAAAACAGAGGACATCATAACAGAAAAAAAGAGGAAGAGGAAGACGGAAAGGTTGCTGTTAAAAAGAAGGCGGCCTTTGACGTAAGGATATAACAATGGGAGCAATAGAGATTTTTTTAGTGTCAGCCGGTGCTGTTTTGGTGGCGGTTACATATTTACTTTCTTCAAAATTTGAATCAGAAAGCAGCGGGTCAGACATTGATATGGGAGAATATGTAAAAAGGGCTGCACAGGAGCTTGCAAGAGAGGAAGTAGAAAGGGAATTGTCACTTGCCATAGATGAAAAGATAGAAAATGCTTTAATTAAGCTTGATAAGCTTACTAATGAGAAGATAATGGCTGTGGGCAGTTATTCTGAGGAAATTCTTGATAAGATAAGCAAAAATCATGAGGAAGTAATGTTTTTATATAATATGCTTAATGAGAAGGAGGAAACCCTTAAAAATACAGTCAGGGATATTGAGGCATTAAAGCTTAGTATTAAGAATATGATAAAGGAAAATAAAATTTCTGATTTAAAAAAGGATGGGGAAGCTTTAAGTAAGGAAAATACCCGGGAAGAGGGGACAGATAATAATAAGACCATAGATGACAATAAAGCTGAAGCTATGGAGGATAGCGATTTTCTTCTTAATAAAAACGATATTATATTAAAAATGCATAGTGAGGGAAGCACTGATATTGATATTGCAAAAAAACTGGAAATAGGAATAGGGGAAGTTCGCCTTGTAATTGATTTGTTTAAAGGCAAAGGTGATGAAACATTAAAAATTAACAGTGAAACAAAATAAAAGAAATGGAATAAAAAGATGAGACTTAAATATTATCTGAGAGGACTTGGAACAGGAATTATATTTACTTCCATAATTCTGGCAATTATATATTCTTATAGAACAACAGATGCAAAAATCATTGAAAGGGCAAAAGAACTTGGGATGATTACAGGTGAAGTGTCAGGTGAATCAGAGTTGGACAACACAACACCTTTTGAGGAGGAAGAATCAGGAGAAGAAATGTCATCTTTTGCCAATGGACAGGAAGATATAACCTCCGAATCAGAAACGTCTGCTGAGGCACAGGAGGAAACAAGTGAAAGTAATGGCAATACGGAGAATAATGAGGAAGTATTGTTTAGAATAACAGCGGGAATGACTGCTGAAGCCATAGCAAAAGGTTTAGAGGAGGCAGGAGTAATTGAAAATTCCTCGGACTTTAAAAATTTTCTTATCGATGGAGGTTATACATACAGTCTGGTGGTTGGAGACTATAATTTAATAAAAGGAAGTACGTATCAGGAAATTGTGGATGTAATAACAGAATAGAATAGTCTGCATAGAACTGGAATAATCCAATATAATCACGGTGCAAAAAACTCTTGCAAAAGAGTTTTTTTTATGTTATGCTTACAAAGCTGACTGTGTGTATCAGTAGATAGCACGTATATGGATTATGAGAATGGTGCCATGCTCAAGGGTTCTCTCATAAGGTGAAGTATGCGGAAGAAAATATTATAAAAACCAAATGGAGGTAGTACAAATGAGCGTTATTTCAATGAAACAGTTATTAGAGGCAGGTGTTCATTTCGGACATCAGACAAGAAGATGGAATCCTAAGATGGCAGAGTACATCTACACAGAGAGAAATGGTATTTATATCATTGACTTACAGAAGTCTGTAGGTAAGGTAGATGAAGCTTATAAGGCAATCGCTGATATTGTGGCAGAGGGAGGAACAATTCTTTTTGTAGGAACAAAGAAGCAGGCTCAGGATGCGGTTAAGACAGAGGCAGAGAGATGCGGTATGTTCTATGTAAATGAGAGATGGTTAGGCGGTATGCTTACTAACTTTAAGACTATTCAGTCAAGAATTGCAAGATTAAACGAGATTGAGACAATGGCAGAGGACGGAACATTTGATGTTCTTCCAAAGAAGGAAGTTATTGCAATTAAGAAGGAATGGGAAAAGCTTGAGAAGAATCTTGGCGGAATCAAGAATATGAAAAAGCTTCCTGACGTTATTTTTGTTGTGGACCCTAAGAAGGAAAGAATCTGTGTACAGGAGGCACATACATTAGGAATTCCTCTTGTGGGAATAGCAGATACAAACTGTGACCCTGAGGAATTAGATTATGTAATACCGGGAAACGATGATGCTATTAGAGCCGTTAAGTTAATTGTTGCAAAGATGGCAGATGCTGTAATCGAGGCAAATCAGGGAGAAGAAGCATTAGAGACTGCAGATGAAGTGCAGGAGGATGTTTTGGCAGCAGAGGAGACAGAGTCAGCAGAGGAAGCTGAAGCTGTTGAAGCTTAATTAACGTAATTTAAAGAACAAGTTTATTTTAAATATAATAAAAGATTATTTTGCCGTTTGGACAGGATATGAGTGCTCCATATATTAATAAGCCTTTCATGTATTTATGGCTGGAATTCATTGAGTCTTATACGGCAGGGATGGAGGAAAAAATGGAAATCACAGCATCTATGGTTAAGCAGCTTAGAGAAATGACAGGTGCCGGCGTTATGGCTTGTAAAAAGGCATTAGTAGAGACAGACGGCGATTTCGATAAGGCTATTGAGTCATTAAGAGAAAAGGGAGAGGCAACAGCAGTAAAGAAGGCCGGAAGAATTGCAGCAGAGGGTGTTGTACGTGCAGAAGTCAGAGATGACAAGACAGCCGTTATTGTTGAAGTAAATTCAGAGACAGACTTTGTGGCAAAGAACGAGAAGTTTGGAGCTTTTGTATCTGACGTAGTAGATCAGATATTTGCAACAAATGCAAAGACAGCCGAGGAGCTTTTGGCAGAGAAGTTTATAAAGGATGAATCTAAGACAGTTAAAGAGGAGTTAGTGAGCCAGATAGCTGTTATCGGAGAAAACCTTACAATCAGAAGATTTGTAAAAATCAGCTCTGACGGCATTGTTGTTCCTTATATCCACGGCGGCGGAAGAATAGGTGTTTTGGTAGAGGCTAAGGCAGATGTTGTAAATGATGAGGTAAAGGAAGCATTAAAAAATGTTGCAATGCAGATAGCAGCATTAAATCCTAAGTATACTTCAAGAAATGAAGTAAGCGAGGAATTTATTGCTCATGAGAAGGAAATTCTTTTAGCACAGATTAAGAATGACCCTAAGGAAGCTTCTAAGCCTGAGAAGGTTATTGAAGGAATGATAAACGGACGTATCAATAAGGAGATGAAGGAAATCTGCCTCTTAGATCAGGTGTATGTAAAGGCAGAGGACGGAAAGCAGACTGTAGCACAGTATGTGGCACAGGTTGCAAAGGATACAGGCTCCAACCTTGAAATTAAAGGATTTGTACGTTACGAGACAGGCGAAGGAATCGAGAAGAAAGAAGAAAACTTCGCAGAGGAAGTTGCAAAGCAGATGGCAGGAAACTAATAATTTAGTTAATTGAATAATTGAGTTAATAGAACCCTTGATTTCGTAGTGAAATCAAGGGTTTTCTGCGTCTTCAGGGCAAAAATTGAGAGTGGCGTAACTTATCATAAAATTGTATGAAAAATCGTATCATTTTGGGGCAAAATTGGGGCGGTAGTTGGGGCAGGTGAGTTGCCCCAAGTGCTTAACGCAAAGTTTGCTTGGTGCTTAAGTATGCTTGAATTGTTTTATAAATTTTTAAGTATAGAGTATTGA
The DNA here is from genome assembly GCA_944384155.1 of uncultured Lachnospiraceae bacterium. Classification (GTDB taxonomy): domain Bacteria; phylum Bacillota; class Clostridia; order Lachnospirales; family Lachnospiraceae; genus CAG-303. Next base: position 3,858 of record CALWSG010000051.1, on the reverse strand, counting down.
CAAATAAAAGGTAATACCTCTATAATTGGAATTACCAATAAGAAAGAGGTGTATAGAATGGCTAATAAAGTATTGTCTATTAAAATGGATGAAAAAGATTTGGATAAGCTCAGAAGATATTATGATATTTTGGTTGATTTGGGCTTTATATCGAATGAAACATTGAAAATGAATGGTTTTCTAAAGCATTTGTTACTTGATAATCTAGCATATGATTTTTCGACTATGTTGGATATGTATTCAGAATTTGGGATGGAACCTCAATATATCAATCCACAAGTTATTGATAGTGATGCATTTATAAAAATAAGTAATATATATAGTTTGGATGAAAATGCGTTTCAATTGTACAAGGATTGCTATAAAGAGATATTTTCAAATTCAATAAACAAACTTGAAGAATGTACAGAAGAATTAATGAAAATTACCGGATTAGATATGATAGTTGAAGGTGGTCATTTTCATAAAATAATGACAATTCCTGATGAAGATATGGATAGTTGTCAGAAGTTCTGGGGAAACAAAGCATTTGAACAGGATAAGATTTATAAGGAAGATAGCAATAAGAATGCAGTTGAGCGAGATGTTGAAATGATTATGCAATCAAATCTTCCGGAAGAAGCAAAGTTACGGCTAGTGGAACAGATTAGGCAATATGATAGGGATAAAAAAAATAATTTATTGTTACTGGAAGGAAAAGGTTATCAACAAGGATAGTACTATAAATCAATATGTAGCAAGAATTATATTCTAAATTGAAAAATGGGAAGGATTAGTATATGGCAAATGGTGTGAGAAGAAGTAGTTGTATGTATAATGGGGAAAGCATTGGTATTGAGAATTTTTATACATTGATTGATGGTAAGCAGATTAATGTAGATAATGGTATACTGGAAAAATTTAGAGCATTAGGAAAAAAAGGAGAGCTTTTTTGTGATTGTGAAGCAAAATGTGGTAGTAATGTCATCATTATAGCTAGTGAAAAAATGCTTAAGAGACAGCATTTCAGATTGAAAGGGAAAGAAAGAAATGGGTGTACAATAAAGGATGAAAATCCTATTACGACATATTCTAAAATAGTATTAAAGTGCTGGTTACAAGATAAACTTGGTATACAAAATGAAGACTTTCTTTATGGCAATAGTATAAACAAAATATTTGATAGCGAACGAAAATATGAATTGACTTATTTTATAAAAAAGATAAGCCTTGGATTAGTATATAATAGGGTAGTTAATAATATAAATGAGGAAAAATTGGATAATATAGCTGCACTTCCTTTGTCTAATTGTATATATGTATGTGATATAAATGGTATGAAGAATAATGAGCAATACCCTGAATTTCTAATCAAGGTACAGAAAAAGCAAGGGTTTTGTCTGTTTTTGGACATAAAATATAATGAAGACGAGAATGGATTAAAGACGCCAGATTATTTGAATTCTCGTTTCGTGATTACATATTGTGAAAAAAATGCCGATACTACATGGGATAAAATGATGATACTAGAAGCAAAATTAAGTGAATTTGATATTGATAATACTGGAAATATGATATATAGAGGAATTCCAGTAATAGATATTGTAAAAAAACAATTATTACAAAAGAAAATAGAGAAGGAGCCTGAACAGGAACAATCATTACAATTGCAGCAACAAGATATAAGCAATGATTCGAAAGAAGATAATAGTCCGTTTAGTGATGTTAAGATAAGATGTCCTTATTGTGGAGCTTACAATATAGAATTAGAACCGGCGTATTATAATGCTCGAATTAAGTGCAAGCATTTTAAATGTCAAAAGGAATCATACTTAAAAATATGTCCAAATTGTAAATCAGATAAGATATATCAGAAAAAGTTTAAGTTTTCATTTGGTGGAAAAAAAGGAATGTTAGAATGTTACCAATGTGGATATAGTATAAAATTTTAATATGAAAAAATATATAGTTAGGCAAAAGTCTAACTATATATTTTGATGGTAAATATGACATGTTTATTGCAATGCCATATTAAGTTTTTAAGGATTATTGTTGGATATGTTTTCGGCTAAAAGTTTAGAAAACTCTTCGTGGTCAACTGATGTGACTTCAATATCCTTGGTTTCCTCTAAGTATTCATCAAGTTCCTTATCAAGAGCAATCATTTTGCGATTGGCTATGGCAGTTGCGATAGAATACTTGATATCAGATATTCTTGAAAAAATTCCTGGTAAAGACATAAGTCCTCCTTCTCCCAGCACTTGGTAGTGGGCAACCATAATAATTTTAGGTATCATTGTTATAGTATGTAATTCAAATAAGAATACCTTACGAAGAATAGAGGATAAAAGGGTGTGTCAGATTCTGCTCTGTTCCCGTACATATGTGATAAGGGCGGTTTTACTTATTTTCCAGTCCTTACCTTCTTTGAATGCTCTTATCTTTCCGGAGCGTACAAGTTTGTAAGCTTGTGTAGTTCCTATCTTTAGAGCTTCAGCTAAATCTTCAATCGTGAGTATATCATCAAATCTTTCAAACATAGTTAATCCTTTCTTTCGAGTGAAATTCCAAAGGTTTCAGCAAGTGTAGACATTTGTGTTAAATAAAGAGAAATTATTTCATTGTCTAAATTGTTCATAGCTGTGATATGTTTAGCTTCCATATGTTACTATGTGTAATAGAGTTGGTATCATATTTAACAAGAATGAGGAATGTCAATTATGAGTAAAATAATGGATGACCTAATTGGTAATGAGAAAAGGGATAGTGCTTTAAAGTTGTTGGAAATTGGAAAGCTTACTGATGCTGAAATAGCAGATGGCTTGGGAATTACGGTTGAAGAAGTGGAATCTCTCAAATTAAAAGAAATTCATAAAGTATGTGATTGAAAAGGTAAAGTATAATAGCAAAAATTAAGTAGGAAAGCCTCATAGGATAGAAAAATCTGTCAGATGAGGTTTTTCTTACAAATACATATGATTAACTAAGTTTTGCATTTGATAATTTAGGAAGGACCGGTAAGCTGATATGGAAACAAAAAATATAAATGTATTTAATCAGATATCACGAAAAATACGCTGCATAAACAATATATTTGATTACTTGGGTGATGGTAATATATATACAGAAAAAGAACTTGAGATAGGTAAAATATATACATTCAAATTGGCAAATATAGAATCTTATGGTTCAATGGTATTTATTGAAGAAATAGACAATAAGTACGGATATCATGATTTTTTGTTTGAAGAACTGGAAGTGTATGATGATGAGATATTAAAAGAAAAATATAATCATTGGCTATCGGAAAAATTAGGGCAATCATTAATTGATGCAGATGAAGGTAGGGTTAAACCTACCAAAGAAGTATTTGATAAAATTTTAAATAGAATCAAGCAGATATAGTTTTGGAACTTAATTGTTTCGTATGGAGTGATTTTGAAAAAAATGTGCAAAATAATATTGATGAAGTTGACAATACTGAAAGGTAAGAATATAATATAATTAGATTTTGCACAAAAATTGCAGAATGGAGGAAAGAGAGATGTTGCTTGAATTTAGAACAAAAAACTATAAGTCGTTTGTGGAAGAGGCTGTATTTTCTATGACAAAGGCTGCAAAGCAGTCAGGATTGGATTATAGTTTATTAGATATAAAAATAAAGAAAAAAAGTATCAAGGGACTTTGTTCCTCTGTTGTTTATGGTCCGAATGCTGCTGGAAAGACGAATATTATAGGGGCAATGGATGTGCTTCGTGCTATTATATTGCGTGGCAATATTAGAAATGCAGAAGAAAAAATATTACCGAATCCTGCATCAGGAGCATTGGAATTGATACCGAATAACAAATTAACCGAGTCTGAACCAGTTGAGTTCGC
>CALWSG010000050.1 GCA_944384155.1 uncultured Lachnospiraceae bacterium | reverse complement strand
ATTTTTAATCCTTTTACTGTCTGTGTCCTTTTGACACTTGGAATTTCCCGTTTCCGGGAAGTTCGCTGAAAATCTCTTGAATTTTCAGGGATGGTTTATAATTCAATTTTCAATGTTCTTCTTTTTTCTGTCCTGTTGTTTCAAGCGACAGCTTAAATACTTTATCACACTTCTTTAAGTCTGTCAAGGACTTTTTTAAGTTTTTTTATTTTCTCTGTCTGTCTTTGTGACAGCTTAGGTAGTATACAACTTTTATTTAACATTGTCAACTACTTTTTTCGACTTTTTTAAAGTGAACTTTAAAAAGTTTTTTATTTTTACGTTGACTATCTTTGTATACATAAGTGCTGCAACAATTTTGTTGCCAAACAGCTTGCTTAGTATACTTCAAGTTTGTACAAATGTCAACAGCTTTTTTAAATTTTTTTCTTTTTCCACATATATTTCTTCTTTCTGTATATTAATCCACAAAACTGCTTCAAAAGTTATTTATTAAAAGAATATGTGCAGCCTGACAGAAAAGCTTTGCTTCTCCTGCCTGACTGCACATACTTTTATAATACTTTATTATTCCAATAATCTGTACCGGTATATAATTAATAGTTTTCTTCCCTTAACTCAAAGAAGCTTTGAGGATGATTGCACACAGGACATACTTCAGGTGCTTTTGTTCCTACTACTATATGTCCGCAATTTCTGCATTCCCACACTTTAACCTCTGATTTTTCAAATACCTGATTCATTTCAACATTTGATAAAAGCTTACGATATCTCTCTTCATGGGATTTTTCTATCTGTGCTACAAGCCTGAATTTCTTTGCAAGCTCATGAAAGCCCTCCTCATCAGCATCCTTTGCAAAGTTCTCATACATATCTGTCCACTCATAGTTTTCTGACTCTGCTGCATTAAGAAGGTTTTCAGGAGTACTGCCAATTCCCTTAAGCTCCTTAAACCACATTTTTGCATGTTCCTTTTCATTATCCGCAGTTTTTAAAAATATTGCTGCAAGCTGCTCATATCCTTCCTTCTTAGCAATGGAAGCAAAATATGTGTACTTGTTTCTTGCTTCGCTTTCCCCTGAAAAGGCATCCCTTAAATTTTGTTCTGTTTTTGTTCCTTCGTACTTATTACCCATCAGTGTTACCTCCTTTTACAATAGCTTGGTTATAATCCAAATTATCATGTTGTTATTATATATGAAGCTTAAAAGCTCATTATCATTTATCTGTCTGAAGGCTTCCTGTGCCCATGGTTTATCACTGCACGCTGCAAGCACAAGACAGCCTACCCATACAAACAGCAATCCCTGAACTAATCCTATCACTGCACCTGCTCCCTTGTTTATGCTGTTTAAAACAGGCAGCTTTGTCACTACATCCAATGCCGCTATTACTATCTTTAATATAATATATATAACTATAACTAATATAAGAAATGTAAGGGAATTAATAATTGTATCAGTCAGTGCATCTGCCACGTATGTTCCTATTGCCTGCTGTGTGCTTTCAGCGCCCTCCGCTATAGGCTCTAACATTGACTTTGGCAAATCAAGATTGTTTATAGACTCAGCATCTATTATATCTGCCCCTTCTACCATTTCTTCAACGGAAGCTCTTATACCCTCTCCCACGGAAGTTTCCTTTATAAATCCGCTTACAGGAATAGTAAGCACTGACGCCAGAATAATAGTTACTATCATCGCAAGCATGGATAATACTATCCTGACAAATCCTCTTTTATATCCATAGGCAGCCATAACCGCCAAAAACAAAATAACTCCTATTAGTAATGCGTATTCCATTTTTCTCCTCCGTCTTTTTATAATAAAGTATCCTTACTTTTTATTTTAATGAAATTTCCATTATATTATACTGACTATTAACAATATAATACTTGCTGCTTTTTAATGTAGGCACTACTTTTACTATTCCTTCATCTATTGTTCCCCTGTACCGTTCTCTTCCTGATGTTGTCATAAGCATAATATCTGTATCATTATATAGTATAAGTGAATCATCTTTTATCTCTATGCCGGAATACAAAAAATCTGTAAACATGGTAAGCTGTTCGTCTCCGTCGGTATCATATATTTTTATAATATAAGGATTATTATAATCATCACTTTCCAGTATCATACCTATATGTTTTTCATTATAAAAAATGCTTTTTATCCTTTGCTTACTCTCTACTTCCTTTATCATTTCAGGCTTCTGCTTCATTGAATAAACCGTAAACAGGTTGTCCCCATACACTACTACTGTATTATTATCAAGAAACTCCACTCTGGATATGAGCGTGTCTTCATAATGGTTAAATCCGCCCACTATTCGTCCTACCTCATTTTTGCCTACCTCTGAATAATTATAAAAAATTACCTTGCTTTTGGCTTCTCCTCCATCTACATACAAATAAGCTGCTGCAAGCTTAGTGCCGTCATTTGAAACAGATATATCTACAGGACACCCTTCGCCTGTCACATATGTCCTTCCGATTGCTATTGAATTTCCCTCTCTGTCAAATACTTCTATCCTATTTGTCTCAGAATCCTCGGTTATTGCTGCTACAATTCCCTGCTCTGATACCTCCATAGCTATTATGGGATATACTGTTTCTATTGTTCCCATTTGCCCCTCTGTATTGTATATATATACAGAGGTTGTTTCCATATCACATATTGCCATAACATCTGTACATATATCCACAATAGGTTTCTTCATCTCAAACGCCTGATTCCACACTGTAACTCCGTCCGCAATGTAAGATATTCCGTCATCACTGTATATCAACATTCCATTTCCAAAACTATAATATTTGCTTGCTCCCGTACTGCTCATCTCTGTAGTGTTAACTACTTCATAAGTATCAAAGCTTCTGTTGTCAAGAAATATTTTTATTCCTATGCCAGCAAGAACCACTGCCAGCAAGGCAATCACTGCTCCTATTCTTATCTTTCTTCTATGGAGAGCTATTCTTCTGTCATATTCGTCCTTCTCCCCCGTATTCTGTCTGTTTCTTAGATATTGTCTTATATTGGACATTATCGGTTATGCTCTCCTCTCTGCCCTGCAAAAATTCCGGCTATTTATAAAAGAGTATAGCATAAATAATAATTAAAGTCATTACTTAATTTAAGGTACTATAAGATTTTTTCCATAATAAATAGAATCTCCGCTTTCCAGTCCGTTAAGCTCTATAATAGTATCCATATTTTTTGTATTTCCATATAATTTCATGCATATACTGTATAAGGTTTCTCCTTTTTCTACCATATACGTATTTGTCTGTGCCGGCGTTACTGATGCCGTCTGCTGCTCAGGCAGCGTTGTTGTCTCCTCCCCTGAAGTCACATTCTCCGGTTCTGTAGCAGCTTCTTTTGTCTCATTATCTTTATCGTCCGTTGTCTCCTCAGACTGAGTGGTGGTTTCCTGGGAAGTATTTTCACTTGTTTCTTTATTCTCTGTTGTTGAAGGCACACCGTTTACAGAAATAATTCCCTTTCCGTCTGCCGGCTCGTCTCCATCATTAATAATTCCGTTTATAATGGATTTAAATTCTCCCACCAAATTATCAAGCTTTCCCTGCCTTCCCATAACTCCTATGGTGACTGCCAATGCTCCTATAACAAAAAATGAAGCCGCTCTGCTTAATATTTTACTGTATTTGCTTATTGAATAGGATTCTGTCTTTTCCTCTTCCTCCTTAGGAGATATCTCCTTTTCTTCAATAGTGTTCTTTATTTTTTCTGCCTTTTTCTCCGCTGCACCCATTACAATTCCTCCCCTGCTCTCTCTTCCCAATGTCTTTTTAAAATGAATATCCATTCCGCTATCCAGCATATACTGATTCATTAAGGGATTTTTCTCATAGTAAATGTGATAACAGGGCAGCTTCTCCATCTTATCATTACCATAATAGTAAAAGCCTTCTTCCTCCTCCTCTCTTTCTATCTTGAAAAACACCTTATCCATACCTGCAAAATTATTTAAATGCATCTTTTTTATCCATATATTTTGATTACTGTTGGAATAAGGCTGGCTCAGAAACCATCCCACCACCTTCTCTCCTTGAAAATACCTGTATATATCATCATTTAAAGCTGTCCATATGTCATCACTAAATATAACAGTATTGTCAAATATTTCTCTTACGTCCACGGCTCCGTTTACAAATATATATGTATATCCGCAGCTTCGCTTTACATTTCCAAGCAGCACCCCGTATCTTATATCCTCCTCCCTGTCAGGTATTTTGCTTAAATACAGTGCTACATTGTCCTCCATATATACCTGAATATCGCAGTTTCCTCCCCCTATCTGCTTTATGTTCTTAGGAAGCTTAAAATTAGAATCCCTATAATCATCATCTTGATTTTCTTTCCTGTAAACTACTTCTATCATTGCCATATCCTCCTCAAGTACCTTAATTACATGATAAGCTATCATACATCATAGATACTGCACAATTTGTCAAAATATGTGTACACATTAGTAAAACTTTTCGACAATCTGTGTGACAGTGTATAAAAAAAGCTTTTTCGGTCATATACTAAAATACCTTGGTTTTCTCAACAATCACAAATTTAAGGAGTTTTATGGATACTACATTTTATTTTGACATTAGCAAAACAGGAAGCTGCTATTCTTTTGCCAGAAAGCTTAAACAATTAATGGAGAAGGAGCTTGACGATATATGTGATTATGACAGGGAAATTATTTATCTTTGCATAGGAAGCGACCGCTCTACAGGTGACAGCCTGGGCCCCTTAGTCGGACACAGGCTGTCAAACCTTTATACCTTTAATCATACGGTTTACGGAACATTAAAAAATCCTGTACATGCCGTAAATCTCTCCCAATATATAGAAGATATTTACTGCACACACAGGAATCCTTTTATTATTGCAATAGATGCCTCTCTAGGCTCCAAAAACCATGTGGGATATGTCACCTTAAGCACCGAGCCCTTAAAGCCGGGACTTGGAGTAAAAAAACAGCTTAGAGAGGTGGGTGATATATCAGTCACCGGCATTGTCAACTTTTCCGGAATTCTGGACACAATGGTTCTTCAATCCACCAGACTTTCCACTGTCATGGAGCTTTCGGAATTCATTTCTCACGGTATAGTATCTGCTGCTCATATGAGTGCCGCCCATGCTGACAACAGACAGCTTATATAGGAGATAGCCCCTATTGCTGCATACTCTTTAATATATTTACAGCGTCACCTATTGTCTTTGCTTTTCCCTCACCTAAAAGCAATATCATCTTTTCTATTCTGTCTATGTTCATGTTTTCCTCTCCAATATAGGCAGTGTAGTTAGTTGATATATTTAATGTAAGATTCTTCTGTTTCTCTTCAAGCTCCTTAAGCCTTATGTTTATCTCTGACAATTCTTTTTTAAGCTTTTCTATTTTACCTATATCACGGCTTGTGATTTCCTCCTCTATATCTGCTTTAGTAGTCCTCTCAAAATCAGATAATGCTTCATTTTTTCTTGCAACAATATCACTAATATGCTCCTCAAGCTCTTTTATATCATCATCAAAATGCTCAAGACCGTATCTGTCATCATCTTTATCTCTCTTTATTGATTTTTTTATTCTTTTAATCTTAGCTTCGTTTTTTAATATTGTGATTCTCTGTATTTTGGTTTCAGCAAACGCATCCCTATACTGTACTTTAACATACTTATACCCCAGTGCATAAAGCCCTGCAAATATGCCTGCAACTATTATATATTCCAGAACTTTTAAAAGCCAAAACCAGTTTGTAAGCCACACGGCAAGTGTTGGGATAACTATTAATATCATTGCCGCTATTATTAAAAAGCCTGCCTTTTCCTTTACACTTCTTGGGTAATACAATATATATGTAAGCTTATTGTCAAAATACTTCCATATACCCTTTTGCCTGAAAATTGTTCTTATCTCATCCCTAAGGTTTTTATTTTCCTGGATTATTTCTGCTGTTTCTTCCTTTATCCTGGTTTCTATTCCCTTATTTTTGGCTTTGTTTCTGTCATTTCTTGTTTTCTTTAATCTGTCCTGTGCCCTTGACATCTCCTTATCAAAATTTGATACCACCTGTTCCCGGCGTTTCTTTACTGTGGTATCTATTGTTTCCCTCAAAAGCTTTTCCTCTGCTTCTATATCCTTATTAAGATTTTGTCTTAATGTCATTTCAGAGGTAATCTGATTTCTAAGGGCTGTCTGTGTCTCCAGTGCACCGTGGATATTTCTTAAATCATCAATATTTCCATATAGAATATTCTGACCTTCCATTTTCAAACGGCTCCTTTCCCCTTTTCCTTTGTTATTTTTATACCTGCAATGTCATATCTCCCTTTCTTATCCAGCCTGCTCTTCTCATTCCCTCAGCAATGGCAAGAGTCAGAACCGCCGGAAGAATAAAGTGCATTGCCATAATCTCTATCATAACTATTGGTACACTTACACCTGACGCAACCATTGAATCGTATACGGCAAACTGTCCCACAAGACCTGACGAGCCCATGCCCGAACCTACAGGAGTGCTTGTCATCTTAAATACCGCCGACGATAAAGGACCAAGTATTGCACTTGATAATATAGGTGGAATCCATATAACCGGCCGCTTCACAATATTAGGAATCTGAAGCATGCTTGTGCCTAAGCCCTGTGCTATAAGTCCTCCTGCCTTATTTTCCCTATAGCTTGCCACGGCAAAGCCTACCATCTGACAGCAGCAGCCTACTGTTGCCGCACCTGCCGCAAGCCCTGTAATCCCCATAGACACACCTATCGCCGCAGAACTTATAGGCAATGTAAGTATAATACCCATTGCCACTGATATAAGCATACCGCCTATAATAGGAGATTTGTCCACATTTATATTCACAAGCTCGCCCAGCCGGTACATGAACCTGCTTATATACGGACCTGCCAAAAAACCTGCTGCCGCACCAAATCCTATGGATACTAAAGGAGTTATTATTATATCTACCTTTGTCTTTCCTGACACCAGTCTTCCTGCCTCAATGGCGATATAGGCCGCAACAAAGGCTCCAAGAGGTTCTCCTGCTTTTCCCAAGACTATGCCGGCATCCAGACTTGGAAAGGCTCCTATCATACCTGCCACTGCCGCAGATACTGCAACCAAGGGACTTTCCTTAAATTTACAGGCTACACCAACACCTATACCTGCACCTGTTATGGTTTTTGCCATATTTGCTGCTGCCGTTATATATGCTCCTGCTGTCCCTCCTATAAAAGAACCTATCTGCCCCAGTATTGTTCCTATAATAAGAGTTGAAAACAATCCCAGCGCCATACCGCTAAGTCCGTCTATAAACAGTCTGTTAAAGTATTTTTTCATAGCCTGTCTCCCATTCAATCGTCTTCTTCTATAACCTGAATCTCCAAGTAATCAAAATCTATATCATCAATAAAATTATCCTTACTAAACCTCGTCTTATCATGTCTTAAAAATTCATCTATTGTAGAATCAAGCCATATTGGTCTGCTTAAATCAAACTCATGGCATATACTGTCAAGTGCATCATATATTTTTCTTGTTCTGTTTATATCCCTTCTGTCATCACATATAACAGTATCCTTAAGAAGATGGTTTTTCTTCCATATCTTTCCCCATAGGCGAAACATACTTAAAAGCTTCCTTTCCTAATTATGTCACTCATAAGCTTTACTGAATTATCTATTGCCATAGCTTCAAATGCAGGATAATCCATAGACGCAGAATCGTCTGCCTTATCTGATATGGCTCTTATAATAAGAAACGGCACTTTATTTAAGTATGCTGTATGTGCAACAGCTGCACCCTCCATTTCCGTGCAAAGACCTCCAAATGTATCTTTAAGCCATTTCTTTTTTTCCTTATCAGATATAAACTGGTCACCGCTTACTATTCTTCCCTCAAACGCCTTTATTCCCTTAAGTACTTCATTGCAGCATTTTGATGCCAGTTCCATAAGACCTTTGTCTGCCTGAAATACTGATGTATCCATCCTGGGTATAATGCCAGCCTCATACCCAAAAGCTTTGGCGTCAACGTCATGCTGTAATGCATCGCTTGAGAGGACTATATCTCCTATATTTATTTCATCATTTAATGAGCCTGCAATACCTGTGTTTATAATGGCACTTACATCAAACAAATCTATTAAAAGCTGCGTACATATTCCTGCATTTACCTTCCCTATGCCTGACCTTACTATCACTACTTCCCTGCCGTCCATAGCTCCCTTATAGAATTCCATGCCTGCCTTATCGATAACCGTAACATTGTCAAGCATATCCTTAAGCTTGTTTACTTCCTCGTCCATAGCTCCTATTATTCCTAACATATGTGTCTCCTTCGCTCTTTTGCTTTTATGCTTTTATTCCGGATAATTTAAGTGCATTGGTGTTATTCCCTGGATTATGTCAGTTAAATATTTTCCTGCAAGATACTTTGCCATGGGAAGATTCATATCAAGGTAATTTCCGCAGTCCTTTGCACAAGCCCCCGGAACGTCTCCCTCAAAATCTCTTATAAATGTAAACATTTCCTCAATGAGTCCTACTATATCCTCTGACTTATAATCTCCTGCAAGGAGAAGATAAAATCCTGTTCTGCAGCCCATAGGTCCGAAATATACACATTTATCCTTATATTCCTTATGATTTCTTAAAAAGGTTGCACCTAAGTGCTCTATAGCATGAACCTCCCCTGTATTCATGACCGGCTCATAATTGGGTCTTGTCATGCGTATGTCAAAGGTTGTTACTGTTTCACTGTTTATCTTATCCTTCCTTGACACATATATACCCGGAAGAAGTCTTAAATGATCTATTGTAAAGCTTGATATTTTTTCCATAATCACTATATTCCTTTCCTTTATTTTGACACAGCTTCTTTTAATGCCATTGAAAGCTGATCAGGGCATGAGGTTCCACGTCCCCGGCAGTCGATTCCTTCAAGACGCTTTATTGCCTCATTTACCTCCATACCCTCTACCAGCCTTGATACTCCCTGTGTATTTCCATCACAGCCTCCTATAAATCTCACATTTTTAACTAAACCGTCCTCTATGTCAAATTCTATAGCTGATGAGCATACGCCCTTTGTTTTATATCTCACACTAATCCTCCATTTCTATACTTTTTACTGCAAACAATATTTACTTTTCAATATATTACTATATCAGAAACACTCTAAAATTACCAGTATCATTTATGTCGAATTTTGATGAACGAATTTTGTTGCACTGTATTAAAAAACTTATTAATATATAAACATCTGATAAGTCAAATATTATGCTTTTCATAATATATGAGAAAAGAGGGATTATTAATGGGGTACATATTTATTTTTATGTCATTATTCTTTAAATTATGGAATTATATAAACTTTAAAAGGCTGGCATCTGCCGGAATAAACATAGCTTCCTCAAGCCTTGAGCCGGCAGTATGGCTGAAACGTAAATTTAATGATTATCACACATTAAACAAGCCTGTCAATAATACCACAGCTTACGTGGAAAGAGTTATGTCTGATTTTCCAAGATACAGGGAAGGCATCACTCTTTTGTCCGGACTTAGTCTTACTTGTTTTGGTGCCTTTTATATTTTATCAATGATTAAACCGAATACCTTAGAGCAAATTTGTTTTTTTGCCATATATTTTATGTGGGACAGGCTTTTTGACACTGCCCCTTTAAGAAATAAATTTATATCATGTGCAGCAGATTATCTTGACAATACACTAAAAAACAGGTTTTGTGCATCTCCACAAACAAGACGTGCCGACGCCGCATATGCTGATAAAAGCAGCCTTGAGGCTGCCGCAGGTATAGAAGCCACTGATAAACCCCATAATAAAAAGATGATTGATGCACTAAAAAATACATCTTTTCAGGACAATGCCTCTGAACTTTTTGAGGATGTTATAAATGAATTTTTGTAAAAATTTTTATCAGATTATTTAACATAAAAGGCTTATAGGAATATTGTAAATCACCTTTATTTTTGATATACTTATCATATAAATTTTTTTAAAGGAGCGTGTTAAAACATGGCAAAGGTTACTTTTGATTATTCTAAAACAACTGATTTTGTATCTAAGGAAGAAATTGATATTATGAAGAAGCTTGTCCTTGATGCAAAGGAGACACTTGTATCAAAAACAGGTGCAGGAAACGATTTCCTTGGCTGGATTGACCTTCCCGTAAATTATGACAGAGAGGAATTTGACAGAATTAAGAAAGCTGCAGAAAAAATTAAAAACGATTCTGAAGTTCTTTTAGTTATAGGTATAGGCGGCTCATATCTAGGTGCAAGAGCGGCTCAAGAGTTTTTAAGACATAATTTTTATAATATGGTAGATAAGAGCATCAGAAAAACCCCTGAAATCTACTATGTGGGAAACAATATAAGCAGTACATATATAAAGCATCTTATGGAGGTTATCGGTGACAGAGATTTCTCTATAAATATTATCTCAAAGTCGGGAACAACAACCGAACCTGCCATTGCCTTCAGAGTGTTTAAGAAGATGATAGAAGAAAAGTACGGTAAGGCAGAGGCTGCAAAACGTATATATGCAACTACCGACAAGGCTAAAGGTGCCTTAAAGAATCTTGCCACAGAGGAGGGCTATGAAACCTTTGTGGTTCCTGACGATATAGGCGGACGTTTCTCTGTTCTTACTGCTGTGGGACTTCTCCCTATTGCTGCAAGCGGTGCCGATATAGACAAGCTTATGGAGGGTGCTGCAAGCGGACGAAAATATGCTCTTGAAAATGACTATGAGAATAATGATGCTCTTTTATATGCTGCCCTCAGAAATATTTTCTTGAGAAAGGGAAAAAGCATTGAGATAGTGGCTAATTACGAGCCAAGCCTTCACTATGTATCTGAGTGGTGGAAGCAGCTTTACGGTGAAAGCGAGGGAAAGGATAATAAAGGCATATTCCCTGCTGCCGTTGACTTAACCACTGACCTTCACTCTATGGGACAGTTTATACAGGACGGTGCCAGAATAATGTTTGAAACAGTAATCAACATTGAAAAACCACAATGCGAAATAATTATCGAGGAGGAGCCTGTTGACCTTGACGGACTCAATTACCTTGCGGGAAAGAGTGTTGACTTTGTAAATAAAAGTGCCATGAACGGAACAATTCTTGCCCATACTGACGGATGTGTTCCTAATCTTTTGGTAAATGTTCCTGAGCAGAATGAATTTTACCTTGGAGAATTATTCTATTTCTTTGAGTTTGCCTGCGGCATATCAGGATACCTTTTAGGCGTAAATCCGTTTAATCAGCCGGGGGTTGAAAGCTACAAGCGTAATATGTTTGCTCTTTTGGGAAAACCGGGTTATGAAAAGGAAAGAGAAGCTCTTTTAAAAAGATTATAAAAATCCGCATATTTTTATGCTTTAGAAATTTCCTACATTATAAAAAGATAAGGGATACTCCCCACAAAGGATACCCTTATCTTTTTATATATCCATTATTTTATCTGAAGAACTTTTTTATTGCCTTTAAGACCCCCTCTTCATCACATGATGAAGTTATATAATCAGCCGCATTTTTAACCTCATCACAGGCATTTCCCATTGCAACTCCCATGCCTGCAAACTCTATCATTGTCACATCATTCCTTCCGTCACCGCAGGCAACAAGATTTTCCCTTGTCATTCCAAGCCTGCTCAAGAGAAAATCAAGTGATGCCCCCTTATCTATTCCCATAGGAACCACCTCGATAAAAAATGGCTCTGACTGAAATACATTAAGTCTGCCCCGAAAATGCTCTGCCATAGCTTCAACCTTGGACATCATGTATTCCGGTTCTCCTACCAGCAAAAATTTATCTACTGAAAAATTGAGTCTGTCATACAAATTCTCTACCTTCTTAACAGGCATTCTGACAACTTTTGACTCTAAATCCACATACTTATTGTCAGGCTCTTCCGTTATTATATAATCTCCCTCATATGTTAAAAGAGAACACTCCAGCCCTTTCGCATACTCACATACATCTCCGTAATACTCCTTAGGCACTGTCTTTGAATATACAGCCTCACCTGTTTTACAGTCCGTTATCTTGCCTCCGTTATAGCTTAAAATATATCCTCCCTTTTCTTTCATATTTAATGCATTAGCCACATGATATATCCCCTGTTCAGGTCTTCCGGACGCTATGATAACAGGAATATTCCGTTCCTGCAGCTCTTCTATTGCCTTAGCTGTTCCGGGAGTTATCTCTTTCTTTGTGTTAAGCAATGTTCCGTCTATGTCAAGTGCCAGTATTTTATACATACTATTTTCCAGCCTTTCCAATTTTCCTCTACTCTATTCCCTCAAGAGACAGTGTCTTTCCATCATATACCAACTGAATAAGCTTCTTCGCATTTTCCACCGTATTTGTATCAGGAACCATAACGTAATTTGAGCTTCCCAAGGAATAACAGTAATCATTTTTGCCGCTTCCCGTAACAGCATAATTTACAACATTCCATGAGCCTCCTTCATTAAGCTGCATTCTTACCAGTGACGATATCTGAGAGGATGTCATACTTGTTTGGAAGCTTCCTGAAAGACTGTCCATCAGACCTGTAAAATCATTTAAAATAGCCGAGGAGGCCATTTTATTTATAACAGCCGTAATTACTGCCATCTGATTTTTTCCTCTCTGATTGTCTCCCGTACCAAAAGCATAACGTTCCCTTACAAAGCCTAATGCCTGATTTCCGTTTAGATTATTGATACCCTTCTTAATATAATATCCGCCATGAGTTGTAGTAAAGCTATATTCTGAGTTTACTTCTATTCCTCCCAGTGCATCTATTACATTCTTAAAGCCTGTAAAGTTTATTCTGAAATAATAATCTATATCTGTATCATAAAGCATCTCCAATGTTTCCATTGACGTATCCACGCCGTAGATGCCTGCATGGGTCAGCTTATCCATAGGATTATTCTTTATTGCCAGATTAACATAGTAATCCCTAGGAGTATTTAATAAAAGCACCTGCTTTGTGTCAGGATTTACCACAGCAATTATATTTACATCACTTCTGCTTGTTCTTGAAATATTTCCTGCCACATCTATTCCGCTTATATATATTGCAAATGTGTTATCTGTAACATCCTTATTTGTGTCAACATCTATAATAGTTACAATTTCCTTTTTCATCAGAACTTTCGTATCGCTTTCAAAGGTTTCGTACCCCTCTGTTTCCACAATAGACGAAATATATCCGCTGTTTAAAATAATTGCTCCCACACTGCCGTCATACAATGATGCAATCAGCTCCGGCCAGCTTTCAAATTCCTCTACCTTTATCTCCTGACCTACATTTTCCTCAATATCATCTATTGTTTTATCTGTATTTTCCCTGTCAACGGAAGAAAGTATTCCAAATGTATAATCCTTTGCATCCTGTATATTTTCTGCACTGTTATCCTTCAAAACATAAATATTTATAATATCTGTTTTGCTGTTTGCTCCTGATATGCGGTCAAACATTCCATTTGCCGCCCCAACATAGTAAATTCCCATAGAGTACAAAACCACAAACAAAACAGACAGTATCTTTCCAAATGTTCTAAACTTCCTTGACTGTGCAGTTAAAAAGGTATAAGCCACAATTAACAGCAATATCAGTGTCAGGGGCAGAAAATACTTTAAAGGTAAAATATTAAGATATAATAGCTCCGACAAAAATATAACCGTAAATATAAGCTGAACACCTGACAATATAATGCCAAAAAGCTTAGACCTTAAAAAAGCCTTTATCTTTTCCGGCCTTGTCATATCCTTTTTATCTTTACGCTTAGTTACCTGTTTTCTTTTTACTTCTTTATTATTATCTTCCATGGCTCCTCCATTGTAATGCGTAATGCTGTTTACAGCACTGAAGTGTTATCATCACAGTAACTTTACTTAATCCTCTTATTAAATAAAATTAACTGCATATTTTGCCTAAGTATACATCAATTTACAATTTTACACAAGCATTTTATATAGTTGTTTCACTTACAACACCATTCTGTTTCTTGGATGTTTTTCAGCCAGTATTTTTCGCTGCTTTTCCATAGAAACATAACAGTACATCTGTGTAGTGCTTATGGAGGAATGGCCCAGCATTTTTTGAATATAACGTATATCCACATCCTCCTCCAACAGATATGTGGCAAATGCATGCCTGAACATGTGAGGTGTCAGCTTAATGGTCTCCCCTATTTTGTCTCTGTACTTTCTTATCATTGCCCTTGCAGCCTGCTCAGAAAATCTGGTGGTATTTTTTGTCACAAAAAGATATCCTGTTTTTTTTATTTCTGCCGAAAATTCTCTCATATATTTTTTAAGCATTTCCTCTATTTGGCCATTGCTTATCTGTATAATCCTCTCCTTTGCACCCTTTCCCTTTATTAATACAGACATATTATAAATATCTATATACCCAGGTCTTATGCTGCATAGCTCTGATACTCTTACACCGGTGGCAAATAAAAGCTCTATTATAACAATATCCCTTAAAAGATATCTCCTTGCCCAAGGTGTCATCTCACCTGTTCTGTACATTTTATATTGATACTCTAAGATTTTTTCCACAATAAACTTGCTTACAATCTTTGGCAGTACCTTTTCCTCCTTAAAATGGGTCTCAATGGTACTAAATGGATTACAACCAATAACCTCTTCTGACATCATATATTTTATAAAGCCCTTTATACTGGCTATTTTCCTTTTAATTGTTTTAGTTTTATATGTTTCATGAAGATATTTTATATATTTCCTTATTTCATTTTTTGTTATAAGCACCACATCGGCAATTTTGTCTTTTTCACAAAAAGTCCGAAACTGCTCCATGTCTATTCTGTATGCCTTAATAGTTTTTAAATTTAAATTTTTTTCATATTGACAGAATTCCAAATAATCCTGTATTTGTATCTTTAGTTTCATGTCTGTTCTCCTTTCTTTTGTACCATTATAAAGAATAATGGGGAAAAACCGACATGTCCATTATTTTTAATTTTTTCTCAAAACCTCCAGCCCCATTGTAACCTCCGTACTGCTTCCAAACATCTCCACTAAAAGCACTGCTACTCTCTTATGCCTGTCAATTTTTTTTACAAGTGCCTCCTTTCCTTCCAAAGGTCCCGTCTCCACAATCAGCTTGTCTCCTTCTATATACCCAACCGACATTTCTGCAATATGCTCCTCATTTGTAAGATTTTTTATAAGCCGCTCTTCTTTTTCTGATATAGGAGTTATTGTTTTATCCGTCTGCAAGATTTTAGTAAGCTTTGGAACCCTTTTCAGTTCCTCATATATCTCTTCTATATTATCAGAACTTATAAAAACATATCCCGGAAACATCGGCTTTCTGATTTTATGCCACTGTCCTCTATACTTTTTCATTCTGTCAGTTTCCGGCACGAAAAATTCATGATTAATTCCCTGTTTTATTATAAACCTGCATATATCTACCGTTTTTTTCTCCTCACCTGTTATTACCTGAATTACGTACCACATAAGTTTCCTCCATGCTTTTCGCTGATTATCAGCCCTATTCTAAATAGTTTAGCTCAACTCTCCTGCTGATAAGTCATATTATACCTGATTTGATTCATTTCTACCACCAATTTTTTCCTTTTAACAACTACCGATAATAAAGGAGTTATCCATAAAATATCTGGGAACAATTATTGCCGTTATGGCATACGCAACATATATAGTTTCATTTATATTTGGAAACGAAATTTTAGGAAGAACTGCATGTGGAATAGTTATT
>CALWSG010000049.1 GCA_944384155.1 uncultured Lachnospiraceae bacterium | reverse complement strand
ATTTTTAATCCTTTTACTGTCTGTGTCCTTTTGACACTTGGAATTTCCCGTTTCCGGGAAGTTCGCTGAAAATCTCTTGAATTTTCAGGGATGGTTTATAATTCAATTTTCAATGTTCTTCTTTTTTTCTGTCCTATTGTTTCAAGCGACAGCTTAAATACTTTATCACACTTCTTTAAGTCTGTCAAGGACTTTTTCGATTTTTTTTGCTGCCTTTCGACAGCTTTCTGCATCTACCGTGATGCTGTTATTTCCAGAGCTAACAACCTTTTGAAAATCCAAACGGAGAAGGAGGGATTTGAACCCTCGCGCCGTTATTAGCGACCTACTCCCTTTCCAGGG
This sequence comes from uncultured Lachnospiraceae bacterium, assembly GCA_944384155.1. Lineage (GTDB taxonomy): Bacteria > Bacillota > Clostridia > Lachnospirales > Lachnospiraceae > CAG-303. The sequence goes on along the minus strand of CALWSG010000049.1, from coordinate 21,185 downwards.
GAGCCCCTTCAGCCACTTGGGTACTTCTCCAAGTGCCATTAGTTCTGCTCATAAGGCTTTGCCTTATGGAACGGAGAGGGTGGGATTCGAACCCACGCGCCCTTGCGGACAAACGGTTTTCAAGACCGCCTCGTTATGACCACTTCGATACCTCTCCATGTATCACTGTTATTTATTTTACCGGGACAAGTTATCTTGCCGTCAGCAAGGAATATGATAGCATTTTTGTTTTAATATGTCAACAGCTTTTTTCATTTTTTTCAAACTTTTTTTCTTTAGCTAAAATAGCTCTTCCAAATATCAGGTCTTCCCTTGTTGTTATCTTAATATTATTGTATGAACCTTCCAATAATTTAATATTCCATCTTCCATATTTCTCCAGTACCATAGCATCATCTGTTATGTTGCCTTCGCCCTCTTTAATTGCCCTATCATATGCCTTGCGTATAATATTATAAGAGAATGTCTGAGGTGTCTGAATCTGCCATACAGTACTCCGATCAGGTGTCATCTTTATAAATCCATTACCGTCAGAAAGCTTTACAGTATCCTTTGCCTTAACGGCAGTCACACATGCACCGTACTTCTTTCCCTCCTCTATTGATTTATTTATTATTTCTTTTGTTACAAATGGTCTTGCACCATCATGTATAAGAACTATATCTGTATATATAGGAAAACTTTCTATTATTCTCAATCCCTCATACACCGAATTATACCTTTCCTTTCCTCCTTCAATAACAGTTCTCACCTTTTTAAAGCCATAAGGCTCTACAATAGTTTCTTTGCAGTATTCTTTCTCACCCTGACCAACAACAAGAATAATATTGTTCACATTTGAATCTTCAAAGGCTTTTACGGCATAGTAAAGCACAGGATAACCTTCCAGTATAAGATACTGCTTGCTTATATCCATACCCATTCTTTTACCTTTTCCCGCTGCCAGTATAATTGCCGTTGTTTTCATTCCTCGCTCCATAATGAATTTAATTATATTCTTTCACCCAGCTTGAGTCCCGGTACTGCATTTAAATCATACCCATGGGTGACTCCGTTAATATATTCATAATATGCTGCCACCCCTATCATAGCCCCATTGTCTGTGCAAAAGATTGGTGACGGATAATAAAATGAAATATTCCTTTCTTCGCACTCTTTGGCAAATGCCTGCCGTATTGCCGAATTAGAAGCCACACCGCCTGCTATGGCAAATTTTTTCATGCCATACATTTCACACGCCTCCATGCCACGGGACACAAGAGCTTCCACCACAGCCTGCTGAAAAGATGCTGCTATATCGGCAGTATTTATTTCAATATTCTTCATCTGACACATATTAATATGATTTAACACTGCTGATTTTAATCCGCTAAAGCTGAAATCAAGGGGTGCCCCTTCTACTTTAGCCACAGGAAACTTAATAGCATAAGGGTTTCCCTCCTTAGATATTTTATCTATCTTTGGTCCCCCCGGATATCCCAAACCAATAGCCCTTGCAACCTTATCAAATGCTTCCCCTGCAGCATCATCTCTCGTTTTGCCTATAACCTCATACTTTCCGTAATCATTTACAACCACCAAATGTGTGTGACCTCCGGATACCACCAAACATATAAAAGGAGGTTCAAGCTCTTTATTTTCAATATAATTAGCCGATATATGACCCTCTATATGATGTACTCCCACCAGGGGTATTTTTCTTGCAAAGGCTATTGCCTTTGCCTCGGCCACCCCCACAAGCAACGCACCCACAAGTCCCGGTCCATACGTCACTCCTATTGCATCAATATCATCAAGGGCGACCTTTGCTTCATCTAATGCCTGATTTATTACCTGATTTATTTTTTCTATATGCTTTCTTGATGCTATCTCCGGTACCACTCCCCCATATATTGTATGTAATGCTATCTGTGATGATATTACGTTTGACAGTATAGTTCTTCCGTTTTTTACTACTGCAGCCGCTGTTTCGTCACATGAGCTTTCTATCGCCAATATGTATATATCCTTATTGCTTTCCATTTTCATATTCCAATCTTTTATTCCTCATAATCACTTGGTGTATATATTTCCCATCCCAATATTTTCCATTTGCCCTCATCATCACATCTCAGTGCATATTTTTCCGTAACCTTAGTGGTCTCATCTTCTGTCTTAAGATAATATATGCAGTTCATTGAGGCATATCTCACTCCATCTATCTCTGAATATATTATATCTGACGCTTTATCTATGATGGTCTTGGTAATGGTTTTCTCTGAAGACTTATATTCATCTATCTCCAGTCCAAGATTTTCATAATATTCATCAAACTCATTGTTTTCAATAAGCTCATTGTCAAACAGCTTCATAGCCTGATATGAAAGCTGAACAAGCTTGTCATCTGTATACTCTTCATTATAGTAACACTCTTGTATACTTACAAAATATGATACTACCTCCCTTGCTGTCTTTGGATAGTTATCATCAAGATCCTTTGCCAGCAATTTGTCAACCTCCGACACTTCAACGTCATCTTTATTGTCATCCGTTTCTGTATCTTTATTTACATAATAATAATAAATCATTATTCCAAGAACCAATATTAATGCCAAAGTCATGAGATATTTTAGTCTTTTCATTACGCCACCAAACCTTTCCTGCAATACCGCTTAATCCTCTTGAAATTTTAATGTAACTGTTTTGCCGTCTCTTCCCGGATATATATTTCCAAATATCTCCCTTACATCTTTTATAAAATCCTCCGGTCTTATAAGGGAAGGACTGTAATGTGTAAGCCACATTTCCTTCGGTCTTGCCGCTTTGCCCAAATTCGCCGCCTCATAAAATGTCATATGCTTATACTCTTTTGCTTTATTTTCCTTATCCTTTTCTCCGTACATACCCTCGCATATAAATAAGTCTGCCTCCTCTGCCATCTTGGCAATAACAGGAACCGGTCTTGTATCTGTACAATAAGTAACCTTAATACCCTTTCTCCTTTCTCCCAACACCATATCAGGTGTATATACATTCCCCTGATGTTCTATCGTCTCCCCTTTCTGAAGTTTACTCCAAAATGCCTTAGGTATCCCTGCTTTATCTGCTTTTTCCACCATAAATTTGCCCTGACGCTCTATCTCAATATTATATCCATAACATATAATATTGTGCTGTACCCTGAAGGCTTCTATTTTATACCCCTTTATATTGATTATCTGCCTTGGCTCCGTTACCTCTACAAATTTAATTTCAAATGGCAGCTCAGGTGCAATAACCCTTAGTGAATTCACGACACGCTCAAGCCCTTTTGGACCTATCACAGTAACGGGAGCCTTTCTGTCTGCGTTTCCCATGGTAAGAAGCAGTCCCGGCAAACCGCTAATGTGGTCTCCATGATAATGGGTAAAGCATATTATATCTATGGGATTAAAGCTCCACCCCTGCTCCTTTATGGCAAGCTGAGTTCCCTCTCCGCAGTCAATAAGAAGACTGCTGCCATTATATCTTGTCATTAAGGCTGTCAGCCACCTCTTTGGAAGCGGCATCATTCCTCCTGTACCCAACAGGCAAACATCTAACATCCCGTTACCTCCATTTTCTTTGCTGCCGTTATAATAATTCTTAGTTTTCCTCCACATCCACAGGTATAACAAAGTTTTTCACCAATTTGTCATAGCAGCTCTGACAAATATCAAATTTATGAATTTCACCGTCCTTATCGGAAAAATATCCCCACGGATAATTAACTGACATATTTCCCTCTATAATCAATCCGTTTTTTAATTTAAGATTCCGCCCGCACATATTACATTTTGCCTCTGCCACATTGTTACTGTTATCTTCACTGTATCTTCTCATATTTACCTCCATGGTATAATCAAAATACTTTTTACTTACTGTAACCATTTTCAACAACAGTATATAATACGGATTTTATATTTACAATGGAAATACTTTGAAATGCATTACTATACCATCCTCCACCGGCTTTTCATAAAAGTTTTTTCTCAATCCTATTTTCTTAAAGCCATTTTTTTCATATAGCCTGATTGCCTCACTGTTACTCTGCCTGACTTCAAGAATAATATCTTTTATGTTATTTTTCTCAGCCTGCCTTATAACCGACTCCATCAGCTTAGTACCAATTCCCATACCCCTGTATTTAGGGTGTACTGCCACATTTGTTATTTCTCCTTCATTGAAGACCTTATACATTCCTATATATCCCGCAACTTTATCTGTTCCCTTTAAAACGGCAACCAGAAATATTGTGTGATCATATGATAATGACTCCTCAAAGGCATTTTCTGACCATGGCAGGGAAAATGACATAGCCTCTATCATGGCAGCCTCAGGTATATGCTCTTTTTTCATATTGGTAATACATATATCCACTTACTTTTTCTCCCTGTTCTTTTCTGCATACTCCCGCTCTGCCTGAGACGGTCTTAAATAGTCCGGCTTGTGCTCCTCCGGTCTTTCAGTCATTCCTTTGTTGTAGTAATGCTTTCCTGCCTCTGCCACAGAGCCTGCTCTTTGTCTGTTTAGCTGTGCCGGTGCATACAAATGCTTCACTTTAAGCTCCTTATCTAATATTGCCTTAAATACAGGGATTCCGTCTCCTACAAAAATCACCTCCTCATTCAATCCGTTTAAAATATTAATAAGCTCCTCAACTGCTATGGCACATTGGTTAGCTACCGTTTCCACTTCCCCATTTTGGCTTCTGTATATTCCCGTATATACCTGACTTCTTCTTGCATCCATTATTGGACATATAAGCTTGTCCGTATCAAATATGTTATATGCCATTGCCTCCAATGTAGGAACATGAATTAAAGGCTTATTAAGTGCAAGTCCCAGTCCCTTTGCCGTAGCACTTCCTATCCTAAGTCCTGTAAAGGAGCCGGGTCCTGCGGAAACTGCTATGGCATCTATATTTTGAATATCAAACTCTGTCATCTTACATATTTCATCTATCATTGGAAGCAGAGTCTGCGAATGTGTCTTTTTATAATTCATGGTATACTCAGCTATCATTATATCATCTGACACAATCGCCGCCGATGCCACTAAAGAAGACGTCTCTATTGCCAATATATTCACACCTAATACCTCTTTTCTGCCTTTAATTATGTTCTACCGTGATTCTCCTGTAATCAAAGCCCTTCTCCAAGTCCTTTTCTATGGTTATATGAATTGAATTTTCAGGGATTATATCTTCTATAACAGATGCCCATTCTATAAGACATACTCCCTCACCAAAAAAGTAATCTTCATAACCTATCTCATCCATCTCTGAAACATCGCTTATTCTATATACATCAAAGTGATAAAAAGGAAGCCTGCCCTCATGGTATTCCTGAACAATTGTAAATGTAGGACTGTTTATAGGCTCCTGAATACCAAGACCTTTTGCAAATCCCTGTGTAAATACTGTCTTTCCCACTCCAAGGTCTCCGTCAAGACATATTACTGCTCCTTTTTGTGCCTGCTCTCCGTATTTAACTCCAAGCTCAAAGGTTTCTTCATATTTATTTGTATCTATAACTTCTTTTTTCATAAGCCTATTCCACCCTGCCAAAATTAACACTTTTGGCTGATGTTGCCTTTTCTCTCACAAGCTCTCTCAGTCTTTTAATATCTTCCTCTGCAAATGCACTTCTCGGAAGAATAAATGACCTGTATTTTCCCGTATACATAAATATGCTAAGCTTTGATGAACCTATTTTATATACCTGGCTCCACTCATACTCTGCACTTTCTTCGCCCTGACTTACCTTTATTCCTTTATCCGTAAATACATATTCCATCGGCTTATTTATATTTTCATTTTCCTTTACCTGTTTTTTTGACCGCAAATAAAGGTTCACAGGCTGCACCACTGTAAACAGCAGTGCCGTTACTATCAAAACAATTTTATATTGGATTGTCACCGCTTCATTATTAAATGTAGCTATAAATCCCAGCAATGCACATAAGCTTAACAGCAAGCCTATATATCCGCTAAGGGAACTGTATGTGTGCTTCATCATAAAATTGAACATTTCATTTGCAGTCAGCTTAACACTTATTTTTATTTCCATCTCGACTTTCCTTTCCTGCTGATAAGTTACATTATACTTTTTTAGGGCTTTAATGTCAATGTAATATGTCTTGACTTTTTTGGCGACACATAGTATAGTTGATTCGTAAAATATTACATAGAGAAAATTCTTCGGGGCAAGGTGATTAAAAGGTATTTATGCCTTTTAAAATTCCTGACTGGCGGTAAAGTCCGCGACCTGCAAAGTACAACTTTATGCAGCTGATTTGGTGACATGACCTAAGTCATTATTCCAAAACCAACAGTAAAGTCTGGATGAAAGAAGAAGTAAGTGATTTATACGATGTGGTTAATATACATATATTATATCATGTCACATATAGTCATTTAAACAGCTTCAATTATTATGCCCCTGCTTATTGCAGGGGTTTTTTGCTTCACAGAGATAGAATTTTCCCAATATTTCATTTTTTAAAGAAAGAAGGAAAATATTTATGTCAGCACTTAAAAATCTGGGCAGTGATTTTGCCCACGCAATGGAAAACGAGATATGGTTTGTTACTGCCGTAATTGTATTTGTAGCTTTATTATTTATTCTTGCAGTTTTTGCGGAAAGAAGCTTTAAAAAATCAAATCCCGGCATTCCTCCTGTTGCAAAACCAAAAAAAATCACTGTTATCGGCGTGTTTTCAGCACTGGCTGCCGTTCTTATGTATCTTGAATTTCCCGTCTTTTTCGCACCTGCTTTTTATCAAATTGATTTCAGCGAGGTTCCCGTACTTATATGCGGTTTTATATTAGGTCCGGTTGCCGCCGCCACCTCCGAGGCAGTAAAAATTCTTATAAAGCTTGTTATTCACCCTACAAGCACTGCCTTTATAGGTGAGTTTGCCAATTTTGTAGTAGGCTGTGCATTTGTTATTCCTGCCTCTATTATTTATCAGCGTAAAAAGACAAGAAAAAATGCCGTTATAAGCATGGCTTCAGGCACAGCTATCGGCACACTAACGGCAATGTTTACAAATGCATATATTCTTCTTCCTGCCTTTGCTGTTTTTTACGGCGGTATGCCTATAGATGAACTAATAAGCTCAGGAACCGAGATTAATCCTGCCATCAGCAATATGCTTACATTTATATTTCTTGCAGTAACTCCTTTAAACCTTCTGAAGTTTACCCTTGTATCTCTCGTGGTATTTCTTATCTATAAAAAAATAAGTACACTGCTGAAAATGAAGCTTTAAACATCTTTTTATTAAGAAAATATATAAAGTGCAGTACCTTGTTTTACTTTAAATGTACTGCACTTTTTATTATTTTACATTTTCATTGTAAGCTGAATACGTTTTTTAGTTAAATCCACACTCATTACCTTAACATCCACTATATCCCCTACGCTGACCGCCTCCAGAGGATGATTTATATATTTATCCGTTATCTGTGAAATATGTACAAGTCCGTCCTGATGAGCTCCTATATCAACAAAAGCTCCAAAATCTATTACATTCCTAACGGTACCCTTAAGCACCATACCCTCTTTTAAGTCCTCCATATCAAGGACATCTGTTCTTAGAATAGGCTTTGGCATTTCTTCTCTAGGATCCCTGGCAGGCTTTTCAAGCTCCTTTACAATATCCTTTAAGGTTATTTCTCCAATTTCCAGCTCCTTTGCCAGCTTACTGTAATCCTTCACCATAAGAGACAATCCCATAAGACTTCCCTCTTTCAGGTTTTCTACAGTATAACCAAGCTTTTCCAAAAGCTTTACCGCTGCATCATAGCTTTCAGGATGAACGCTTGTCTTATCAAGCGGATTTTTTCCATCTGTTATTCTCATAAAGCCTGCACATTGCTCAAATGCCTTTGGTCCAAGCTTGGATACCTTTAACAGTTCTTTTCTGTCATTGAATCTTCCGTTTGTCTCTCTGTATTCCACTATATTTTTGGCAACAGTCTTTGATATTCCTGATATATATTCCAAAAGGCTTGCCGATGCTGTATTTAAGTCGACACCAACTTTATTAACACAATCCTCCACTACTGCTGACAATGCCTCACTAAGCTTTTTTTGGTTCATATCATGCTGATACTGTCCCACTCCTATTGATTTAGGCTCTATCTTAACAAGCTCTGCCAATGGATCCTGCACTCTTCTTGCAATAGAGGCAGCACTTCTCTGACCAACATCAAACTTAGGAAATTCTTCAGTTGCCAACTTGCTGGCAGAATACACCGACGCTCCTGCCTCATTGGTAATTATATACTGAACCTTGCTCTTTCCCTCTGTAGTTTCATTTATTTCCTTTAACATATCAACGATTATTTTTTCTGATTCCCTTGATGCAGTTCCGTTTCCAACAGATATAAGTGTTATTCCATATTTTTTTATTAATTTTTTTACGGTTTCCTTTGTTTCCTTAATTCTGTTCTGAGGCTCCGTAGGGTATACTAAAGCAGTGTCAAGAATCTTGCCCGTGGCATCTGCAACAGCCAGCTTACACCCTGTTCTAAACGCAGGATCCCAACCGAGAACCACCTGACCTGCAATAGGCGGCTGCATTAAAAGCTGCTCCAGATTTTTACCAAATACCTTTATGGCACCGTCCTCAGCCTTTTCCGTAAGACCGTTTCTTATCTCCCTCTCTATGGCAGGTGCTATAAGTCTTTTATAGCTATCCTCTATAGCTTCCTTTATAATATTATTTGTATACTTATTATCTTTAGTGATGATTTTTTTTTGCAGATATTGTATTATTCTTTCCTCAGGTGCTTCTACTTTTACCGTAATAAACTTCTCAGATTCTCCTCTGTTTATTGCAAGTATTCTGTGACCTGCCATTTTTCTGACCGGCTCTGAAAAGTCATAGTACATTTCATAAACCGACTGTGCCTCCGGATCTTTTGCCGCTGTCACAATATACCCTTCATTTATCGTTATATTTCTTATGTATGTTCTGTATTCCGCCTCATCAGATATATTTTCCGCTATAATATCCTTTGCGCCTTCAATAGCCTCCTCTGCTGTCAGCACACCTTTTTCCTCTGATATGTAGTCCGCTGCATCCTCTTTTACCTGTCTGTCAGTCATTTGAAGCATTATAATACAGGCAAGAGGCTCCAATCCCTTCTCCTTTGCAATCGTTGCCCTTGTGCGTCTCTTCTGCTTATATGGGCGATATAAATCTTCCACTGCAACGAGGGTTTCGGCCTCCTCTATTTGGTTTTTTAACTCCTCCGTTAATTTCCCCTGTTCCTCTATGGAGCCTATAACACTTTCCTTTCTCTCCTGAAGATTTCTTAAATATCTAAGCCTCTCGTCAAGATTTCTGAGAATCTCATCATTAAGGGAACCATGCTGCTCTTTTCGATATCTGGCAATAAAAGGAATTGTATTTCCTTCATCTATAAGCTTTATAACTGCCTCTGCCTGAGACAATTTAATTCCCAGTTCTTCACTTATTTTTTTTCCAATGTCCATATTTCCCTCCATATGTTTTAATAAATATAAAAAGTACTTTGGGATAAAGCACTTTTTTGCGTTGATAATTATATCATATCTTATGCAAAAGAAAAAGCAGTGAGTTTTTATTCTCACTGCCTTTCTTTTCCGATATCACTTTCCCTATTACAACACTTGGGCTTTTGACCTGTTAATATGTTCCATTCTTATTGTGATTTTTATATTTTATTTTCTTAAATTTATTTTATGACTTTTATTGCCATATTATAATTTTAAGTTGATTATCTGATTTGTTTCCAGCTTTTTATTTCCTGCATGCAGGCTTCCTTAACCGGTTTTCTGCTTACCTTTGTTTCCCTCAGCTTTAATCATTAAATATAATTATCACATTTTCTATGGTATGAGACTGTTACCAATCTCCTGCGACCTTTTTATAATGCTTATATAAGTGTTTTTCGTTTCTTATATAAATATCAATAATATTTATATTTTCGTTCTGAAACCTTTCACTTGGCATTACCTTTTCCGGTCTTTCATATTTTTATTGAAATATGTGTAATATCTTTCTCACTTCACCCCATACGGTAAACTGATTATATATGTATCTTTTTGTTCTACCTTCAACTCTTTCCTTTTCGCCTGTGTTGTAAATAGGTTCCATGATATCTTTTTCGATACATATATTTTGATTGTTACACCATAGAACTTTTTATTTAATTTTAAGGTTCTGTGTATTGTTGCTTGTTTTGTTTGTTTGTATCTTTATTATACTGAAAACATATTAAAAAGTAAGTCATTTTACATTAAAATTATATTAATTAGTAATGTATTTTTGTAATACTATGTTATTTTATTTTTATTGTCTGATTTTTTACACTTTTTCCTTTTATTTGCACTGTTTTACCCAACTCTATATTACACTGTGCTTCCGGTACACCAAGCAAAGCCTGATACGCAAACAGAGTACAGCCGTACGGCTGTACTCTGTTATATGTATAAATCTTAATTAAAATAATCGCTTAAGCTTCCAAGTGCATCTTCGTAAACTGAATCTACCTCATTGTTTAAAGAGCAGTTATAACCGCAGATTGTAAGAAGTGGAAGTATACCGAATACCACTGATGCCGCACCTAATATTATAGCAATCTTTGCCATTTTATCAGCCTTTATTACCGCATCTGTCTTCTTAAGTGCCATAATTCCAATAACAACACCTGCTGCTGCAACAATAATTCCAAAAATCGTAAGAACAGATATTGGGGAAAGCTTAAAATCCATTGTCATACTTTCCATTGATTTCTCTGCACTGCAGGTACAGGTAAATATTGTTCCAAATAATGTAAGGAGAAAACCTGCTCCTGAGCATATAAGTGCTACAAGCTCCAATACATTAAATATAGGCGGCTTAGGCGGCTGCTGGTTTCCAAAAGGATTATTTACCGGCTGCTGTCCAAAACCGTTGTTCATTTGTGGCTGACCAAATCCGCCGTTTACCTGCTGATTGTTCATGTTATTTACAGGCTGTCCTCCAAAAGGATTATTATTTGGCTGCGGCGGCTGTTGTCCAAAATTCTGATTGTTATCCATACTTTACATACCTCCATTTAATCTGAATAATCGTTTTAAATATAATCTGCTCAAAAGCTCACTTTAAACTTTATAATTATCACTCCATAAAGTTTAATGTTTACTTTAACAATTTTAACACATTTTTCTATAAATTACAATAATTTATCTACTCAAGTTTATCTATATTTTTCTATCTGCTCCGTAATCAATGCCTTATCATCAAAGTAATTGATTTTCATTGCTTTTCTTACCTCATTAAGTGTTGATGCCGCTGCTTCCCTTGCTTCCTCACTGCCTTTTTTTAACACTTCATAAATATACGGTATATTTCTTTCCAGCTCCTTACGCTTGGCTCTTATAGGCGAAAGCACCTCCTGCATAACATTGTTTAGGAACTTTTTAACCTTTACATCTCCAAGACCGCCTCTTTTATAATGAGCCTTAAGCTCTTCAAGGTTATTATAATCAGGAAGATACTCTTTAAAGTGGTCATCACTGCTAAAGGCATCAAGATATGTAAATACAGTATTGCCCTCTATCTGTCCGGGATCCTCCACTTTTAAATGGTTAGGGTCGGTGTACATTGACATTACCTTTTTTCTTACCTCCTCCTCAGTATCCGACAAATATATGCAGTTTCCAAGGGATTTGCTCATCTTTGCTTTCCCATCTATACCCGGAAGCCTTAAGCATGCCTTGTTGTCCGGAAGCAAAATCTCCGGCTCTACCAGTACCTCCCCGTATACTGCATTAAACTTTCGCACAATTTCCCTAGTCTGCTCTATCATAGGCTCCTGATCCTCCCCTACCGGAACGGTAGTTGCCTTAAAAGCAGTAATATCTGCCGCCTGACTTATAGGATAAGTAAAAAATCCCACAGGTATGCTGGACTCAAAATTACGCATTTTTATTTCTGACTTAACGGTAGGATTTCTCTGAAGTCTTGATACCGTAACAAGATTCATATAGTAAAAGGACAACTCTGTAAGCTCAGGTATCATAGATTGTATAAACATAACAGACTTTTCCGGGTCAAGTCCGCATGACATATAATCAAGTGCCACCTCAACTATATTCTGCCTTACCTTTTCAGGCTGCTCTGCGTTATCTGTAAGTGCCTGTGCATCTGCTATCATAATATATACTTTATCATATTGCCCTGAATTTTGAAGCTCCACTCTTCTTTTTAATGAGCCTGCATAATGTCCAACATGCAAACGCCCCGTTGGTCTGTCTCCTGTTAAAATTATCTTTCCCATTATATTATTCTTCCTTACTTTTTATGTCATTTATTTTTCAAAAAGCCGCTCTATTGCTTTATGTCCCTCGGCTATGTAATTGCCTGATGCTTTTCCTGCCTTTTCATTGTAATCCCATGTTTCGTTTTTCTCATCTGTACTGTCATAAAGCATATAGGGAACAGGTGATGATGTATGGGTTCTCACAGATACAGGGGTAGGATGGTCAGGAAGAACCAGCATTCTAAAATCTACTCCCTTATTCTTAAGAGTCTCATACACTACCTTAATCACTCTTTGGTCAAGATACTCAATTGACTGTATTTTCCGCTCAGCACTTCCCTGATGTCCCATCTCATCAGGTGCCTCAACGTGAATATATGCAAAATCATAACCGTCATGTATCAGTGCATTCACTGCTGCATTTGCTTTTCCCTCGTAGTTTGTATGAAGGGTTCCGTCAGCACCTTCCACTATAATATTTGTCATGGAAGCACCTACCCCTATACCTTTAAGCAAATCTACCGCTGATATCATAACGCCTTTTTTTCCTGTCTTTTCTTCAAATGAAGACAATGCAGGTCTGGTTCCTGCACCCCAAAACCAAATAGAATTTGCAGGATTAAGTCCCCTCTTTATTCTCTCTGTATTTACAGGGTGGTTTGCAAGAATATCATAGCTTTTCTTCATCATTTCACGAAGAGCCTTATCCTCCGGAAGATACTCACCGATTTTGCATCCAAGAATATCATGAGGAGGAGTAAGAGAAACAACCTGACCTTTATCCCATATGGTAAGATGTCTGTAGCTTGTTCCAAGATAAAATTTATAAATATCATCTTCAAGCTCTTTCCTTACTGCCTCCAGTAAAATCTCAGCCTCCTCAGTGCTTATCTCTCCTGAGCTGTGATCTATAATTGTCTTTTCCTCATACGGAAGATTATCATCAGATAATGTAACTATGTTGCATCTTAAAGCTATATCTGTAGGCTTCATATCAACACCTATACTTAACGCCTCAAGAGGAGAACGACCTGTATAATAAATCTTAGGGTCATATCCCAGCACTGACAGATTAGCGGTATCACTTCCCGGCTTCATGCCGTCCGGTATAGTATGAACCATTCCTACCTCTGACTTTTTTGATAATTGATCAAGCATTGGCGTTTTAGCATACTCCAACGGTGTTTTGTCTCCTAATTCCGGAATTGGCTCATCTGCCATACCATCACCTAAAACAATAACATACTTCATTCCTTTTCTCCTTTACACGCTTTCTATACGTATTCTTGTTTTAATGCCTGATACCTCCAAGGATGCTGCCTCATATTCTGCTTCTGACATAACAGGTGTTATAAACCCGAATTCATCCTTAAGCTCCTCTAAGGAAATAACAGTTACATCTCCAAATACATTTTTAATTTCCTCAAGCCTTGCAGCCTTATCCCCCTCCACACGCACAAAAAACTGTTTTCTTGAATTTTTTATATCATCCAGAACAAGCTTTTTGCTGCTCCAGATTGTCATAATATTTGTCTTAATATGCTTTGCCGCATCTACAACATCTGCCACAACGGCACTGGCTGTAGGAAGCTTTCCTGCCCCTGCACCGTAAAACATCACATCTCCAATAACATTGCCCTTAACAAGAATACCATTTAACACACCGTTGACACTGTATAAAGGATTATCACTGTTAATCATAAAAGGAGCAACCATTGCATAGAACTTGTCATCTACTCTCTTACTCTTGCCGAACAGCTTTATTGTATACCCCAACTTCATTGCATACTTAAAGTCTGCATCTGTAATCTTTGTTATTCCCTCCGTATAGATATCCTCGTAGTCCACATGTTCCCCATATGCAAGGGACGAAAGTATTGCTATTTTTCTACATGCATCGTAGCCCTCCACGTCTGCCTCAGGATTCTTTTCCGCATACCCTAAGTCCTGTGCTTCCTTTAAAACAGTATCAAAATCAAGTCCTTCCTTTGACATTTTAGTCAGTATGTAATTTGTTGTGCCGTTTAAGATACCTGTAATTTCCATTATTTCATCTGCCGTGAGAGACTGATTTAAAGGTCTTATGATAGGAATGCCTCCGCCAACGCTTGCCTCAAAAAGAAAGTTTTTTCCCTTTGACTTTGCCAGTTCTAAAAGCTCAGGTCCGTATTTTGCCACAAGCTCTTTGTTGGAGGTGCAGTAGCTCTTTCCTCTCTCCAAGGATGCTTTTGCGAACTTATAGGCAGGGTTTGTTCCTCCCATGGCTTCAACCACAATATCAACCTCATCATCATTTATAATAGTATCAAAATCATGCACTAAGACTTTTTCTACAGGGTCTCCCGGAAAATCTCTTAAATCAAGCACATACTTAATATTGATTTCGTCTCCTGCTCTCTTTGCTATACTTTCCTTATTGGTGTTCAGTACCTCTACAACTCCTGAACCTACTGTACCGTATCCCAAAACTGCAACATTTATCATGTCATTTACCTCGCTTATTTATTCTCTTGCCAGCACTTTTACGTAATGCATTCCACTTTGCTTTTCCAGTTCTTCAATCATTCCTGATATATCACTTTCTGCAGGTATTTCCACACTAAACGTAAGTGATGCCACACCGTTTATTGGTATAGTCTGATGTATAGTGAGTATATTTGCCTTATACTCCGCTATAAGCTTTAATACCTTTGACAGCATCCCCGGCTCGTCATCCATCTGCAAAACAAATGTAATGGTTTTTCCCTTTACATTTTCGTGAAACGGAAATATGTCATCCTTATACTTATAAAAAGAGCTTCGCCCCAGTCCTACTCTCTCTGTTGCCTCCTGAATAGTCAGGGCACGTTCCGTTTCCAACAGTCGTTTTGCCTTAAGAACCTTCAGCAAAACCTCCGGAACTGCTCTTTGTTTAATTAAATAGTATTTGTTTTCTTCACTCATTACCTGCTTCTTCCTTTGCTTTTGTCCGCATGCGGAATACACTTGTGCTTACCAGACAGATATTACCACAATAAAACGGGAACTTCAACTATTTTTACTGATTTTTCACTAATTTATCCATTTTTTCATATTCACTGTCGGAAAGAAGCCTGTCAATGTTGATTATAATAACAAGCTCTTTTCCTAAGCTTACCACACTCTGCATATAAGATGTATCCCCGTCACTTATAACCGCCGGAACCTGATGCAGCATATCTTCCTCTACATTATGTATCTCCTCTACGCCATCTACTTCCAGTGCCATAAGACTTCCTTTTATCATAACAATAATATACTGAGGCTCATCACACTTATCATCAGGCATATGAAATTTCTTCTTAAGGCTGTATACAGGTATTACATCACCTCTCAAATTGATTATCCCCTTAATATACTCTGCCGTATTTGGAACATCTACTATATCCTGCTCCTTTTCAATTCCCCTCACTATATTTATATCCACCCCAAACTTTTGTGCTCCTACCCTGAATACTACAGGCTTAAACTCTTCCATTTCAAATACCTCCTTTGTATTTATTTATTGCCATCATTGCCATTTAAATTTATCCATTTTAAATAGGCACTTATAAAACCGTCAATATTTCCGTCAAGGACACTTTGCACATTCCCCGACTCCTCATTTGTCCTATGATCCTTTACCAAAGTATATGGCTGCATAACATACGAACGAATCTGATTTCCCCAGCCGTTATCTGTTACCTCTCCTCTGATACCCGATAACTTCTCGGCATTTTCCTGCTGCTTCAGCATATAAAGCTTTGCCTTGAGCATTTTCATCGCCCTATCCTTATTCTTATGCTGAGAACGCTCATTTTGACACTGCACCACAATATTAGTAGGCAAATGTGTGATTCTTACCGCGGATGATGTCTTATTTATGTGCTGGCCTCCTGCTCCGCTTGACCTGTATGTGTCTATTTTTAAATCATCCTCGTTTATTTCAACCTCAATATCCTCCTCTATATCAGGCATAACATCACATGACACAAATGAGGTTTGACGTTTTCCCGCCGCATTAAATGGGGATATTCTCACAAGTCTGTGAACTCCCTTTTCACTTTTAAGATATCCATAGGCATTTTCCCCGGTTATCTGCAAAGTAACAGATTTATACCCTGCCTCATCTCCGTCAAGGAAGTCAAGAACCTCTGCCTTATATCCCTTCCTCTCTGCCCATCTTACATACATTCTGTATAACATAGATGCCCAATCACAGGATTCTGTTCCTCCTGCACCTGCATGGAGAGTAAGAATTGCATTGTCCTTATCATACTCACCTGACAAAAGAGTTGTAACTCTAAGCTTATCAAGACTTTGGACAAGCTCATCCATAGAGCTTTCTATTTCCGGCAGTATAGCGGAGTCATTTTCCTCGTATCCCATTTCAATTAAGGTTTCCACATCGTCATATAATATCTGTATCCTTTTAATCTCCTCAACGACTCCCTGAAGTGCTTTAAGACTTCTCATATGCTCCTGTGCCTTTTCAGTATCATTCCAAAAATCCGGAGCCTCCATTGCTGCCTCCAGCTCCTTAATTTTATCTTCTTTGCCGGCTAAGTCAAAGTGAATCCCTCAATTCCTGTAATGGCTGCTTATATGTGTTTAAATTATACTTAAACTGGTCTAATTCTACCACTATTATCACTTCCTTTATATTTTTCTCATGCAGCACTGCTTATATTTCTTGCCTGAGCCGCATGGACATGGGTCATTTGGATATATTTTCTTTTCTTCTCTCTTAACAGGTGCCTTTACTAATGTATCGTCCTTGTTTGTTCCCGTAACCTTTGCCACCTGTTCTCTTTCTACCTTCTGCTCTACCCTTACATGAAGAAGTACTTTTACTGTTTCCTCACGAATAGCCGCTGTCATTTCATCAAACATATCAAAACCGCTTATTCTGTATTCAACAAGAGGATCTTTCTGTCCGTATGCCTGTAAGCCAATACCCTGACGAAGCTGCTCCATATCATCTATATGTGACATCCACTTTCTGTCAATGGTTTTAAGAAGCACTACTCTCTCCAGCTCTCTTATATGCTCCGGCTCAGGAAATTCTGCTTCTTTCGCCTCATAAAGCTTTACTGCCTCCTCCTTTAATGTATGAATAAGCTCGGCTTTTTTCATTCCCTTTGTACGCTGTTCTTCTGTCATGGTTACAGGCTCCATAGGAATATTAGGAAGAAGTATCTCGTTTAATTCCGCAAGATTCCACTCGCTTGACGGCTGGTCATCAGAGATACACATATTTACTGCTGCTTCCACTGTTTCAGTAAGCATATTGTAAATAACGTCTCTCATATTCTCTCCGTCAAGAACACGGCGTCTTTCTTTATATATAATTTCTCTCTGTTCATTCATTACCTGATCGTATTCTAACAGATTCTTTCTTATACCGTAATTATTATTTTCGATTTTCTTCTGTGCCTTTTCTATAGCGTTGGAAAGCATCTTATGCTCTATTCTGTCATTTTCCCCAACTCCTGTGGCATTAAACACAGCTATCATTCTCTCTGAGCCAAAAAGTCTCATAATATCATCCTCTAAAGATATGAAAAATCTTGACTCTCCCGGATCACCCTGACGTCCTGAACGTCCTCTTAACTGATTGTCTATACGTCTTGAATCATGACGCTCTGTACCTATTATTTTTAGTCCTCCCGCAGCTCTTGCCTCATCATCAAGCTTAATATCCGTACCACGTCCTGCCATGTTTGTTGCAATAGTCACCTTCCCGTGAATACCTGCCTCCGCAATAATTTCAGCCTCCTGCTCATGGAACTTGGCATTTAAAACTCTATGCTCAACACCGTTTTTAACAAGCATACGGCTAAGCTCCTCTGATGCCTCAATGGTTTTTGTGCCCACAAGAACTGGCTGCCCTTTATCACGGCTTGCTATTATTTCCTGCACTACTGCATTCAGCTTGCCTTTCTTCGTCTTATATACCGCATCATCCCAATCTATTCGTATAACAGGCATGTTTGTAGGAACAGACACTACGTCCATACCATATATATTTCTAAACTCCTGCTCCTCTGTGAGAGCCGTACCTGTCATTCCTGCTTTCTTGTCATATTTGTTAAAGAAGTTCTGGAATGTAATAGTTGCAAGAGTCTTGCTTTCCCTTTTTATCTTTACATGCTCCTTTGCCTCTATTGCCTGATGCAGTCCGTCGGAAAAACGTCTTCCGGGCATAATACGTCCGGTAAATTCATCTACTATTAATACCTGATCATCCTTTACTACGTAATCCTGGTCCTTAAACATAAGATTATGGGCACGAAGTGCAAGTATAATATTATGCTGTATGTCTACATTTTCAGGGTCTGCAAGATTTTCTATCTGGAAGAATCTTTCTACCTTTGCCACACCCTCGGCAGTAAGATTTACCACCTTATCCTTTTCATTTACGACAAAGTCTCCCTCTTCCTTCCTTTCCTCTTTCATTATAATATCCATTTTACTAAGCTCTGTTTCCTTGCCTCTTACAAGCTGTCTTGCAAGAATGTCACATGCCTCGTAAAGCTTTGTGGATTTTCCGCTCTGTCCTGATATTATAAGAGGTGTTCTTGCCTCATCGATTAACACAGAGTCCACCTCATCGATTATTGCATAATGAAGTCCTCTCTGCACAAGCTGCTCTTTATATATAACCATGTTGTCCCTAAGATAATCAAATCCAAGCTCATTGTTTGTGACATATGTTATATCACAATTATACGCTTCCCTGCGTTCTTTGTTGTCCATTCCATTTGTTATATAGCCTACGGTAAGACCTAAAAATCTGTGGATTTGACCCATCTCCTGGGCATCACGGTGAACAAGGTAATCATTTACCGTAACTACATGAACTCCCTTTCCTTCCAAGGCATTAAGGTATGCCGGAAGAAGACATGTCTGCGTTTTACCTTCACCTGTACGCATTTCCGCAATACGTCCCTGATGAAGAATAATACCTCCTATAAGCTGAACCCTGTAATGCTCCTGATGTATTACTCTCCTTGTTGCCTCTCTTACCACGGCATACGCCTCCGGAAGCAAATCGTCAAGTGTTTCTCCATCCTTTAACCGCTCTTTAAATTCTGCTGTTTTTGCCTGAAGCTCACTGTCTGTAAGTGACATCATTTTATCTCTTAATCCCTCTATCTTATTAACTAAGGGATTTATTCTTTTTATTTCCCTTTCACTGTGTGTTCCTATAATTTTTGTAATAAGTCCCATGTTCTGCCCTTCCTTACTTTTTCTTACGATTATTACTTTTTTATAACTTATTTATTGTAACACTCATTTAATATATGTTCAACAGAAAAATTAAGTACAAAATGTGAATAAAATATAAACACTATAGTCCTACACAAAAAATAAAGAAGGCTGATGCATAGACATCAGCCTTCTCTTTTTCTTTTTTCTTTATCTTTTGTATATATTATGTCAAGCAAAATGCTTTACACAATCCTTATAATAATCAGTATGTAAATCTAATTATGCATTTTTCTTCTTTGTTGATACTAACACAACTGCACCTACTGCTGCTAAAGCTGCTACCATCATACCTGCTATAGGAGCCGTATCACCTGTTGTTGTTTCGCTTCCGTCTACTGTACTGTCTGTTGCAGGATTGTCAACTGATGCAAATAAGTATGTGCTGAAGTGGTCTGTCTCAAATGTGAACTTTCCATCCTTAACTTCTGATGTTGAAAGGTGTGTAAATTTGCTGTCATCTAATCTATATACTGCAACGTACTTAGCATCTTTAATGTTTTCAAATACAGGAAGTGTTATTTTAACCTTTCCGTCAGGCTGAATAACTGCGTTCTCAGCATCAACAAGCTTAAGGTCTAATACTGCCCATGCTTTAGCCTTTAATTCGTCTGTAACAAACTTCTTAGCTAAAGAATACTCTTCTGAGTCTGCTGCTATTGCGTTTACCTCAAGCTTAGCACCCTCTGGAGCACCTTCTACTACTGCACTCTTAGCTATCTCTGCTACAACTTCTGCTGACACAACGCCTGCTTCATCCTCAGCAGCTGAACCTGAAGTATTTTCCTCTCCTGTTGTTGGCTCTGCCTCAGGGTCTTTTCCATTAGAACTAGGCACTGTTGTTGGTTCTACCTCAGGGTCTTTTCCATTAGAACTTGGCACTGTTGTTGGTTCTACCTCAGGGTCTTTTCCATTAGAACTTGGCACTGTTGTTGATTCGTTTTCTGCTGCTGTTGTTGTATCTTCTGCTGGTGCACCAGATTCTACCTTTGTTACTGTTACTTCTGCATTGTCACTTACAAAGAATACATAAGAACCTGCACTCATATCCTCAGAGAACTTAGCAGTTCTTGTGAAAGTCATGCCGTTTGCACCTGTTCCATTGTACACCATAGTAATGTCATTACCGCTTCTAGTAATTGTTGCATCGATATGGCAATCCTTCATTGTTGCAATAAAGTCAGCATCACCTAAATCAGCAACACCACCTTCATATGTAATATCTCCGCCTGAGAGGGACTTATTATCTCCTCCGCCCCATCCCCAGTTATCACCACGAATTACGGCATACTCTTTATAATCTGCACCTACTTCATCTGCCGGAGCCTGAGTACCTGTTGTCTTTGAATTTACAAACACTGCTGCAACATTATTCCATACCAAATCTCCGCCCTTTACATCAATATCAAATTCTACTGTGGCACCATCTGCAATTTCGTATCCCTCTGTCCATGCTGTCCACCACGCTCCTGATATTGTGGTCGCGAATGCACTAAATGCACTTCCAAGCACCATTGAAGCTGTCAGTGCTAAAGTTAAAAACTTTTTCTTCATAGTTTTTAGCCTCCCTTATATAATAATTTTTACATTTTTTTGACAAGGTTATTATACTACTCTT